>JAUBOH010000689.1:0-2157 GCA_036700145.1 Microcoleus occultus BM001215366
TAGTTAGAGTTGGTGTTGGTGTTGGTGTAGTTAGAGTTGGTGTTGGTGTTGGTGTTGGTGTAGTGGGAGTGGGAGTTGGTGTTAGTGTTGGTGTAGTGGGAGTTGGTGTAGTGGGAGTTGGTGTAGTTAGTGTTGGAGTAAAGTCATCGTATATAGTCACTGAGTAAGGGTCTATAATCGTATACTTAGCGGTAGCATTAATAATAGTAGGTTTAAAGCCAGATGCGATCGGATTTGACAAAGTAACAATAATCTCTTCGTTGCTTTCTGGCACAGTATCACCCAAGATATCCATAATCAGGGTTTTGGATGTTTCGCCCGGAGCAAAATCGATCGTGCCTTTGATACCAGTTGCCTTAGAAGTACCTCTAATATTGTTATAATCGCTTCCATTAGTAGTATTGCCAGTAATCTCATAATTAACACTGCTACTAGATGTAGTATTGCCGCTGCGAGTCACCGTGAAAATGGCGGGGGTATAAGCAGTCCTGCCTTCAATTATGATAGAATTGACACTTGCGATAGTAGGATTGATAGTAATTGCGTAATCAACTGCTGCATCAGATTCTGGAGTGTTCAGCAAAACCCTAATATTACCCAAATTGTTACCAACTAAATCGAGCTGGTTATCTCCATTAATGTCTACTATTTCAGTATTGAAACCAGGGTAGAAAGCTTCACTTTTAGTATTAAAACCGCCAGTTCCATCTCCCCACAAAATGATACTAGAAGTGACACTATCAACGAGTAAATCAAGTTTTTTATCGGCATTAAAGTCTGCTGAGCGAACGAAAGATGGGCTAACTCCTCCATAAACACTGGTGGTAGAACCAAAGCTGCCCTTGCCATCTCCTAATAAGATAGAAAGGTTATTAGTTCCACTATTTACGGTTACTAGGTCAAGCTTACCGTCGTTATTTACATCTCCCACAGTCAGAGAAATGGGGGATTTTCCTAAATCGAAGTTCGTGGCTTTACCAAAACTACCTTTGCCATCTCCCAAGAGTACGGAAATATTATTAGATCCTTGGTTAGCAGTTGCTACATCGAGCTTGCTATCCCCATTAAAATCTTCGATCGCTAAAGATTTGGGATATGTTCCGACACTAAAATCAGTAGGTTTACCAGACTTGCCATTGCTATCTGCCAAGAATACGGATATGCTATTAGAGCTAGAATTAGAACCAACTAGGTCAAGATTTTTATCGCCGTTTAAGTCCTTACCAAGAGGGGATGTGAAAGCTAAACCAGAACCCAAACCAGACTTTGTTGCCGGATTCAAGTTGCCTTTCCCGTCTCCTAATAAGATATAAAAGTTTTGAGAAAGGCTATAAAAGTTAGAAATTCCTAAATCAGGCTTGCCATCGCCATTAAAATATCCTGGTAAAAAATATCTAGGTGATACTCCTAAATTAATCTTGGGGCCTGGACTAAAGCTGCCTTTGCCATCTCCAAAGAAAATGCTAATGTTGTTTGATGAATTAACTTCTTTGTAAATGCTAATGTCGTTTGATGAACTATCCATGATGGCTACATCAGGCTTACCGTCACCGTTAAAGTCTCCGGTTGTGACATTGTTGACGTAGATGCTTGGCTTGTATTCCTTAACTTCAAACATTGAGAGAACGTGGCTGTAAGTAGCCAATACCTCTGATTTGAAGGCTAAAGGTGTTTTGATTTTTCCGGTGGTGATTTCGAGTTCCCAATCGCCGCCCTTGGCTGCACTTCCTGTTAGATTCTGGGAGGCGGCAACACTGGCCCCAGTTAATTCGCTCAGCCTGTTGACAAAAGCCATACCTGTGTCGCCTGATGCTACTTCGCAGCCATAAAGCAGAATTTCTGGTTGAATCTTTTCTGCGCTATGGCTTGGAAATTGCGAATTTTCCGGACTAATTGGTGTCGAAAACCACTGTTGTAAGGAAGTGCGATCGCACTCAATGCTATCTGCATTCACTTTGCTGCTACCCAATTGCAAGCAGCCCGGTGCTCCGTGGGAAATTATGTGAATCGCTGAGACGCTGCGATTTTGCAAGGCTTCGGCAATTTGTGCGACGCCGCTGCGACTGGCATCTAGTTGAATGACTTCGGTTTCTGGGTGGATGCCGTTGGCTAAGGTTTGGGCTTCGGGTACGGCGCTGTCGATAAATGCGATCGACC
>JAUBOH010000690.1:0-2146 GCA_036700145.1 Microcoleus occultus BM001215366
GTCCGGTAATTGCCTCATGGAAGCCTTGCTGAATCCCTTCGAGGACAGTTTCAGTGGGGTCATCATCGGGATCGATATCAGTGTTTTGACGAATTTTTTGTTGCAGTTCTTTGAAGCGTCCTTTATAGATATCTTCCCATTTATCGGACTGCAAGAATTTGATGAAAGCTAAGACTTCTTGTTGCTGATCTGGCGATAAGACCTTCACATTTTCCAAAATGGCTTGTTCGACGGTCATAATTATCTCTTTTTTTTATTGCTATTCTACAATCTAGTAACAATATTATATCAAACGGGTAGACCAACAGCAATTCGGGGGTGAGTTCAATTGCGCTCGGTTGTCGATGGTTGCGCTCGCGCTCAATTAAATCGCAAATAACTTCCAGGTAGCGTGGTAGAATTTCTGAGTTAGGTTTAAGTCGTTAAGTACCCAAAGGTTGATTGGAAAGCGATGTCAGTAGAACATAATGCCGCTAAGTACAAAATAGTTGCTGTTTTAAACAAGACGCTGGAACCAGGCACTGCAATGAATGCTGTTGCCCATATGGGGGCTGGTTTAGTAGCTTCAGCAAGCGAAGAGATTAGAGAAAAGATGAGCTTTATTGACTTCCCCGATCGAAATGAGATTGTCCATAGCAGCATATCTGCTTTGTCTCTCATCGTTCTGCGTGGAACTTCAAACGAAATTCGCAAAATTCGTGACAAAGTGCGCGAACACAATCTTCATTTCGTGGATTTTCTAGAAACCATGACAGGAGATACGTACAAGGAGCAATTGGAAAAAACGCAGGCAGTGGCTTACGGCGAGCTAAACTTTTATGGAATCATGCTCTTCGGTAAAAAAGAAGTTATCGATCCAATTACGAAAAGGCAATCTCTTTGGAAATAGCTAAAGTAATGAGTTACTTTCCCTTGCTTGCTGCCTCAATGTTTCAAAAATTTGCTCCCCCTCCGATATATAATTATCAAGCGCTGTGCGGTTGGCCAAGTAAAAGGTAATTGCTCCATAAACTTCTTCTAGCGTCAGTGCAGGGAATGACTGGACGATGCTTTCAGGGGGTTGTCCCGCCAGGAAAGCATAAATAATTGAATCGAGAGAAACCCGCTTCCCGACAATTCGGTAGCAACCTTCCCGTTCTTCAATGTACTTTTTTGTTGTTATAGCCACTGTGTTCATAGTTTGCTTAATTACCTCATAATAGATGGCGTTCAAAAAAATCGTTTGAAACCTCAATAGCTTCGGCTTCTTCTTTATCCTGCAAGTAAAATGCAATATCTAACATTAGTTCTCCTCAGATTCACAGCTCATAAATTCGCGATCGGGAACATTTTCTGCATAGGCGATGTCATCTTGCCTGCGAGGCTGTGCTAAGCTGCTCCTTAAAACACTAACTAAAATTTTAGTTGATTTTATGACTCAGCAAACTTACTTAAAAGTGCCCTTTGTTTGGGAAGAACCTCAGCCGTCGATTGAGGTTCCTTCTCGATTGGAGTTCAAAGCTGCTAAAACACTCAGTCATGAAGTGTTGCTTTCAGCAGTTGCTCATGTCATGGAGTCATCGATTGATGCCAGCGATCGAAAGCAAGTCGTGGAACGTGGTTCTCGCCAAGTTGCTGAGCAGTTTCTAGCTGAGTCAAAAGATGGATTCTCATATCAAGATGAATGGTGGCAGATTGGGATTAGTAGCGATGATAGAGTCGTGGGGTTTGTTTTTCCTGCGATCTATGAAGGTTGTGCTAAAGATGGTTTGGAAGAAGCAACTATCTATTACATGGGGGTTTTGCCGGAATATCGCCGACAGGGATTTGCAACCGATTTGTTGTTAAAAGGAACGAGGGTATTGCAAGACGTAGGAGTTTGGAGGGTGTTTTGTGATACAGATGTGAACAATATCCCGATGATTTCTACTTTTAAGCGAGTTGGGTATCAGCAGTATAGTGAGCCTTGGCAACGTCTCCTGTAGGTATGCAAGTACACGCAGCCTAACTTGGTAATCGATCGCTCGTGAGGAATAGGTAATTGGTGCTTAGTAACAGCCATTACCCATTCCTCATGCTAAACCCTAGCTACCGCCAATCCGGGCCACATCGCGAGCGTTTTCTTCAAAAGCCGCCGTCAGCGCATCATCACCGCTTAAACCCGCAG
>JAUBOH010000691.1:0-2144 GCA_036700145.1 Microcoleus occultus BM001215366
ACTGCCAAGCTTCAGCAGTCAAAGCGCGCTCTTTTAAAGCGCTGATAATGTGCGGAGCATCTAGCGTATCTTTCGGATAAAGATTGTGAGATTTTGCGCCCCGCGCGTGGACACCCGCACCTTTTAACTGTTTGATAATAAACACAGTCAATTTGCCACCGAGAGCAGATTTGGCCGCTTTGTCAACTCCTTGTAAAACAGCTTTGGTAAAAGCCATCCGCTGTTCTAGTGAAAAAGCGGTGCTGTCAATATAATCTCCAGCTTGACTTCCATCATCAAATTCCTTAGCGTCAACTAAGATAACTTCTTCAAAACCGTTACCCTGCCAATAAGCAATCATTTCAGCATTAGTTTTAGTCGAAACCATGCTGTGATGTTCTTGGGAAAATCCGTTCCAAACTAACACTGGCAAAAAGTTTGTTACCTGCGGATAAGCAGTGTGAAAATGTCCCATGCTGCTCATCGGATAGGGTTCGCCCATGCCGCCGTCGCCCATCGTGAAAGCAAACAGTTTGTCGCGGTGCAAAAGCGCTCCTGCCATTGCAAAATGCTGTCCTTGTCCGAGGGGGCCGGCTGGTGCTAAAAGGCCTGGAATAAAGCCGGAAAGATGTCCTAATAAACCGTCTTTTTCTCGGAATTTATCGCGCACTTGCTGTACGTTGACAATTCCCATGTCTTCCAAAGATCGATCGAGAAACATGGCACTGTAAAATCCGGGTGCGTGGTGTCCGACTTCGGTGACAATGTTCTTGTGTCCCAACATCACCAAAGCAGCGTAGGCCTCGGCTTGGCTGGCAAAACCCCCCGGATGTCCCGATGCCTTGCTGGCTGTCACTTGCAGCGTCAGGTAGCGCAGGGCGTCTGCTGCGAGCATGGTTTGAAAGACGGCGCTGGGATCGGCCGGATCGGCGATCGACTTGCTCCCGCTTGCGATCGCAGGTGCTTTCCCGTAAGTCTCAAAACCGGGGACTGTCTCTGAGAAATACTGGATTCCTTCACAAAAGCTGGGAATTGCTGACGTTGGCTTCGGCGTAGTTGCAGTCATGGTTGATACCTGAAAAAATTGAATTCGATTAATGTAACAGTAATTTTATAGCTTCCGCGTTCAAAAAAATCGTTACTTCTATTATGTCAATGATAAATAAGTGAAATATCTCAAATTTCAAGCTGATAAGTAGTTATTTTATATCCCCGACTTCGCAGAAGTTGTCCGGGATCAGGGTTGACCCATTACTCATTAATCTAAAATTTCAAACCGTCACTGGCGCACCCGTGACCGTGCTGCACCAAAATCCCCTTTCCCTGGGTGAAGTCCGACCGTAACTAGGCTCAAAAACCACTGTCAGGCTGCTCAGGGCGATCGTTGTTGCCGCTATAACTTTTGTGAATAATTGCTGTTTCATGATGTTCTCACTTTTTTTGATGGGATTCGGCACAAAAATTCCCAAATCCTGCGATAACACCCTTGATGCGCCAGTTCACGCTGACTTGGGAATTATGCTGTTTGCGACTTGCACATTCCCTGTAATATCAAATTCTGCTTAAATACCCTTGATTTCTTAGTTTGATTAGGCGGACGAAAGTTTGTGTAGGATAGGTTTCAACCAGTTTTATCAAGTAATTTTTAACGCGGATTTGGTATAACTGCGCGATCGGTGCAGTTAAAAAAACTGCTCTGAAGGCGATCGTAAAATGCACGCGCCACTCGGAATTATGTCGTCATTAATACTAATCAAGCTCAGGCTTTTGTAAACTGGTAAAAGGCTTTTAAAGTCATATCATTTCCGGTTACACCGGAATCATGTTGACGGTTGACGGTTGACAGTGAACAGTGAACAGTGAACTCGAATTTACTATTCCGATGAAGAGCGGATTTGATATCAGAGATTGGATGCAGCGAGTTGCAACGGTAGATCGCACCACTGACCGAGGTATTTGATATTACTTGCCACTTGGAGCGCGAGCTTTATCTGATGAGATACGGAGACGGTAGGGTTGCACTAATCAGGGGTATTCTTCCCCTTTACAAAATTTAACCCTCAAATAAAGGTGTTAACAAGAACTCTTAATTTGTTTTCTTGTCCGTATTACAAATACCGAGAAATACTTATATAGCCTTTCTCAGAAAGATGAGGTACTCATGG
>JAUBOH010000692.1:0-2137 GCA_036700145.1 Microcoleus occultus BM001215366
GCAGAATGGTATAAATTAACAGTAAAAATATGCCTGTGACGGCACCGAAACCTGCAAAACCGTAATACATAGCGATCGCCTTTGCGAAATGTCCTATTTGATTTTGGATATATTTGACGGGTGCTGTAGGAGACGGTGTGACAGTTGCGGAAGCTTCCTATCGAACTAAACTTGCAGTTAGGGCGATCGCCGTGTTGGATAACTTAAAAATTAAATCGCAACTTTACCCAGAAAAAAGGTTAAATTTATAATTGTCAGGGGTTAAAAGAAAGAAATTTTGGTAGAAGTACGGGCGAACCGCCAACTGCTCGATCGCCTGCGACTGAGATAAACTGATTTGTACGGTCGATCGGGCGTTTTGCTTTATTACCAGCTCGGAATCGAGATGTTTATCAATTGACAGTTGACCCTTCGACTACGCGAGCGGGCACCGCAGTTGACAGCTACCCATAGCCGTCGATAGAAGAGGTAGCTGTTAACTGTCAACTGTCAACTGTCAACTGTCAACTGATGAACGTACCGTCTCCAATTTCCCATAACTGCACGTCTACCATCTCAAATCACAAGTCAGCAGCAAGGACAAACCGATGGCGAACTCAACTCTTGGCCTAGAAAATAAACTTTACGATTATCTATTATCTATTTCTCTGCGGGAACCGGATATTCTCGCTTCACTGCGGGAAGAAACAGCTAAGCATCCTATGGGTATGATGCAAATAGCTCCCGAACAAGGGCAATTTATGGAAATGCTGGTGCAGCTTATGGGAGCGACAAAAACCTTAGAAATTGGCGTTTTTACTGGTTATAGCTCGCTGTGCGTAGCTTTAGCGCTACCTCCTAACGGTCAAATTGTGGCGATGGATGTCAGCGAGGAATATACGGCGATCGCGCGGCGCTACTGGGAAGCTGCGGGCGTGGCCAACAAGATTTCTTTGCAGTTGGGCCCAGCCATAAATAGTCTGGACAAACTAATAGCCGAAGGACAAACAGGAACCTTTGATTTTGCCTTCATCGACGCCGATAAAGAAAATTATGAAGCTTATTTTGAGCGATCGCTGCAACTTGTACGCAATGGCGGTTTAATTGTAATTGACAATGTTCTGTGGTCGGGACGAGTTGCCGATCCTCAAGTACAAGACGAAAGTACCCTCGCCATTCGCAGTTTCAACGACAAATTGCGTAACGATCCCAGAGTAACTCTCAGTGTTGTCCCCATTGCTGACGGACTGACTTTGGCATTGAAACGCCGCTGGGCTACAATGATGCAACCCGAATCGAATTAAAAATAGGATTTACGCACGGGTGGTCAGAAACCGGGTTTTTTCTCGAAAGACGCGTTGCAGGCCTTTAATCGGGCAAAAAACCCGGTTTCTTTGGTATTTATGCGTAAGTCCTGACTATATTTAAACAACCTAATTAATTGGTTTGAGGCGGAAATTATAGTGTCGAATTTACAAATAAAATTGCCAATTCACGAAACATTTCAGTCTACTGTTCAAGGCGAAGGATTTTGGACTGGGACTTTAGTGGATTTTATTAGATTGGCTGGTTGTCCCGTGGGCTGTCCTTGGTGCGATACGGGTTATGCGAACGGGGGCAAAGATTTGCCGGCGGTGCCGAGGTCGATCGCCCAATTGCTAGCAGAATTACAGTCTCCGAGAGTAGTAATTAGCGGCGGCGAGCCTTTTATTCACCGGAATTTGCCGGAGTTAGTACGAGCTTTGTTAGAAGCCGGTAAACAGGTCAGCATTGAAACTTCGGGTGCTTACTGGCAGGATATTTCGCCGCGGGCTTGGATTACTCTTTCTCCTAAAGAACACGTCAGTCCTAAATACCCCGTGCAAGAGATTTTTTGGAAGAGAGCTAATGAAATTAAGTTGGTGGTTGGCACGGGCGAAGAAGTTCAATTTTACCGTAAATATTTGGTAAATCATGTTAATATTCCAGTTTTTTTGCAGCCGGAATGGAACTCAAAAAAATCAGTAATTCCGATTATTTTGGAACTGCTTAAACAGCATCCTGAATACAGGTTATCTTTGCAAACTCACAAGTTTATTGGCGTGCAATAGTTCTAGGACTCTCACCTATCGTTTGTAGTGAGGACTTTAGTCCTCATATTTTTATGAGGACTAAAGTC
>JAUBOH010000693.1:0-2123 GCA_036700145.1 Microcoleus occultus BM001215366
CTTGCTTCAATCTATCAAAAGATGGATTTTTTTAAACAGCGAGGAGCTGGATAACCTCTATCTAGAGAATGGTTGAGCCGATCGCTCAGATCGAGTAAAAATAGAATGTCATATCTCATTTTGTGTTCTATGAAACTGAATTATTTTACCAAACACTTATCCACTGTCGGGCGCTGGATGGCTGCAACTGTGCTTTGCGTCTGTGCGATGGCCTTCGTTTGGCAGGGTGCGTTTTTCTCGAACACCGCAGCAATGGCCTCTGGTGCTGTAAACTCGATCGCAGCAGCAGATATTGGCGATGGGGTTCAAGAAAAAGCCAGCAAAGATGCTGGGCGAGCCAAGAATTTCATCCGAGATACAGAAGAGAAGGTTAAGGAAACAGCCAAGACAAATGCTGCTAAAGTCGATCGAGCATCGGAGAATGGTAGCGTCGCAGAGCGCAAAGCTAAGAAAGATGCGGCCACAATTGAGAAAAGAGCAACAGAAGATTCAGCTCGGACTCAGAAAGCAGTAGATAAAACAAAAAATGCTGTCGAGAGCGCTGTTGACAACATCAAGGGTGCTTTTAGCAAGTAGGCAATAAATCATATCAATTCCGGTTGCACAGTCAGGTGATTGTTGACTGTTTGAACAATACCGATGCAACCGGAAACAATATCAGTAGGTAAGCGCAAAAAAACAATATCTTGCAGGGGCGGGCCAGGCCAGTATCTACAGTAAGCAGTGAGCCGATCGTTGCCAAAGTCACCGTTTCTCCAAGTGATGTTTATTTGTACTTACTTGAAACTGGAAAATTGATTTACATTGACCAAAACCTCTCCTTTATACGGAGTGTGGAAAAGACTCCAAGCTATTTTTAAAATTGGCGCAAAAAGCGCAAATCGCTCGCATAAACTCGGCGGATATCGTCAATTTCATGCAGTACCATTGCGAAGCGCTCAACCCCAAAGCCAGCCGCAAAACCACTGTATTTCTCAGGGTCTAGACCAACTCCTTTAAGAACGTTTGGATCGACCATGCCGCATCCTAAAACTTCTAGCCATTTGCCATTCCACTGCAAATCAACTTCGGCAGAAGGTTCTGTAAACGGAAAGTAACTCGTGCGGAAACGGAGCGGCAAATCTTGCCCGAACATTTGCCGCAAAAACTCTTTAATTGTGCCTTTCAAGTCAGTAAAAGTCAGATTTTCATCAATTGCTAAAAGTTCTATTTGGTGGAAGACTGCCGCGTGAGTAGCATCGACTGTATCGCGGCGGTAAACGCGGCCGGGCGAGACAATCCGAATCGGCGGTTTGTGCTGTTCCATGTAGCGAATTTGTACGGAGGATGTTTGAGTCCGCAGCAAGTTGCCGCCAGGGAGGTAAAAGGTATCTTGCATATCCCGCGCTGGGTGGTCTGGCGGGGTGTTGAGCGCCTCGAAGTTGTAATAATCTGTTTCCATTTCCGGGCCGTTGGCGACGGTGTAGCCGAGGCCGACAAAGATATCGAGAGCGCGGTCTATGACGCTGTTTAAGGGGTGAACGCGGCCTTGGGGGCGGCAAATCCCCGGCATGGTGACATCGAGGGTTTCTGAGGCTAATTTGGCTCCAATTTGGGCGGTTTGGAGGGCGGCGCGCTTGTCTTCTAAGTCTGTTTGTAGGGCTTCTTTGACGGTGTTGGCGATCGCGCCTAATTTGGGCCGCTGGTCTGGCGTCAGTTTGCCCATCATGCCTAAAATTTGAGACAGTTGGCCTTTTTTGCCGAGGTAGCCGACGCGCAACTGTTCGAGTTGTTCGAGGGTATTGGCAGTGGCGATCGCACTTTTGGACTCTTGCCCGAGGGTTTCTAGTTGAGTTTCAATGTCGCTTAGCTGGACAGTCATTTGGATTTTAGATTTGAGATTTTAGATTATGGAATTGATGGCAGTTTTGAGCCAAGCTGAGTTTAGCGCAATTTTGGCTCGACAGTCTTGTTGATTTGAGATTGGAGATTTTTGATTGTGGAATTGATGGCAGTTACGGATAATTCGTAATAAGTAATTGGATGTGAGAGCGATCGCCCTAGTTGAATCTAGTTTAAGATTGTTCTAAGGCCTCTAAAAATTTCAATGAAACTTTTAATTAGCAACGACGACGGCATCTTTG
>JAUBOH010000694.1:0-2123 GCA_036700145.1 Microcoleus occultus BM001215366
ACTATCCTGTGCCGCCTGTGGAACCGTTGCTGGGGATGTTGGTTTGGATGGTGCGAGACGGTTAGGGCAGTTTTAAATCGAGCAATTGACCATCAGGGAAATCATTGCGGCTTACCCTCACTAAATAATGTAGGGATCGAAATAACAACAACGCCCAAAAAACTGCCAACATTTACCTCAATTACTTTATGAATCATTCAACAGTTGCAAATGCCGAAGCCGTCCGCCTTATTACCATTCCAATCAGCCACTACTGCGAAAAAGTGCGGTGGGCTCTTGACTTGCTAAAAATTCCCTACATCGAAGAAAGACACGTACCAGTTTTTCACCGCTTGGTCACCCGCAAACACGGAGGAATCAGCGTTCCCATTTTAGTTGCCAAATCCAGCAACTTTACCGATTCAACAGACATCTTGCATTACCTCGATACGCTAAGTCCAGAAAGTCAGCGTTTGTATCCAAAAGAACCTGAATTGCGCCGAGAAGTCGAAGAACTTGAAGAGTTATTTGATGCTAGACTGGGAGCGGATACTAGAAATTGGGTATATTTTTATCGATCGGGCGATCGCGATACAATGCGAAGAGCTTGGTGCAACGGTACACCTCTCTTTGAGCGCATAGGGTTTGAAATAGCCTTTCCCTTCATGGGCAGCAAAGTGCGGCAACTCTACAGCATCACAGCAGATTCCGCCGCCGCTGCGCTGCAAGGAATCCAAGAAATTTTTGAGATTGTCAATCAAAGATTAGCAGGTGGCAAAACCTATTTAGTGGGCGATACAATATCCGCAGCAGATCTAACTTTTGCAGCGCTGGCCGCTCCGATTTTGCTGCCACCGGAACATCCGGTAACGGTCGCGAAAATTGAAGAATTGCCGATCGAAATGGCTGCGGTAATTAAAGAATTGCAGTCAACTGCTGCCGGAGTTTACGCACTCCGCTTGTACCGTGAGCAGCGCCAAGTTCAGTAATAATTCGACTTGCACCACAGGATTTTCAGCCTGAATCAGAAACGAACATTCACGATTTCACCTGCTGTCTTGCTGTCTTTGCTGCGATTAATTTGTTGTACAAAACCGGATCTGTAGACTGTAGCGGTTGAGGCATCGCATCAAATGCGGCTTCTTCGACCTCCATATAAGCATCGATTTCAGTACGATTGGCTAGGTAGAAGGCGATCGATCCATAAACTTGTTCGAGAGTCAGCAAGGGAAATGATTGAACAATGCTTTCAGGCGATTCCCCTTTTTGGAAAGCACAAACAACTGAGTCAATGGCAATCCGAGTCCCTTTCACCCAGTAAGTATTGTTCCGATACTCTGTATAGGATTTAGCTGCTAGAACTTGCATAAGTTTATTTTGCTCTAATTATGTCTAATTATAGTCTGGCGGTCTAACATTCTATGCCTGGTGTCAACTGCGCCCATCAACACGGTCAAGATTAGTCGATTCGCCCATCTCGTATATCTCCGCAAATCCAGCTTGCAGAAACTACCACAAACGTGATACGGTAGAAGCTTGTGTCCAAATAACACCAGTCCATGCCCAAACTCAAAACTCGCAAAGCAGCCGCAAAGCGCTTTAGAGCGACCGGCACAGGTAAAATTGTGCGCCGCAAAGCTTACAAAAGCCACTTGCTCTCCCACAAAAGTTCAGCCCGCAAAAGCCGCTTATCTAAATTGGTCGTCATCGATGAGACCAATGACGGTAACGTGCGGTTAATGCTTCCATACTTGTAAAGTTTAACGGTAATCAAAGATGACACGGGTAAAACGCGGTAATGTCGCTAGAGCGCGCCGCAAAAAAATTCTCAAATTAGCCAAGGGATTCCGAGGCGCACAGTCGAAACAGTTCCGCACAGCTAACCAACGGGTGATGCAAGCCCTGCGTAACGGTTATCGCGATCGCAAAAAACGCAAACGCGACTTCCGCCGCCTGTGGATTGCTCGGATCAATGCTGCATCTCGCACCCACGGGACGAGCTACAGCAAACTGATCGGCAACATGAAGAAAGCCAACATCGAAATCAACCGCAAAATGCTGGCACAAATGGCGATTATTGACCCCGCAACATTCGGTAAAGTCGTGGAAATGGCGAACCGAGCGGGAGCGTGAAAGCTCGATCG
>JAUBOH010000695.1:0-2122 GCA_036700145.1 Microcoleus occultus BM001215366
GCCTTAGCTACTTTGAATTTCTTTTTTTTCATCTTAGCGATACCAAAATATTTATACATTTCTTCAATTTTGTCGCAGCAGTTCATAGGTTTATATTGTTGTGGTTGATTAGGTAGGTCTTGGGGAACAATTATTATCTCCAGTGGTGGGTCAAGTTTTTCTATGTAATATTCCTCATCAATAAATTTAATCCAAGAACTCCATGCACCATCATTTAGTCTCCATCTTGTATAGTATTGTATTACTTTGCCGACACTATACAGTAGACTATAGCCATCCGGATAATAATTCCAAGAATCACTAATCACTGTTATCCTGTTAATCGCGTTTACGTTAAAATTTGGCGGGAAAGGTTTTACAGCGTTTTGACTATAGCCAGTGTTTTGATTGTAAATCGAATAATAAGTATTGCCGGGATCTATGACTGAAAAAGCAGCGGTTGTGACCCTTCCCCTTGCTCTTAATTCTAGACGGTTGACGTTTTGGTAAGGTTGCCCATTAGAATCGTACTCAACACCTTTTGCTGCATAAAATAGCTCAAGTATTTTACCTAGAGGAAAATTAGGTTTAGGCGGTGTATTTATTGAAGTATCGGGCTCAGAATCTATTGGTGGTGTAGGCCTCTCTTGTTTTTCTATTTTCTCGCCATCAGGTTGAAACGTCACTCCAGTATCAAAACCAGGCAAAGAAAAACCTAGTCGAATTGAATTTCTACCTTCTTTGTCACTAGCTACTTCAACACTGACACCAAAAGCTGAAACACCTAATTTACTCGACTCACTACCCTTCCCTTCGGCATTTACGCCAAAACCTAAAACGTTAACCCCAAAAGATACATTCTCGACTGAGACACCAGTAGGTGTACGCTTAATTTTGCCTCCAAAGTTAATTCCAAAACCTTTTTTAATACCTAGGTCAACTTGCGCTTTCGCCGATTGTTCTGTTGGATTTATTGAGCCACTAATTCTCTGCGGCCCGACAACAGTACCTAAATCGAGTTCAGCATCATTAGTTGCTTTAATACCTCCAAAACTACCAAGTTCTCGCGTACCCTTGACACCAAACCTCGATACTTCCGAGGTCGTTTGTGAAGGTTTTGAGCCCGCTTCAAAGCGATCGGGTTTTCCAGAATTAGTTGATGTCCGTCGTTGTCCATCTTTTTCGAGATTAATATTTGAGGGGGATAAACTACGTTTCATTAGCAATAATTAAGCGATATAAAATATTAAAACAGAGAACGGTTTTCCTAGCGTAGATTGACTATTGTTTGCGGTAGTAGTTACAACAATATTTACTGAATCATGATACCAATCAAAGACATACCCTCCTCCAATATCATAATCCGAAGAAAGTCCAGCATTGGAAGCAAAAATAAGTTTTACCACACAACCAGTAATTTTATCTCCCACAAGTCCATGAGGTACACTGACTGACGCTCCCGCAGTAGCGCTTAACGTACCTGTAATTCTTTTCAGTTTTAGCGCTACGTTGTCCCCAAAGGTTGTAAATCCAGAAAAAGTTTTATTCCCAGCTATTGCCTCATTTGAAGTTAAATCAACAAACGCAGTTAGCGCTGCTTCTAAAGCTTCAAGTCTGTTTGTAATGATGTCTAAGTCATTTTTTTTTGAAATATCAACAGATACTGCACATTCAATTTCGATAAAATCACTTAGCTTTAAAAGTCCGTTACCATAGTCAATTAATTGAACAGCGCATCGTTGTATTCAAGTAATCGCACCTGAGCTTTCGCTAAATAAGGAATTAGTAAATCAAAATACGATTTGCGACCCGCGTTAGTGAGAATAATCTCAGCTTTTTCCCGCCAACCTCCAGTATTATTTTTTCGACTTAGTATCCTCAGCCCGATTTTTTGACTCGCTAGTTCTGCTGCTGTAAACAGCGTTAACATTTCAGCCTCCGATTCATCACCTTCATAGTCGGGAAATTTCATTAGCTGAAAACTTTTTAACGATACGTTGCAGAAACAAGCTTCTAGGTATACCGCTGCTGTTTCGCCCGCAAGCAAAGGTACGTCACGAAAGTGTACGAGCTCCGTGACTGTATTTGTAGTAGTTGCAAAAAGCGTAATCGGAAACGTGCGAGTTGTTAGTGTCATGTGTTT
>JAUBOH010000696.1:0-2108 GCA_036700145.1 Microcoleus occultus BM001215366
CGACAGCCCAGAAGCTCAATGTCTTTTAGCACAGGTGCTCGAAATCAAAGGTAAGCCGCAAGCAGCCTTAGAAGCCTGGAATCAAGCCCTTAAATATTCAGATTACCGCGTGCCGAAACAAGATGAATGTCTGCAAATTGCCCAGCAACGTTTACAAGCAAAAGGAAATATCAAATGAAAATCAGGGTTGCAGTTTTTATAGGCTTAAGTTCGATCGCAACTACCGCACTAGCAGCGAGTAACAGAATATCTAACGGACTGATTATCCATAGTAGCGGGGAAGTGGCGATCGAGCGCCAAAACGGCCGAATTGTCCGCCCTACCAGCGGTACACCGATTTATCCGGGAGACAAATTGCGAACAGCACAAAACGGACAAGTTATGCTGCAATGTGCTGACTTGGGAATTAAGTCGATCGCAGCGGATGAAAATCAATTGAATAGCTGTTTGTTAGCCAAGGAAAAGTCGAAAGCTGATTGCAGCGCCGACTTGATTAAATGTCCCGATCGCGGCGACGATAAAATTGCTTGGAACAGCGCGCCAATTCCTTATATAATCAGTCCGAGACGCACGAAATTGCTGAACAATAAACCAATTTTGCGGTGGAATCCGGTTGTTGGCGCGACTAGCTATAAGTTGAGCCTCCGCGAAAACAAAGCGAAATTAAACTGGGAAATGACGGTTGCGGGCACTGAGGCTGTGTATCCGGGGGAACCCGCGCTGAAACCGGGTGTTAAGTACAGATTGATTGTCGAGGCGAATACGGGCGCTTCCTCGGAAAGTCTGGTGGGAGAAGGGGATACGGAGTTTAGTGTGCTGGATGAGGGTGAGGTGCAAAGGGTGAAAGATGCGGTTGGGGCGATCGACAAACAAGTAGCCAACGAAAACGCTAAAAAATTAGCAACAGCGCAGACTTATCTTAACACAAACTTGATTGCCGAAGCAATAGAAACCTTAGAAATTTTACCAAAAACAGGAGTTGAAACAGCGCCAATTTATCGCAATTTGGGCGATTTGTATCTGGAGAAACTGCAACTAATTCCGCAGGCTGAAGCTTACTATTCAAAGGCAATTAATGCGGCAAAACCTGACGATATTGAGGAGCTGACAGCGGCCCGCTACGGGTTGGGACAAGTGCATTCAGCGATGAGAAACAATCTGGAAGCTATGCGTTATTTGCGACAGGCCAAAGATGGATTTCAAAGTTTGGGAGATTTACCAATGGTGGATAAAGTAGAGAAGCAATTGCGAGATTTGCAAAGAAGGGAAGAGAGGAAATAGTCACGGGATGTGACGTTAATTCCGGCAGGGAATGAATTCCCTGCCTCAAAGCGAAAGTCCACTAAAGTGGACTGATATCAAACTTTTTTTCTACAGTCCTCTGAGCGAGGACTTTAGCTATGAGCCAGGGAATTCATTCCCTGGCGGACTGGCGGACTTTCGGAGAGCACGATCGGACTTTCGGACTCGC
Organism: Microcoleus occultus BM001215366; assembly: GCA_036700145.1. Lineage (GTDB taxonomy): Bacteria > Cyanobacteriota > Cyanobacteriia > Cyanobacteriales > Microcoleaceae > Microcoleus. Next base: position 1,472 of record JAUBOH010000696.1, read on the forward strand.
GGACTCGCAGACTATCAGAAGGCGCGAGATATCATCTACTAACAAAAACCATGAAATCAACAGACAAAACAACCCGCTTTTTCCTCACCTTTCTCTCATTCACAGCCTTAGCAACTTGGGAAACAGGACTTTTCATCCCATCCCAAACAGCCACAGCCCAAATCACCCCCGCCGCTGACGGCACCAATACTCAAATCACTCCTAGCGGCAACCAATTCAACATCAACGGCGGCCAACAATCTAGCGACGGCGCGAATCTATTTCACAGTTTCCAGCAATTCGGTTTAACTCAAGGGCAAACTGCTAACTTTATATCTAATCCCAATATTCGCAATATTTTAGGGCGAGTAGTCGGCGGCGATGCTTCGCTAATCAACGGATTAATTCAAGTTACGGGCGGCAATTCCAATTTATTTTTAATGAATCCGGCGGGGATTGTTTTCGGCACAAATGCCAGTTTAAACGTGCCTGCTGCTTTCACCGCAACTACTGCGACGGGGATAGGTTTTAGCAATAATTGGTTTAGCGCGGCTGGAACTAATAATTACGCTCAATTAGTCGGAAATCCGAATACTTTTGCTTTTACAAATACACAACCGGGAGGAATTGTCAATTTTGGCAATTTGGCAGTGAAACA
>JAUBOH010000697.1:0-2106 GCA_036700145.1 Microcoleus occultus BM001215366
CCCAGCAATACAGTGGAAATAGACAGTCCTGAAAAAGCTCGATCGCTCTTGAAGTTAATGGACGCGCTGGAAGATTTGGATGACGTGCAAAGCGTGACGGCTAATTTTGAAATGGCAGATGAATTGATGTCTTCGGTCATGGTTTAATGCTTTAAAGATGAGGGATCGGGAGCGTCCTGCTGGCACTGCAAAAAAAGACGAAAACTCGCCAGCAGGACGATCGCGCTACACTATTACCAGGAAACAAATCCCCATCTGTACGCGAGTGGGGGAGTGTCAATCCAACGGATTGCTCAAAAAGCTGCATTGAAAATCTCAACCCACAGTAAAGCCATGCTAGATAACAACGAAAGCAAAAGAGACAGCACCCACTCAGAAGAAGTTCTCTCCGCAACCGAAGTATCAGAAACCAAGGATCGATCCGAATCGGAGGTGCAGGCTGAACCAGGGGATAAATCCAATTGGTTCGGTTCCGTTTTCGGAGCCGTCTCTGCAACGGCGAGTGCGGTAGGGAATGCGGTAGGGAATGCCGGAAGTGCGATTGTTAATACCGCGAGTGCGGTAGGGAATGCAGCAGGCAGTGCTGGAGATGCGATTGTTGTTAATACCGCGAGTGCGGTAGGCAATGCGGTAGGCAATGCCGGAAGTGCAGCACTCCAATTTCCCAATTTTTTGGGTTCAGCCCTCGGTTCGATTTCCCAGAGTCCTATCTTGAAAAAACTGACTGAAAATTTCCAAATCGACTGGTTAGTTAGTGCGATCGATAAAGTTGATGTAGTGACTGCCGAGGCGCAAGTTCGAGAGTTGCAGCGCCAATATCCTCACGAGAAACCTCAAGAAATCGCACATCGCTTAATGGTGGAAAAAGCCTTGCTAGCGGCCGGAAGTGGCTTGGTTAGCAGTTTAGTTCCGGGCGCAGCTTTGGCATTGGCTGGCATGGATTTAGCGGCAATGACGGCGTTATCCGCCGAGTTGGTTTATCAAATAGCTGCCGCCTATGGGATGGATTTGCAATCGAGCGATCGCAAAAAAGAAGTTGTCGCTATTTTCGGTTTATCCTTGGGTAGCAATTTAGCGATAGAAGCTGGAGTTATGCTGGTCAGCAATATTCCCTTGGCGGGTGCGGTGATTAATGCTAGCGCCAGTGCGACAATGATTTACGCGCTGGGATACGGTGCTTGTCGGTTTTATGAAGCGCATCTCGATTCCTCGAAAATCGAAACCAAGCTCGAAGATTTACGAGAAGTCTTGCAAGCGGAAAGTGAGCAATATTTAGAGAAAGCGATCGCACAAGAAACGGTGATGGATTGGATTTTGGTGTATGTCGTCTATACCACCCAAAAATTCACCCGATGGGATGAGTTATTACCCCAATTACAAGCGGCCAATTTAAATCCCAAGTCTTTATCTGAGATTGAAGCTGTGAAAAATAAGTCTAAATTGCCTCCCAAGTTGGATATTTTACTCGAACAACTCGAACTCGACTTTGCCGAACCACTTTTAAAGCGATGCACTGAGATGATCGAGGCTGACGGTGAAATTAATGAACAAGAGGGGAAAATTTTGCTGACAATTCAACGGGCTGTTTTGAGCAAAAGAAAGCAAGCTCAAAAGCAAGCCTAGCCAACTTCGATCGAGGATGGGGTATCGGAAGCCACTGAAGCACAAACTGAAGTCTAAGCTAGATCGCAAACTCCCCCGTGCGTTCACGCTCGGCAGTGTCAAATCCAATGCTCAAACTGCCTCAAGCCAATGGGTTATATCGATTCCGGTTGCACCGGAATCATTGTTGACTGTTGACTGTTGACTAAAATTATGCTTTCGGGACAACTGACTGTTTGGAGATTGGAACAATACCGATGCAACCGCACACGATATGATTTAGTGATTGGAGCTAAAAAATAACGGATATATGAACCAAGAATCCCCGTCTATGAAAGAGCAGGGAGTGTCATTCGATTTTAGATTTTAGATTTTAGATTTTAAATTTTAGATTTTAAAGTGACTCAACAGATGAATCAGGGAGCTTGAACAAGAGTCTAAAATTTTGGGAGCATCTCATATTTGTAAAAACACTTCTTCTGGCTCCTTCCTTCTTCCTTCTTC
>JAUBOH010000698.1:0-2098 GCA_036700145.1 Microcoleus occultus BM001215366
ACTTTGATCGGAATCTTGTCCCCCCTTATTAAGGGGGGTTAGGGGGGATCTCCGGGTTATGCCGCAAACGTGCGATATGCTGCCAATGCTGCTTGTTTTACAGCTTCTGGCACGATCGGAAAAGTAGTCAAAATATAGGCAAATTCTGTTTCGGTTAAGCCGTAAAGGTGGGCGATGATGCCGTCTAATTCGGCTCGCAATTGAGCGCGTTGTGTTTCATCGGTAACACCTTCTCGGTGGGAGTTTAAGCCGACTTCTCGGGCTAATTCGTCAAATTCTGGGGCGGTGCAGATCAGTTTGGCGGCGCGCTGTACGATGTCGGTGAAGTATTTGTCACCTATTTGCGATCGGGGGACTGGAGTCTGGTAAATATAAAACATACTGCAATGTGCTGTCACTTTTTGGCGAATCAAATAATCACAGGCAAAACTATTAAGTACAGAACAGATAAATAGTAAATCATCCTGTTTGGTAAGTTGTTGAGATAAACTTAGCGTATTTCCTGCAAAACAATTAGGGGGAAGTACCGTACAAATCATAGTACGAATATCAGTGTTGCGTGCAATATCTCTGAATCCTAAGCGATAGCTTTGATAATCAAATTTTTGACCGTTATCGTTTTTTCCTTTCCTTAAGAGAGCTTTTCGTGATTCTTTTTCATCTACCCAGTACCTCGGTTCAGTATGCAGGTGAGTAAACTGATGAATCATTTTACCTTCATAAAGAGCTAACATATCGGGTGTCTGGTTTTTATGAAAAAGGAAAGCATCATCAGTCATATTAAATTCCCGATGTAGCTCTAAATTCCATTTGCTATTAAGCTTTTCCCCCAGTAATGGAAATTTAACCATTTTTTCGGCAATCTGAAAGTCTACTTTGTTTTTTAACTCCATTACTGAAAGGGAATCAGGAGAAAGCTTTTTGACTAAAGCTACACTTATTAAGGAGCTATTCTCATCAGGAAAGTGTTGTAGCTCTTGAACATCATGACGCATAAATTGGGCAGGAAAATCTTTAGTTTTTCCACCTTTTTCAAAGGTTAATACAACAAACTTAAAACTCCGATGAACTCCCTCAAAAATCAAGTGGCGGTTTTCAAAACAGAATAAACCTGTAACTTGATTTTGATCGAACAAAATTTCCCGAAGTTTCTTAGCCCCCAAGTCTGTGTAGATTCCGCTAGGAATGACAATCCCGCATTCCCCACCTGAATGCAAAAGATTAACACATTGTTCTAGAAAAAGCTTATAAAGATTAACATCTTTCCCGTGTCGTTTACCATTTATAATTGGGACTTGGTTTTTGTATTGGTCAGCAAATCTGAAAAATTCTCGCTGATGAGCAAATTCGCTCTTATATTTTAGCCATTCTTGTTTGATAATTTCATCAGCTAATATACCTTCAAGTTCAGCTTCAAAGTCTTTAATATCCATTTTTTTCTTGGATACAGTTTCACTATACTCCAAGAAAAATTCTTTCGCGTCAGGTTGAAATGTTTCCCAAGGTGGATTAGTAATAATCGCATCAAATCCACCGCGTTCTAAAATTCTGTCGAAGTGATATCCCCAATGAAACGGTTGCAACTGGGCAATATCATCAATAGTTAAAACTCGTTTCTTGGGTTTCCCCGCTAACTGCACTTGTTCGTACTTAATTCCCAGCCGCTGACTAAACTCATCCAACAATAACTTATTCAATTTATCCTGCGACTCTCGATTTAACTGTTCGATGTGACTCCGCAACATCAACAACCGAGATTCTTGAGAACCTGCTACTTGTTCCCCCGACTCAAAAGCGTGTTTTTTATACAAATCTACGGACTTATTTTTGTCTGCTAAGATTGCTTTATAATTGTTAGCCGCCAAAGTTTGCAGCAGATTTCCTTGCAGCGAATTTCCTACAGAATCAAATCCCGTCTCATCCACTCGAATCAATCCAATTAAGGAATTGCCGGCCATAATGTTAAAGTCAATATTCGGCAGCGGTTCCAATTCGCTGACATCGTGCGCCGCCGAAACTAAGGCTAAAAACAAGCGCAGTTTGGCGATTTCCACTGCTTCCGGCATGATATCCACGCCGTAGAGGTTGTCGCTGATAA
>JAUBOH010000699.1:0-2093 GCA_036700145.1 Microcoleus occultus BM001215366
AAGTCGGCCCTCGACTTTTTACGCCGCCCTTTTAACTGATTGAGCAAGTCGGCCGCTTCTGGCAACTCACTGACAGTAGCTGATTTTTTTCTCAGGTCGGAGAGTTCCACCTCAATCTCTTCCCGATCGTCGTGTTCCCTCTCAAGTTGCGATCGCAATTCGTGTACCTCTTGTCGAAGCTTATTAGTCACATGGGTACTAGATTCTAGAAGCTTGGCATAGTCGGCCTGTAACCTTTCGTTCTCTGCCTTCAAGTTACCTAAGTCAATCTGTAACTCATTATCTGTAACCTCTGTGTCAGGCTTGAGTAACTCAGGAGAATCACTCAAGCCGTCAATTTTCCCGGCAGTGCTTCCCGTAAAGCTTCTAAAGATTCTTGTAAAACTTGCACCTGCAATTCTAAAGCCGTCAATCTATCAGCGTCGCGGGTATCTGTAACTTTGTCTGTAACCTCCCAAGTGTTTATCTCTGTAACTTTTGTAACTTTATCTGTAACTCGTGGCTGAGGGGGAGTGTTCAGAGCCTCTGCAATCTCTTCAAGCTTTGCAGTGCTAAGCTCTGAGTTTTTGCCGATGTACTTTTTATGTAACCGCCCCGCCATCTTTCTGTAACCGTACCAATAATCCCCGCCCTTGCCCGATTCCTTTCTCACTGTGTAGGGCTTATTCTGTCCCGACGGTTCAAATCTAAAAGAATTTGTTGACTCCAACCATGTCGAACCTTTGGGCGAATCTAACTCAAATACCTTGCCGTCCTCTGCCTCTATCAAACCCTGCACCACCGATGGAACTGTCATAAGTTACCTACTCGTTACCTACCTTTATCTATGTAACTAATATAAGTAATTCTTAGGTAACTGCCAACAGGTTACAGATAGTAGAGTTACCTATAAGTTACACAGAGTTCAGGCAGCTTATAGGTAACTTTTAGGTAACTGTCTAGCAGTTATCCGATCGCCACGTTCCTGCTCAAGTTGCGATCGTACTTTTTGCAATTCTTCTTTGAGCTTGTTCGTGACGCAGGTGCTGGACTGCAAGAGAGAATCATATGCTTCCTGTACTGCTTCTAATTCTTGCCTGAGCGATTCATCGCTGTTGTCGCTCAGGCCTTGAATTTTCCCGGCAAACCCTCAACCTGAGTATGCTCGACAGGTATGTTACCTGTAACGGTAGGTATGTTACTAGCAATAGGTATGTTACCACTAACAGCAGGTATGTTATCTGACGTAGCAAGTATGTTATCTGAATGCGGAAGTGTGTTACTAATTTCCACACTTGACACTCCGAAAAACTCTGCGAGTACGGCGTTAACTCCTGCTGAATACATAAATCCATTTTTAGAAACCATCCCCTTTTGTTCGCAAAAAGCAATCAGAGCTTGCTCTACAGCGGGGTCAAGGTACACGGCGATATGCTTCAGGTCGGTAGTGATAGTATGTTACTTTTTCACTACCATGCCAAGATAACATACCTTTCAATCGTAACATACCTATCTAGTAAATCTTTGTAACTACCCCGACGCACGGTAGCTTACGGGTGCGACAGACAAGTATGTTACTCAGTATCGGCGGTATGTTACCTGTCCAAGAGGAAGAGTTACAGAAAACTATTTTCAATCTTCCCAAAATCCCTCGAACCGCTGCGGTGCGAATTGAGAGGGTTAAAGCTTCATCAGGTCGGAAGCCTCACACTCAAATTGTTGGATGTTTTTGACCAAAGAACGAGCCTCCCGTGCCCCCGGCTTTAGACGTGGGGAAAAGTCGGTAGCGGTTTTAACCGCCTTCAATATTTGATATAATGGGAGCAGTAAGTAAGAATAACCATCTACGTGTAGAGACATCCTAGCACTGAGTTTCTCAGGCATCCAGCAGGCCAGACTCTTCCTCTGAAAGCCGATCGGGGCAAGTAATAGGCTGGTTGTGGAGCGTACCGTATCTTTGGCATTAGTGATGGACTCCGAAAGCATAAAAAAGCTAAAAGTATACGCAAGGCTTGGATTTATTTAAGCTGAGTGGGTAGAGGCGCTTTGATGTCGCCTTTGAAGGTTCGCATTTGGACTCTTCAAGAATCCCCCCGATTCATCGGTGGGGAGTA
>JAUBOH010000700.1:0-2073 GCA_036700145.1 Microcoleus occultus BM001215366
CATGACGACGCTGCTAATTCAAACCGAAAGCGTACCAATGACGGTCAATTTTCCTGCGATCCAATCGATGACTGTTGAACAGTTCTATGAATTCTGTCTAGTCAATCGCGATTTGAGAATTGAGCGTACGGCCAGTGGGGAAGTGATAGTTATGTCACCAGCTTTTTCAGATACAGGTAATCGAAATGGTAAGATTGCCGTACAATTGGGGAACTGGGCAGAAGAAGATGGCACAGGTGAAGCGTTTGACTCCAGTGCAGGCTTTACCTTGCCAAATGGAGCAATTCGCTCCCCCGATGTCTCATGGATTAAACTAGAGCGCTGGAATGCCTTAACTGAAGAACAAAAAGCTTCATTCGCACCGATTTGTCCAGACTTTGTGATTGAATTGCGCTCTGCTAGTGACACTCTCAAGGGATTGCAAAAAAAGATGCAAGAATATATTGACAACGGTGTATCCCTCGGCTTGTTGATCGATCGCAAAAATAGAAAAGTCTACATTTACCGTCCCGATCGCGAATCTGAAATCTTGGACAATCCTGAAACAGTCAGCGCCGAGCCAGAGTTACCGGGATTTGTCTTGCGGATGGCAAAAATCTGGTGATTTAGATCGTCAAACCATACTCAAAGACATTAATTCATCTGCCATTTCAAAATTAGCTGTCACACTTTGCACATCGTCCAAATCTTCCAGTGCGTCCATTAACTTCAAGAGCGATCGAGCTTTTTCAGGATTGTCTATTTCCACTGTATTGCTGGGAATCCAGCGATTTTCCGACTGCAAAACTGCAAAACTTTTTTGTTTCAAAACATCAGCCAGTTGTTCCAAATTAGGCACACTTGTAAATACCTCTGCACCTTCAGTATCCTCATCAATTAATATCAAATCATAAGATTCCGCAGCCGCCTCTAGCGACGCTTCAAACAACTGTTCCTCATCAATGGGGCCGCGTACCGTACAAACCCCTTTGTGGTCAAACATCCAGCCCACACAACCAATTTCGCCCAAGTTTCCGCCATTTTTAGTGAAAGCTTCCCGCAAGTCAGCAGCCGTGCGGTTGCGGTTGTCTGTCAGCGCCTCAATCAGAATAGCAACCCCGCCAACGCCGTAACCTTCGTAGCGAATCGCTTCTAATTCCGAACCTCCCCCCGCCAAGCCAGCACCTTTGGCGATCGCCCTTTCGATGTTTTCATTAGGAATATCCGCCGCCTTCGCTTTTTCAATAGCCGTCCGCAGTTGAAAATTGCCAGCGGGATCGGGAACTCCGCTGCGCGCCGCGACAATAATTTCGCGAGATATTCTAGCAAAAACTTTGCCTTTAGCGGAATCAACTCTCGCTTTTTGGCGTTTAATAGTCGCCCACTTACTGTGTCCAGACATATCGATTCTTGTTAATCAGTAGTCAGTAGTCATTTTTCTAATTAAACCGGATCGTGGTTTCAGCGTCCGTCAGGTGAGAAGTATCGCCATTAAGTTCGATCGACCATTGTACATCTTGCCGCACCACTTTCACCAAACAGCAGAGAGAAGCGTTAATTTCCGTTTCAGCAACGCCCGCCAGCCCGATCGCAGTTCCCAAAACCGACGCACCGTGACCTACCAATAACATATCATCGGGAAACTCAGCCGCAAGTCGTTTCGCAGTTTCCCCCGCCCTTTTGAGACAAGCTTCGGCTGTTTCGGGATAATTAGCAACACCACCTTTGTAGGAAGCATCAATCCTGGGAAAACGGCTACACAAAGCAGCGACGGACTCAGTTTCCGGCATTTCTGTCATCCACTCGGCATTCAGCCATTCGCAAAGTCCCCACTCTAGTTTAATTGACAAATCGAGAGCTTCCGCCGCGTGATTTGCCGTTTGGACAGTTCGCAGAAAAGGGGAGGCGAAAATATGAGCAATTCCTTCACCTTTGAGGCGATCGGCGAGTTGTTTTGCTTGAACGTGTCCGTCTTCGGAAAGGTGGGGATCGTAGCGGTGTTCTGCGGTGAGAAACCAGTCGGGGTTAACGAAGTCGATGCGGTTTCCGTGTCGTGCGATCCAGACTGTTTGCGGCATGAGTTGGTTTGAGTTT
>JAUBOH010000701.1:0-2046 GCA_036700145.1 Microcoleus occultus BM001215366
TACGAAGTTTCGCTCCAACTACCACATCAATGATTGATAAAATCATTGCAGTTGCTCTCAAGTTAATGAACCCCAAACATTTAAGAAATTGGGAAAGCTAATTGCTGCTATTGTACCTCATAACAGCGGGAACCGCTGTATAGCCTTTCTTAAAAAGATGAGGTGCATGAGATTCTCTAAATATCGGGACTTTCAAGCCTTATTACATACCTCATCTATCTGAGAAATGCTATACGTGGATTGAGGGGGTAAAAGTGAATCATCCGAGACAGTAGTGAGTAAAAAATACTCAATAATTTCGGTTACGCTCGCATCACCTAATTAATAATTCCTGACAAGAGACGTGAGGGCGTGAGTTAAATCTGATACCAGTTAAAATTGCGATCGCTACCAACCTGTGTTTATTACCTCACAGTAACCCGATCGATCGCGAAAATGCGTTAACTGCGATCGCGAGCGGTAGCTAATCATCACCAAAAATAGTGTAAACTGGCGAGCGCGATGAACGCTCAAATCAGGATTCAGCAGCCCATGCAGAAAGCATCTTATATGAAAGTAGAAAACCTAGATCATCTGGGTTTGGTAGCCAGTCTATAGCCTTTCTCAGATAGATGAGGTACAATGTGACCAACCCGAATTGGCTGGAAAATATCAAATAACAAAAATCAGTTCGCTATAATTCAATCGGTGAGTATGCGCCCAGCGCGGACGCTTTCCCAGAGTTGACCAGCAGTCGAGCGGGCTCGTTCCGTTTCCGTCGATCGCGCATATGACAAAAAATATCAGACATCAATCAAAAATGAAATTTTACTCTGTTGACTTGCGGCAAAAAATAATTAATGTTTACGAAACTGAACCCATTTCCCAAAGACAACTAGCCAAGCGGTTTTGTGTTGCTCTCAGCTTTGTGCAAAAATTACTCAAACTGTCCCCGTCAAATCCAAGATATTTCTCCTCAAACTCATCGATGTTCTGGTTTACTGAAACTGGGTTCCGAACAACTGGTAATTTTAGCCCAATTGATTGATACAAATAATGATGCTACTCTCGAATAACTCTGCGAATTACTCCACGAAAAAATCGGTGTTACTGTCAGCCGAGCCACAATGGGAAGAATGACCCAACGGTTGAAAATGACTTTCAAAAAAAAACACTCTTTCCGTCAGCTTCATGAAATGAAAGAGTTCAAAACCTCCGATATGAGTTCTGGAAACAAGTGAACAACCTGAACGTACAGGACTTAATCTTTATTGATGAGTCCGGGGTAAAAAGAGCTATGGTTAGGTTGTATGCCCGATCGTTAAAAGGTTCAAGAGTTCTCTTGACCCAAACCGAATAGACGTGGCAAAAATGTATCGATATTGGGAGCAATATCCGTCAAAAAAGTTTTAACATCCGTGAATTTAGTAGGCTCAATAAATGGCATTACTTTCGATGCTTTTACGATCAGAAAACTCGTTACCCAACTCTGGAAAGGTGCTTGTGTATTAATGGACAACTATGGCATCCACAAAGGGGAAGAAATAGAAAAAGCCATTAAAAAAGCCGGGGCAAGGTTAATATTTCTACCCCCATATTCTCCGGATTTCTCCCCAATTGAAAATTTCTGGTCTAAGATTAAAAGCATTATCCGTACTTTGGGTGCGAGAACTTATAAAGCATTGTCCAAAGCCATAACGAGAGCCTTTGAGCAAGTTGAGGAGCCAGACTTCTGGAATTGGTTTACTCACTGCTGTTATTGTACCTCCAGAAACCTGAGAAAGGCTATATTTGAACTGACGATCGCCCAGATTCTGACTGGGGCCAATCGATTACCAATACCTGTGGGTTGGGAATCAGTATGCCAAAATTGAGCGTGCGATCTGGATTGCCAATGGTTCAACTCTGGAAGCGAGAGAGAAAAAAAATGAAAACCAATCTCGACTCAAGCAAGGGATTAGGGGGTCGAATGATGATGATATAGCAACCGCCACATCGGTATTGACATTCAGAAACTCATGAATATATCCTCAAACCCGCCATCATAAACAGTCTCACTGTTAAGAA
>JAUBOH010000702.1:0-2034 GCA_036700145.1 Microcoleus occultus BM001215366
CCCCTTAGTAAGGGGGGGCAGGGGGGGGTAGAAGACCGATCGCACTCAATAACTCTCCCTGACGAACAATGGCAAATTGTACCTTTTGAAGTGCGAGAAACCGACGAAAAAATCGAAATAGAAACAGCAGAAATATTAGTTTCTGTCAATCGCAATCGCCCTTCAATTCAATGCTTTGACAAATCGGGAAAACCCTTTGCTAGCGACTGCGATCGCAATATGGGATGGCGCACAGGCGCAACCGCAGCCTGGAAACGCATCGAAACAGACGAGCACTTCTACGGTTTCGGCCAACGCACCGGCTTTCTCGACAAACTCTCCGAAGTCAAGACAAACTGGACAATTGACGCCCTTGACTACAATTCGCAGACAGATGAAATGTACCAGGCGATCGCATTTTACATCGCCCTGAATCCCGATCGCGCTTACGGCATCTTTTTCAACACGACATTTTGGAGTCAATTCGACATCGGCGCGGAAAAACCGGGGGTTTTGCGGATGGAAACCAGAGACACGGAACTCGACTACTACATCATTTACGGCCCGGAACCCGCCCAAATTCTCGCCACCTACACGCAGTTAACCGGCCGGATGCCACTGGCGCCAAAATGGGCGCTGGGATACCACCAATGCCGCTGGAGCTACGAATCCGAGGACATTGTGCGCGAGTTGGCGCGGGAATTTCGCGATCGGGCGATTCCCTGCGATGTCATCCACCTCGACATCGACTATATGCGCGGCTACCGCGTTTTCACTTGGAGCCCGAAGCGTTTCCCCGATCCCGCGAAACTGATCGCAGACTTGAAAGCAGCGGGTTTTAAGGTGGTGACAATTGTCGATCCCGGTGTCAAGTACGAACCGGAAGCAGATTACGAAATATTCGATCGCGGTGTCGAAAACGACTACTTCGTCCGCACCGCAGACGGAAAGCTTTTCCACGGTTACGTTTGGCCGGATAAAGCCGTGTTTCCCGACTTCATGCGGCCCGACGTGCGCCAGTGGTGGGGCGAATTGCACAAAAGCCTCACAGATATGGGCGTTGCGGGGATTTGGAACGACATGAACGAACCTGCGATCGCCGAAAGGCCTTTTGGTGACGGTGGCGAACACATCTGGTTTCCGCTGGATGCACCGCAGGGCCCGGATGACGATCGCACAACTCACGCGGAAACCCACAACTTGTATGGTTTAATGATGGCGAAAGCTTGTGCGGAAGGGTTGCAGAAGTTGCGGGGCGATCGATCTTTTGTGCTGACGCGATCGGGTTTTGCGGGCGTACAGCGTTATTCTTCCGTGTGGATGGGCGACAATCAATCGCAGTGGGAACACTTAGAAATGTCGCTACCAATGCTTTGCAATATGGGGCTTTCCGGCGTGGCGTTTGTCGGTTGCGACATCGGCGGTTTTGCGGGGAATGCAACCGCTGAATTGTTCGCGCGGTGGATGCAGGTGGGGATGCTGTATCCGTTGATGCGCGGTCATTCGGCGATGAGTACGGCGCAGCACGAACCGTGGGTTTTTGGCGATCGCACCGAACAGATTTGCCGCGAATACATCAATTTGCGCTATCAGTTATTGCCTTACATTTACACGCTGTTTTGGGAAGCAGCAACGACGGGAACGCCGATTTTGCGACCGCTACTATATCACTTTCCGCGCGATCGGGCAACTTATCACCTTTACGATCAAGTATTACTCGGCCCGTCGCTGATGGCTGCACCCGTTTACCGCCCTGGTGTTGAGCATCGCGCCGTGTATTTGCCGGAGGGGACTTGGTACGATTGGTGGACGGGGGAATGCTATCAGGGCCCGACGCACATTTTAGCTTATGCACCTTTGGAGAGAATGCCTTTGTATGCGCGCGGTGGGGGGATAATTGCGTTAGCGAAGCCCTCGAAGAGGATCGCACCTGTGAGGCAATTTGTGAGCGAAGAACCGCTTGAGTCATTAAAAATGCGAATTTGGCCCGGAAGCGGTGAATGGACGCTTTATGAGGACGATGGACACAGTTTTGAACATGAAAAAGGTGTCTGG
>JAUBOH010000703.1:0-2029 GCA_036700145.1 Microcoleus occultus BM001215366
TACAGAATAGAGTATTTAAAGAGCGATCGCGCAACCTTCTTATCTTCTGGAGTCTGCAACAGCAACCAAGCTTTTTGGGCAAAAATCGCACCCAACAAAATCGCAGTACCGGCATACACTGGCCCCGCTAAATTCAACGGATACACTAGCAGCAAAGTTGCAGGAAGCATCAATAACGTGTAAATCCAAATTTGGCGGGCTGTCTCTTCGTCACCTTCAATTACCGGCAACATCGGTACGCCTACTCCCTCGTATTCGTCGCGAATCATCATTGCTAAAGCCCAAAAATGCGGCGGTGTCCATAGGAAGATAATCCCAAACAGCATCCACGCACCCCAACTCAAATCTCCCGTCACCGCAGCCCACCCAACTAGCGGCGGAATCGCCCCTGCTGCACCGCCGATGACGATGTTTTGGACGCTGTGGCGCTTCAGCCAATGGGTGTAAATTAGGACGTAGAAAACGATGCCAGACATGGCTAGCAATGCTGATAATAAGTTGGCAACAACTGTCAGTAATGTAAAAGATATTGTCGCTAGGGCGATCGCAAATATCAAAGCATCCCGTTTCTTGACGCGCCCGGAAGGAATGGGCCGCCAGCGGGTGCGCTCCATAATATAATCGATGTCGCTGTCGTAAATGCAATTAATCGTATTTGCCGACGCGGAAGCTAAAGCGCCTCCGGTGATGGTTGATACCAGCAACAGCGGATCGACTTCTCCTTTGGCGGCCATCCACATTCCTGCTGATGTGGTGATTAGCAGCAGTAAAATAATCCTCGGTTTTGTGAGTTGATAGTAACTTTTCACGACTTGCGAAAAGTTTTCGTGAAGGCGAGGGCTATTGTTTGTAAGAACTTCTTGCATTGGTTATTAATTGTTAGTTGTTAGTTGTCACTTGTTGTCATTTTTAATTGGACTGTAGGGGCGGGTTTTACGAGAGATATTTGCTGTAGGTAAAAGGATTAATAAACCCGCCCCTCTTAGTCCGCGGAGGCGGACTTCGTTTGTGTAGTAGCGGTTTCAACCGCCGATTAATCAACCCGCCCCTCTCAAGCTGATAAAACCCGATCGCGCCAAGCGAAAACACTAAAGGCTACCAAAGTTCCCAGCAATGCAGCGCCGACGGCTTGGTGGGCGACTGTCAGCGGTTCTACCTGAAGGTGCAGCCGGAAAGTTGCTAATCCCAACACTAATTGAGCAATCAGACAAACACTAGCTAAATTACCTAGTTTTCGCAAGTTTGAACTTAATGCTGGTTGCCGCCAAGCCATGATTGCTACTACTAAAGTGGCTGCGGTAGCTGGTACTATGCCGATGATATGGCTGTTCATTACTGAGCACAATTCTGAGGAACCAAAACATTGGTGCAGCGCCCATCGAGAGCCGACTAATGCTCCTAGCAAACTTTGCAGGTAAACTAACAATGCTGCGATCGAACTTACCCATGCTAATTTACCCGTATTGTTTGTAGCTTCGTAGGGAGTCAGCATGAAACCGATGACTAGCAGGGCGCAAAAAAACAGTAAAGCTGTTCCCAGGTGAGCGGTAACGATGTCAAATCTCAGCAGTTGCGTTACTGTCAAGCCGCCGAGTACGCCTTGAAAAACGATTAAAAATACTGCCCCGGCGCTGGCCCAAGGCAGCCATTTTGGCAGGCGGCTGCGATAAAACAAAGATAGTCCTAAAAGGGCGATCGCACTTAAGCCGATCGCCGCCGCGTCCAAACGGTGAAACCACTCCAGAAATACCTGCAAATTCATTTGCGCTGCGGGTATTAATTGACCGTAGCACAGCGGCCAATCGGGGCAAGCGAGCCCCGCATTCATCACCCGCGTGGCGCTGCCTACAGCCATTAACAGCCAGGTTGCGATCGCGATTTTCCACACTAGGCTGCGGATAATATCTTTTGGCTGCCACTGCACTCCTGCTGCTGCGGTTGGCTGATTTAAAACTGAGTTTGCCATGAACTTTACCTTAGCCTTTGTTATCGATCGAACTTAATTAAATATTGAGGTTTTGCTTTGGCT
>JAUBOH010000704.1:0-2024 GCA_036700145.1 Microcoleus occultus BM001215366
GTGCCGTTTCCCTACAATTAATCGGGGTAGGGAAACGGCACTGCCGTCTCCTAATTTTGGCTTAATCTGCGGCAAAAAAAACATTCTTAAAACTGAGCCCGAACCGTAAACGAATAATCCCCGCCCGGTTCTAATTGATAATCCCATTTTTCCAGAAAACGGTGCAGCGGTTCTTGAATCAAAGCCCTGCCTTGAGAAGGCTCAAGTATCAGTGTTTTTTCTTCCCGAAAACGCCACTGAAACTGCCACTCAAAACTGCCGGCAGTTACTTCACCTTCAATCGTGCCTTTTTGCCAAGATTGACCAGTAACCCGGACATATGCAGTAGTTTCAGGTAAACGTCTCGAACTCACCCTTTTGTTTCCGCGTTTGTGGCTGCGATCGTGCGATTGTTGTAAAGACTCATCGCTTTTTCTACTCCCTGGTGCAGACTCAGTTCCACCGATTCTACAACCAGTTTAAGCACTTTTTCTACTAACTGACTTTCATCTGAGGAAAATTTTCCTAACACGAACGAAATCGTATCTTTCTCATTTTTAGCAGCTTCGGTTTGAGGTTTGCCGATGCCGATTCGCAACCGGGGAAATTTGTCTGTACCCAAGTGAGAAATTGTCGATTTCATGCCGTTGTGCCCGCCGGCAGAACCTGCAAGCCGCATTCTGATTTTGCCGATCGGCAAATCCATATCATCGTATACTACTAACACGGACTCTGGAGGTATTTTGTACCAATCCGTCGCCGCCCGAATTGCTTGGCCCGAAAGATTCATGTACGTCAGCGGTTTCAGCAAGCGAATTTTCTGTCCCCGCGGCCGGTTTCCCTCGCCAAATATGCCTTGAAATTTGCGATTTTCCGACAGAGAAATCTGCCAAGATTTAGCCAAGGCATCGACAGCATTAAAGCCGATGTTGTGTCGGGTGCGATCGTACTTTGGTTCGGGATTTCCCAAGCCAACTATTAGCTGGGGAATCACTAACTCCGCTGGCGTTTCCGACTTCTGAGTGTTGTTCATTTAACTGTCTGCGGTATCTTCCTTGGGAGTAGCAGCAGCGAGTTTTTCTGTTTCCGGTTTGCTGCTAGTTGCGACAGCTTCTTCTAACTGCTTGGCTTCCCGAGTAAACTCCGACTCAAAATCCCGCGAAGCATCCTGAAATCCCCGAAGTGCTTTCCCGAAACTCCGACCGATTTCTGGCAACTTTTTCGGGCCGAATACCAATAGGGCGATCGTAAAAATTACTGCCATTTCCGGCAAACCAATGCCAAAAATATTCATTTTTTTCTCCTGCAATATGTTTAGTTATTTAGCATTTTATTGCGAACCCGTAACGGGAAAGGGCAAGGGAAAATGGGCAAACATAGCTTCTACCCTTTCTCCTCTACCCTCAGCTTTTACTTTTAGCCTTACTTTTCCGTGCTAAATTTTTAGCGGCCGAGACTCGACCAATCAACATCCACATTCTCCAGAATCAGCGAAGAGTTGTAGATTTGCAAAATAATCAACAAGAACACGAAAAACAGTCCAATGAATGCGCTCATCAATAGCGTGGTTCCCCAACCGGGGGCTACCTTGCCGTATTCTGAGTTAAGGGGTTTGAGTATATCTCCTAACCAAGTCCGTTGTGCCATAAGTAACCTGCAATGAATCTCTACAGAAAAGTTTGACATATTTTCACCGCTAATTGCGATCGCAATTTCTCATAAATGTGGCAGGGGGACTGAGAAAAGGGGGAGTGGGGTTGGCTGCCATACCGTACTGCGCCTAAAATCACTAGATTTTCCGACAAAATGTGACTTTTTGTAATATTATGGGGTTGAGCACTTATCATAAATCGAAAATATGGAACCCGCAGCAGTTCTTGGCATTTCATTGGGTCTGTGTCTGGTGGCAATGACCGGCTTCTCGATCTACACGGCTTTTGGCCCTCCCGCTAAGGAATTGAGAGATCCTTTTGAAGAACACGAAGACTAAAGAAGAAGGAAGAAGGAAGAAGGAAGAAGGAAGAAGGAAGAAGGAAGAAGGAAGA
>JAUBOH010000705.1:0-2009 GCA_036700145.1 Microcoleus occultus BM001215366
ATATCAATTGGGCTCTTCATCGGAATGATATAAACGGAGGACACGGCAGTGCCGTTTCCCTACAGTCGATCGCGGTAGGGAAACGGCATTGCCGTGTCCTGATTGTAGGTAATATTAATTTCGATGCTACCAGATTTGATTGCCGACTCGGACTCTCATCGACTATTCGCGCCAAAATGTAATCGCATCGCCCAGGGGAACAACCTGAGCACCGGGAAAATAAAAGCCCAGAATTCGAGATCCATTCCAGCCCAAATTAGCTAAATTGTAAGAACCAGTTTGACTCATTCCCACCCCGTGTCCGAAACCGCCTCCGACAAAAGCATAACCGTTCAGGGTTTTATCGGCATTGTAAATGGGTTCTAGGTAAAAAAGCGTGCTAATCGGCGGGTAAAAAGCATTCCGAATTTCATCTTTATCGATATCGATAGGCCCCAAGTCAGTTTGTACCTTCATTTGCAAAACTCGACCTGCGGGCGACCTTTCCACCACTTCCACCTGAGTGACAGTTTTAAAATTAGCCAGCGGGTGCTTTTTCTTCTGAAGATACTGTTTGAGAAATCCACCAATCGATGTCAAAGAAACTTCTTCGCGCCACCGAAACGTTTCTTCTTTTTCCTCATTAAACCCTTTTTTCAGAGTCATAAAGCGGCGGAAATTGTTTTCGTCAGACAAACTCTGCTTTGACAAATCCCAGACGTTATTAGGGGAATCGACGATCGATCGCAAATACGGACGTTCCGGGCCGTGCCACACATCGCCAAAACGTGCTGTCACGCCGCCGCTAGACGCAGAATAGAGCGCATCTACTAGCTGATTTTCGTAAGTTAGAACCAAACCGCTCGTTTGGGCGATCGCCCGATCGCTTTGCGGGTAAACCTCCGCCAAACCCTTATAAACTTGGCAATTAACATCAGCGCACAACTCGTAATTATCCACAGCAAACCGGCGCAAATTTCTCAGGGCGTAAGTCCTCGCCAAAATAGTTTGAGCGACAATCGAAGCGTAAGGCGAAAAAGCCCCAATTTCGTGAGGAACCACACCCCGCAAATAAGTTTCCGTCGGCACTTCATTGACTAAAGTATAAGTGCCGTAAGCATTTTTTTGCAGGCGCAAACTGCCACCATAACGGCGAGTTTCTTGAATGGCTTTTTCTGGTTCGATAGCTGTCGCCTCTTGGGTAGTTTGTTCCAATACCTCAATCACATTTTTACCCGCCGTCACATCCAACTCATTGCGGTTGAAACGAAAGCCGTTTAACACCCAAAACGTTTGAGGTATTTGTTTGAAAACTTTGGTATCCAAAAAAGCTGTTTTGTTACCTTGAGCTTGCAAACTTTGCAACAGCCAGCGCCGCACCAAAGGAGAGTTATAAGTATCTCTTTTCGCCCAAACTTGCCAGCGCAAAGGTTGAGCAATTTCTACATCAATTCCCTTAGCGCGCCACTGATTGGCGCTATCTTCCGC
This sequence comes from Microcoleus occultus BM001215366, assembly GCA_036700145.1. Classification (GTDB taxonomy): domain Bacteria; phylum Cyanobacteriota; class Cyanobacteriia; order Cyanobacteriales; family Microcoleaceae; genus Microcoleus. The sequence goes on from JAUBOH010000705.1 coordinate 1,468, forward strand.
ACTCTCGAAACTGCGGTGGGAACTCAGAACGACTCGTTCTTCTACTAATGGCGCTTCCAGAGGTTTATTGGCTATTTCTAGCTTGATACTAGCCACAGTTTTGGTTTCTGTGCCTTGAGGAGTTTTGTAACTCAATGTTAAGCTGTCGCCCGGTATTGCTTTGAGCGTCAGCTTGTCGGTGGCTTTGGTGCCAAACCGCTGCACCACGCCGATTTTGATGACTCTATTTTGGGGAGTTTGGGCGTATCCCGCAGCGCTGAAAATGGGCAACAGGCACAATGCGGTGAAAACAGTGCTAGAAATGCAGCTAAACCATTTGTAATTGGGAGTTGGAGGTGCTTGAACGAACACAGTTATCTGTCTCCCGATAGTTGAAATTTGGGGATTTTTGATTGTACGTTAGCACATTTGGCCGCTGCCAAGAGCGGAATTGCCGAAGATAAGCTGGTTTAGTTGCCAGAATTCTGTTAAGCACGCAGGCGCAAATAAACTCATGAATATATCCTCAAACCCGCCATCATAAACAGTCTCACTGTTAAGAA
>JAUBOH010000706.1:0-2009 GCA_036700145.1 Microcoleus occultus BM001215366
GTGCCGTGTCCCTACAATTATTAATCGGGGTAGGGACACGGCACTGCCGTCTCCTCCGTTTATATCATTGCCGATCGCCCCCACAGCCTTCTTCCCTCTTCCTTCTTCCTTCTTCCGAAGAGTGACAGTCATCACAAATTTAAGAGATCCGAGTCACTGGGCGTCACAGTCTCGGTCACAGATGTGTAGCGCAAAAATCACACCGTGTCAATGTTTTCGATCGCCTTTGGAGTCGATCGCACAGAAGATAATAGAATTATCATAAGCTTGTGAAAATTTTATCTGTCTCAATCAACTAGGAGGTTTATCATGTCAGTTTCTCAAATGACACTCGAAGAGTTATTTGGTCAGGTCATGTTCTCCAGCGTCGTGACTCGCCACGATCGGAGACAGCTCAGATCCGCACTTTTAGAAAGAACGCTGAATGAAGATGAGTATGCCATCATCAACCGACTGCTGTACAACGTGCGCCGCGGTTGGGTAAAAATTATCGATTAAAGACGCGGCCGCCAACTCTCTTTAGGGAAGTTAAAAGTAGAAATTGCCCGTTAAAAATTTTGAGATGTGGCATTTCTGTGGGTGAAATTATGCGTTACATAGCTTGATGTGTTTTGAAACGATGGCTGATTATTAAAATCGCTATCGACATCAGCCTAGAGGTAGAGATAATTATAAGATAACAGGTTTCGGGTGCATCTCTACTTGTTTAAAAAAAGATGAGTTTTGAGTTGCTAACCCAAAAGTTAGAGTTAACTCAAGACTCATTATTTTTGCAAAAAATTCGCTCGTGGAGAAAGCCGTTGGGTGGCGGTTGGTTACTGAGCTCCGTCGAAGTATACGAGATCATCTTTTTTAGTCATAGATGGTCGATCGAACCCGCCCGTAAAAGTGAAATTTAGAAGCCATTGGCAGCAGGTCGATCGAACATTCGGGCAATTTGAGCCAGGAAGTGTCAAAATATTAACAACCAGTTCATCCTAAAATAATATGGCTCCCGCCGTTTTAATTGAAAATCTTCAGAAACGCTACGGCAGTGTAGAAGCCGTTAAAGATGTTTCCTTCAAGGTAGAACCGGGGGAAATATTTGGTTTGCTAGGCCCCAACGGTGCTGGCAAAACCACAACCCTGCGGGTACTTTGTACTTTGAGCGCGCCAGACAGCGGACGGATTGAAGTGTCGGGCATTTCTGCTGTCAGCCAGCCGAGAATTGCCAGACAAAGACTGGGCTACGTCGCCCAAGAAGTTGCTCTCGATAAGGTGCTCACGGGGCGCGAACTTTTGCAACTGCAAGCGGCGCTTTACCATTTACCCCGCAAGACGATTAAAGGGCGGATTGACGAAATGGTGAAACTCCTCGGTTTGGAGGAGTGGGAAAATAAAAAGACGGGTACTTATTCCGGCGGTATCCGCAAGCGCCTCGATTTGGCGGCTGGATTGCTTCACCAGCCGGATGTTTTGGTGTTGGACGAACCGACTGTCGGGCTCGACATTGAAAGCCGGGTGGTGGTGTGGGATTTCCTGCGCCGCTTGCGGGATGAGGGTACGACGGTTTTGATTACGAGTCACTATCTCGAAGAAGTTGATGCTTTGGCCGATCGCGTGGCGATTATTGACAAGGGTACGGTGATTGCTGAGGGCACGCCGGAGGAGTTGAAAAATCGGGTTGGGGGCGATCGGGTGACTTTGCGGATTCGGGAGTTTTCGCCGATCGCAGAAGCCGAAACAGCAAAAGCTCTGATGGAATCGCTCTCTTTTGTGCAGGAAGTGATTGTCAATGCGGCTCAAGGAAATTCTCTAAATTTAGTAGTAACACCGCACAGCGACGCACTGGTGACAATTCAGCAAGCTTTGAGAGATGCGGGATTGCCTACTTTTGGAATTGCTCAATCTCGGCCGAGTTTGGATGATGTTTATTTGGCTGCGACGGGTAAAACTTTGTTGGATGCGGAGTTGGCGGCTGCTAGCAATCGGGATTTGAAGGCTGAGCAAAAGGCTTCGATGCGATCGTA
>JAUBOH010000707.1:0-1998 GCA_036700145.1 Microcoleus occultus BM001215366
GAGGGTGCACATATCTCGATCTCCCTAACCCCCCTTAATAAGGGGGGGACAAGATGTTCTCAAAGTTTCTGTTAAAAACACAAGAACTAGAACAACTCAAAGTCCCCCGACCTAAGGGGGATTTAGGGGGATCTAGACTTCGATACAAGCGAGAAAAACATAAGATTTCAGTCTTAAGTTGACACCTATTCCTTCTTCCTTCTTCCTTCTTGCTTCTTCCTTCTTGCTTCTTCCTTCTTCCTTCTTCCTTCTGCTTATGAAATTTGGAGTTATTGTTTTTCCGGGTTCAAATTGCGATCGCGATGTGGTGTGGGTAACTCAAGGGTTACTCCACCAACCGACGCGGATGATTTGGCACGAAGATACCGATATTTCGGATATTGACATCATTGTAGTTCCCGGTGGTTTCAGTTACGGAGATTATTTGCGGTGCGGCGCGATCGCCCGTTTTTCTCCGGCGATGCGGGCTACTGCGGAACACGCGAAACAGGGCAAACTTGTACTGGGTATTTGCAACGGTTTTCAGGTGCTGACTGAAGCTGGTTTGCTCCCCGGTGCTCTGGTGCGGAATGCGGGATTGCATTTTATTTGCGATCGCACTTCGTTGAAAGTCGAACGCGGTAACACTCCTTGGACTTCCGCTTACACTTCGGGTGAAATCATCGATTTGCCGATCGCCCACGGGGAAGGCAATTATTATGCTGATGCCGATACTTTAGCAGAACTAGAAGAACACGATCAAGTGTTGTTTCGGTACTGCACGGAAGCCGGCGAAATTAACAGTGCTGGGAATCCCAACGGTTCGTTAAATAATATTGCCGGCATTTGCAATCGGGCGGGCAATGTGTTAGGAATGATGCCGCATCCTGAGAGGGCATCCGATCCGATGTTGGGCGAAACTGATGGGATGAAATTGTTTCAAGGGTTGCTGATGGCAACTGTTGCTGCAATTTTATAGTTGATATTTGCGATATTGTTGTAGATACCATAGGGTGCATCGCTATTGTAGGGACACGGCAATGCCGTGTCCCTACCGGGATATTAGCAGCGACGCACCTACAAAATTAAAAATGCTAAAATGATTGGAAAGTCAATACATCGGAAAAAAGTCCTATGCCTTCACCCTTTCCTGGAATGGACCCGTACTTAGAACACCCCGATTTCTGGCAGGAAACTCATCATTGGTTAACTATCGCGATCGCTGATACCATCATGCCTCAAATTCGCCCTAAATATGAAATTGCGATTAAACAAAACATTTATAAAAACGATACTAATGACTATAATAGTAACTCGATTCTAGTAAGTATCCCCAATGTGGCTATCGAACATCAATCTAATACCATTGATGTTCCTAACCGTTCAGTTGCCCTTGCTACTTTAACACTTCCGACTATCGTCAAAGTCCCAACTACTGAAAAAATCAAACAGACTTACTTGGAAGTCCGAGAAATGACAACGAAACAAGTTGTCACCGCAATTGAAATTCTTTCTCCCGTGAACAAACGTAGTGGAGAAGGCAGAATTACTTATCTCAAAAAACGCCAGAGTATTTTAGGTAGCTTAACTAATTTAGTCGAAATCGATTTACTCCGAAAATGGGAATCTATGCCCATTCTTAATAATTCTATTCAAAGCGATTATCGGATTTTAGTCAGTCCCAGTAATCGCCGTCCGTTTGCCGAACTTTATGCTTTTAATCTCCGCGATTCTTTTCCTATATTTCCACTTCCCTTGCGCGAGGAAGATGTAGAACCTATTGTTAATTTCCCAGAAATATTTGCAGGTATTTACGATCGCGCCGGCTATGATTATCGGATCGATTACGATCGAGAACCCGTACCGTCTCTATCGGAAGAAGACCGGGTTTGGGCAAGCCAAATTTTGCAAGAAAGAGAACTTCGAGAGCATTAATTATATAGTCCTGTGTCAGTAACAGGCAAGATGCCTGTTCCACAAAGAGTCAATTTTCTTGTGGAACAGGCATCTTGCCTGTTC
>JAUBOH010000708.1:0-1997 GCA_036700145.1 Microcoleus occultus BM001215366
ATTTACAAGCACAGCTAAATGAATTTGAGGCTGCAAAACAGTCTTACTCAGAGGCGATCGCCGCCTTTGATTCTGCTTTACTTATTGCACCGGATTTTATCTATGCTCTCAACAACAAAGGTATTGTGCTGAAAGGTCTGGGTGCTTTGCAAGTAAAGCTAAGTGAATTTGAGGCAGCAAAACAGTTTTACTTTGATGCGATCTCTGCCTATAATTCTGCTTTAATTATTGCACCTGATAGTAATTATGTTCTCAACAACAAAGGGATCGCGCTGCAAAGTCTGGGTGAGTTGCAAGCACAATTATCTGAGCAGCAGGAAGCAATCAAGAGTTGGCAAGAGGCGCTGGAAATGTTTAATCGATATTTAGCCATTGCTCCTAATAACGATTCGGTTCGCGATAGACGCGATGCGCTGCAAGAATCTCTCGATAATTTGGATGAAGATACTGTCAGCAGTTAGCTCGATGGGAAGCAGAAACCGGGTTTTTGGCCGAATCTGCGAATCACAACCAGAAATTGTCGAAAAAACCCGGTTTCTGGGCCACGCGCGGGCGATATCCTTTGATGCTAAAATTGAGAACAGTAGCTAAAGGAAAAATGCCATGTCAGAACAAGACATCGCTAAGATCATTACGATCGAACCGGGTAAGCGAGGTGGTAAACCTTGTATTCGAGGTATGAGAATTACGGTTTATGACGTGTTGGAATATCTCGCTTCTGGGATGACTTATCAAGAAATCCTAGATGATTTTCCCTATCTCACACAACAGGATATTTTAGCTTGCTTGAGTTTCGCAGCTAAACGAGAGCAGTTTATGTTAGTTATTCGGTGATGAAACTACTGTTGAACCGCGAAGACATGAAGGACACGAAGGAAGAATTAGGAAGAAAAGTAACAAAACTTATGCACTCCGAAGTTAAAATTAGATTGGGGCGCGATCGCAAAGGTGCGGCTAAGCGACTCAGAGGGCTAGCAAAAACTGATATGCCACCCCCAACAGATGCCGAAGTTGCACTCATGCTAGAAGAATGTTTGGTGGAGAAATACCTAAAACGAAGGTATTAAGAGTTATAATATTACAATCAATTTAAAAAGTCCGATCTATCGGACGATCGTCAGCCGAAAAACTTGCACTCAAGGATAATTATGCTGCACAATCTTCAGCAATCTCACCAACAAGACATACAGACTATTACTCAAGTTTTGGCAAAAATCACCAGCCGCACACCGGCTCAGATTAAACCATTATTAGATGCGATGCTCAAACGGCTAATAGAACCTCAACAACGTCCCTTTTATGAAACAGCTACCCGAACAGAATGGTCAATAGCATTTCAGGAATGGGTTGACAGTCATCGTACCCTAAATCTCCCCACTCTTTCAGATGAAGCTATTAGCCGAGAGAGCATTTATGGAGACAGAGGTTAAATGCCATTCCTCGTAGATACAAACATACTGCTGCGTAGCATCGATCCAGCACACCCAATGAATCCTGATGCCGTCAATGCCGTGATTACTCTGCGCGATCGCGGGGAACAACTTTATATCGTACCCCAAAATTTAATCGAGTTTTGGAACGTCTGCACGCGTCCGATCCAGAGAAATGGACTAGGGCGTACTGCAACAGAAGCAGAGACAGAAATTAATCGCTTAAAACAGCTTTTTCCTTTGTTGTTGGATACCGAAGCAATTTATCAAGAATGGGAGCGACTGGTGATAACATATAAGGTTATCGGTGTCAACGTTCATGATGCGCGGCTAGTTGCTGCTATGCTCGTTCATGGTTTAACCCATATCCTAACTTTTAACATTGCTGATTTTGCTCGTTATGCAGAAATTACGGCTGTTAATCCCCCAACTGTAAGGCCTTGATTAATTTCAAATTTCTCATATGGCTATCGCAATTCAAAAAAACGCCCCCCGATTTTTTGGACGACACGGCAGTGCCGTTTCCCTACAAATCCTACAATAAATATTATTTGTAGGGACACAACG
>JAUBOH010000709.1:0-1977 GCA_036700145.1 Microcoleus occultus BM001215366
AAAGCGATCGAGATTTTGCTTCAAGTTCCCGATATTGCAAAAACAAACCGCTCAACATATTCACATCATCGCTTTGTTGGAGAAGTGCCACAGCTAGCTCATAACCTTGATTGCTGAGAATATACAGCATGGCTATGTGTCGAGTAGCTGACTCCTCGACATATTTAATCAACGCATTTTGGTAGAATAGTTGAGTGTCATCTAGCTTACAGGTCAACTCCAAGTCAACAGTTTCAATCTTAGTCTCTTGCTCTGCACACACGATCATAACGCAACGTATTTATGAGATAGCTGATAGTTCAGTGGATAAGTAATCTTTGATGTGATCGATGAGAATTATTAGATCTTCACAATAAATTGATTCCCGATTAAAGCCATGCTCCGAACTATAACGATGGGGCAGATATCCGCCACCACAGATATCAAACAAGCGACAATCAAAGCACTTTTGAGGTGCAGAAGACTGCTTATTAGATAGTGCTGTGACCAGAGGCAAAGATTCTAAAGCTTCAATCGGATGAGAATTTAGTGACATACCTGTTTTGGTAGCACCATGATATGCAGTTTTCAGAACATCTAGTCCGTGATAAGTGCCATCAGTCTCAACCACAATGACTCCATCACTCAATGCCCCATAGGAATCATAGCCTCTCTTTCCACCCATTAAAAGCTTCATGATAGTTCTGAATATACGAACTTCCATCTTAGTTTCTGAAGCTAACCAATAATCGAAAAGAGCGGATAGCCATCGACCAAAAGTTCCTGGGGGATACTTATCGTAGGGAAAAGTATCATAATTGAAGTCTGGCAGAAGAAAATCTATAGCAGTGGTGTTTAGTTCCTCAAAGAATGTTAATAGCTCATAAGGATCTATTTCAGGATTCGCAACTGTGAGAAAACCTCCAAACACAGACCCCCCAGACTTGGGATTACGCAGCTTTTCTACACCAGCGATAATCTGCGAAAAGCTGCCACGCCCTTTGGCATCAACTCGCATAAGATCGTTCCATTCTTGCGGCCCGTCAATACTCACACCTGCACGCACTTTGAAGTCTTGAAATACCTGTACAATGTCATCGTCTACCAGCGTTCCATTCGTTTGAAGTCCGAACTTGATGTCCGCTTCAATATCCTGAAAACTACTCCGCAAAATCGTGAAAAATTCTCTCAGTTTAGAAGCTCCTAGTAGCAGAGGCTCACCCCCATGAAAGACCACAATAAGCTGCTTTAACTGACGCTCACGAACATAGCTACTAAGACGATCCGCCAGAAGCTGGATCGTCTTAGCATTCATAAAAACTGGCTGCTCTCTCCAAGTTTGATCTGGGTGTTCATACATATAGCAATAGGAACACTTGAGATTGCAACGACTGACGATTTTAACTACAACTGTTGTTATAGGTCGGACTTCGTAGAACTCAGTTCTTTGGGGTAGAAGCAACTCAAGTGACATAAATTTTTCTTAAAAGCTATACTGTAGAACCAAAATCATTGTTGGCTAAAAGACTTCCCAGCCAAGCGCCGTCTCTGTAATAATCTGAATTTAATCAGTAGTATGGCTACTGAAATCAGCCCAGGCAATAGGCTCTTTACCCATCCGTTCTGCTTGAATCGCTTGAATCGCAGCTACAACTTTTGGATTAATTTTCTGTAACTGTTCCTCTTTCAAACCATTAACTGCAATTTCAGCAACAGGTTTAGAACCAAGATAAACTGTCATTTATTTGCCTCACACATTTGATTGATTTAGCATTGTCCTATTATTTGTGGAAATTAAAAATTTGTCTACCACAAAAATGTTCAATTTTGCCTACAGTTTTTTCTTGTTTCATTTTATTTGATCTATTTTTGTACATTTTTGTACAAAATTGTTATAAAAAGCGGATAAATGTGTATAATACATGAAATTTTCATATATCCCTTATCCGATGAACCTAAAAGAAGCTTTAAAAATCGCGGATAAAATTGTCTTCGAGA
>JAUBOH010000710.1:0-1975 GCA_036700145.1 Microcoleus occultus BM001215366
CGCCCACAAGGAGATTTATCATGCTTCGGAGATTATGGTCATTTCGCGATCGCTATCGCATTCTTCACTTAAACTGGTTTGCCTTCTTTCTCTCATTTGTCGTGTGGTTTAACATTGCTCCTCTTGCCACAACGATTCAACAGGATTTAAGGCTAACCGCTGAACAACTCAAAGTTTTAGCAATTTGTAACCTAGCCTTGACAATTCCAGCGCGAATTGTAGTTGGCATGATTCTCGATCGCTTCGGGCCTCGCCTTGTTTTCTCTGCGTTGCTCGTGTTTGCGATCGTACCCTGCTCGATCGCTGCAACCGCAACCACCTTCAACCAATTAGTCTGGAGCAGTTTAGCTACCGGAATTTTGGGGGCTGGATTTGTCGTCGGAGTTCGCATGGTGGCAGAGTGGTTCCCCTCCGAAGAGATTGGCATGGCTCAAGGGATTTATGGAGGCTGGGGCAACTTTGGAGCGGCTGCTGCCCAATTTACATTACCCGCGATCGCCGTTCTGTCAGCTTTTTTATCACAAGGTGCCGTTAACTGGAGATTGGCAATTCTGTTAACCGGAATCGTTGCCGCCCTTTATGGAGTAGTGTACTTCCTCAGCGTTGAAGATACTCCACCCGGTCAAGTTTATCAGCGACCTCAGCGACATGGCGCGATGCCCGTCACATCTGCGAAAAGCTTTTGGGCAATGATAGCGCTGGACTTGGGAATGTTACTAAGCTGTCAAACATCTAAACTGCATTAACTCGCGTTACCTTTATTTTTGATTTTTCGGTTCCATTTCATAATTAGTCCTCCTTCATTTAACAGTTTATGTAACAGTGATTCGAGTTTTTCAATAGATTTAAATAATCTCTTAGCAACATATTCTGTCTTCCGAATGCCATACTGACTACAACTCGCGTTGTAGTCAGGGCTATACTTGGGCAAAAACTCTATGATTAGATTCGGCATCTCTGCTGCTATTTTTGGCAAAGTCTCTGGTTTTTTATGAAAACTAGCGTTATCCAAAATTATCACAAACTTATAGCCTTTATCTTTAAAGTCTTCCGCTAAATTCCCTTGCAATATCCACTCTGCTCTTAAATCTCCATAAAAAATTTTCAGCACTGCATAAAAATTAGCAGAATTCCCAGATGGCATAAAATCCACCCATCTTTTCTTGTCTGAATATCTAACTCCACCCATGACATTAATACGACCCTTTCGTCGGTCTCCTATGAATGTTGCTTCGAGTCCCTTTTTTACACGAGTTCTTCCTTCTAATCACTCTTAAACTAAATCCACTCTCACGCCCTTTACCATACCTGTAAAAGGTCTGGAGATTCTTTTTCTATTCTTATATACTCAGCTAACTTATCTTTAAATAAACCCCTCTCTACGGTATCTTGCTTATCCTAGAAGCTGTATTTAGCGAGCGAGGTAAACATACTTTTTTGATTTTAAAATCCTCCTTACTTGGGTACTACTCAGCTCAATTTCTGTCTTTTCTCCTAGATATATGGCAAGTCTAGCTGTTGTCCATCTCCAGAATTCATAGCCATGTTGCTCTGGCTCTACTTCAATTGTTTATCAAAGTAAATTAATGTATTTTTCTGTAGCTTTTCGGTAGTTACCCTTCATTCTATCATCTTTAAAACTGTCTAAATTTTCAGGCTCACCATGAATACGACCGTATGCAAGTTTTCTCAGAGAACATCCAATTAGTTCAGCAGTTTGAGCTTGTGTATTTCCGCTATTTAGCAATAAAAAAATTAAGGCTATGAAGCCGAATGTCTGGATGCTCATGCTCCTTTAATACTTGTTGAAGAGTTTCTCTTGTCTCGGAACTAAGAAAGTTTTTACTCTGACATTGACTTTTTCTAAATATGGTCATATTGTATTATACAATATGCGTTTTAAATGCACAACAGCTTACCAGCTATCCATCAGAACTTTGGTAAAAGGGAGTTGTTTGCAGTTTACTACATCCTC
>JAUBOH010000711.1:0-1959 GCA_036700145.1 Microcoleus occultus BM001215366
GTAGAACAAGCGCAAGCTCAGGTGCAACAAGCCCAGTCAGCCCAACAAGAAGCCCAAGCCGGCGTTGCTCAAGCCCAAGCCGGCGTGGAAAAAGCCATCGCTGACGCAGCGCAAGCCAAAACAGGCGTCGGCCAAGCTCAAGCCGGTGTCAATCAAGCCAAGGCCGGTGTCAATCAAGCTAAGGCCGGGATTGCTTCTGCTGAGGCTAAATTAGCTCAAGCTCAAAGAGAAGTAAATCGCACCCAAAATTTGGCTTCCCAGGGAGTAATCAGCCAGCAAGATTTGGAAAAGCGCAAGACGGAGCGAGATACTGCTGTTCAAGATGTGAACAAAGCTAAGGCTGATTTGAATAAAGCTTTGGAAGAACAAAACAAAGCAGCGGAAGAAGTGCGATCGGCTCAAGCTAAAGTAGCTACGGCATTCGCTAATATCAGTACGGCGAGAGCGGCCCTCAGCAGCGCCCGCGCTAAAGTGAATACGGCTGGCTCTGCGATTAGCAGCGCTAGGGCGAATGTGGGAAATAATGCAGCAGGTGTCCGCAGCAATGAAGCGCAAGTCAAACAGTTGCAAACTCAACTCGAACAAACAGTGGTTCGAGCACCGGACAGCGGTATTGTATCTGAAAGAATTGGTCGAGTTGGGGATGTTTCTTCGGGAAGTCAAAAACTATTTTCGATTATTCGGGGAAACAAGCTGGAACTGCAATTAAAAGTGCCGGAAACTCAGGTTTCGCAAGTGCGGCCGGGAACAGCAGTACAGATTAGTTCAGACTCAGACAAGCGGATTAAATTAGCAGGAACTGTGCGAGAAATTTCGCCCTTAGTTGACCCGCAAAACCGACAAGCTACGGTGAAGATTGATTTGCCGGCTAGCGAGTTTTTGCGATCGGGAATGTTTTTGCGCGCATCGATTTCCACTGCAACGGCTCAAGGTTTGAAAGTTCCTGCTAAAGCTATTTTACCGCAATCTGACGGCAGTTCTATTGTTTACAAACTTGTGGGCGATGACAAGGTGCTGGCTCAGCCGGTGGAAGTTGGGGAAATTAGTGGGGGTGCGGTTGGTGATTTGACGAGTGCTCAGGTACAGATTAAAAAGGGTTTGAAGGCGGGCGATCGCGTGGTTGTTGCTGGGGCTGGTTATCTCAAGGATGGCGATCGGGTTAAGGTTGTTAAATAGTCATTAGTCATTAGTCATTAGTTATGAGTTATGAGTTAGTAAGCGTAAGGTGCGTATTCCGCACCCTACATCATTACTTTTTTTAAACGAACCGCGAAGGACGCAAAGGAAGAGAAGAAAGAAGAAAGAAGAAAGAAGAAATAAGAAAGAAGAAATAAGAAATAAGAAATAAGAAATAAGAAAGAAGAAATAAGAAATAATATCGTTTCCGGTAGCATCGGAATGATTAGCCAAAATTAGGACACGGCAGTTTCGATCGGGTGCGGGGGAAGAAAAGACGGGAAGGGCGATCGAATATCTCCGGGTAGGGAAACGGCACTGCCGTGTCCTCCTGCGTCAGGAGACGGCTTTTGGAGTGTTCCTACAGATATCCTTCCAGGTAGGGAAACGGCACTGCCGTCTCCTCTTGCCGTTTTGTGAAGACTAGGGCGAATCTGGCGCTAACTATGACCTATGCAGTGATTTTGTCATTTTTTCAAAAAAGCAACTTGTAAGTATAGCATTTCCGAGCGCAAATAAAACAAAATTTGTCTAAAAAAAGTTTTTTGGAGAATTTGCATAATTTTGGGGGAAAAGCACTGATAGGTAAATAGGGCGTAGAAGCTAAGTAAAATTAGCCTCGCCTGTTTATCGCAAGCAGGAAAAAAACATTGGCAGTATTGACTGGATCGGCAACAAATGACAATCTCACCGGCGGGCCTGAGAATGACAACATCTCAGGGCTTGAGGGCAATGACAACATCTCAGGCTTAGATGGCAACGACACCTTGCGAGGCGATGCAG
>JAUBOH010000712.1:0-1956 GCA_036700145.1 Microcoleus occultus BM001215366
TGTGGACTTTAGTCCGCAGTATACTGCGGACTAAAGTCCACACTACGAACGGTTTTTGTTATGGTAATCGACCGGACGTGATATCAGTCGAGCGGCATTTTATGACAGGTTTGATCGTTCGGACTTTAGTCCTCGGATTTTGATGCGGACTAAAGTCCGAACGATCAAACATAATTACTAATGATTAATTAAGTTATTTTAAGTTGTAACTGCTTGCTTCGTCAAACTGACGATCGCCTCGACCAAGAGATCCGGGAGCACGGGTTTAGCTAGATGCCGATCGAACCCCGCCTTCAAAGCCCGATCGCGGTCTTCATCCCTAGCATAAGCCGTCAGGGCGATCGCCCGCAAATTCTCTCCGCTTGGCGTTTTCAAAGAGCGCAGCCGCAACAGCAGCGAATAACCGTCTTCCTCCGGCATTCCGATATCGCTGACCAAAACATCCGGCACAAACTCCGAAGCCAGCTCAAACGCTTCAGCAGCAGACGATGCAGCCCTGACAACAGCCCCGGAATCTGCCAAGACAAATATCATAAATTCCCGCGAATCAACCTCGTCATCAACCACCAAAATTTTAGCTCCCAGCAAATTACCACCGCCAGCCAACACCAGCGCTTCCTCAGAGGCGATCGAACTTACCGAAATTGAAGGAAGGCGGAAAGTAAAAGTCGAACCCATATCCAATCCCGGACTGCTCGCCCAAACAGTGCCGCCGTGGAGTTCCACCAACTGCCGGACGATCGCCAGCCCCAGCCCCAAACCGCTATGATAGCGAGTAATCGTAGCATCGGCTTGGCGGAAAGACTCAAACACATAAGGCAAAAAATTCGCAGCAATCCCAATTCCCGTGTCCGTAACAGCCAGCTCAACCCCCTCTTCAAGTCGCTGCAAACGGATGGACACTCGCCCGCCGCGCGGCGTAAACTTAATCGCATTCGTCAGCAAATTCCAAATCACCTGCTGCAAGCGGCCGGGGTCTCCCGACACCAAAAATCTCGGATTTAACTCGGATTCGCGATCGCCAGAAACCTCAGAGGGTTGGCAAAATTCAGCCGTCTCCAAGTCCAAATCGACAATTGCCAAGCGCAGCTCGATCGACTTAGCATCGGCCGCCAAACCCACGGTATTCACCGCTCCTTCCACCATCGAAATCAAATTTACCGGACAAGGATTCAAAGTCAACTTGCCGCGAATAATTCTCGAAATATCCAGCAAATCCTCAATCAACTGAGTTTGCAATTTAGCATTGCGCTCAATAGTAGACAGTGCCCGCTCCGTCACGGCCGGACTGAAACTGCGGTTTCGCAGCAGTTGCGCCCAGCCCAAAATCGCGTTTAAGGGCGATCGCAGCTCGTGAGAAAGAGTTGCCAAAAACTCATCTTTCATGCGATTTGCCTGCTGGGATTCCTCATAAAGGCGCGCATTTTCGATCGCCGCCGACACCGCCTGAGCCCACTGCACTAAAATACTTTCGTCATCTTCCCCGAACTCTCCCCCGTCGTACTTGTCCGACAACTGAATCAACCCCAAATTTCTGCCGTCAGGAGCCGTCAGCGGTGCAGCCAGCCAGCCCCGCAGCGGCGGGTGATTCCCCGCAGCCTTGCCGAACCCCCGCCAGCCCGGGTGAGCCTCTAACTCGCTTTGAGTCATCCGCATCGCCCGTTGCTGCTGGCAAACTTCTCGGTAAATGCCCGTACCGTCAGGCTCTTCGCAGTAATCTTGCCACTGGGCGTATTTTTCGGACATCGAAAACTTGCTAATTCCCGCATCCCAGTTTGCAGCAGGGCTGAGGTTGACGGCTACTTGGTGGACTTCGAGAATTTGGCGGGCGCTATCTGCTGCTAGCTGAATTATTTCCTCCACCGACAGGGTGGAGTTGATCGCTACTGAGGCGGAGGTTAACTGTTGCAGGCGGCGCAAATACGACTGCTCCCGGGCTTTCGCGCGCGAGCGGTC
>JAUBOH010000713.1:0-1946 GCA_036700145.1 Microcoleus occultus BM001215366
CAGTTTGAGAGCGACCTCTACCTAGAAGGAAGAGGATTGGAGTAATGAATAGTCTAATTTTAATTTCTCCCTCACTCGTGTTCCGGCTTTCAACCAATTCTTTCTGGTAAGTTTTGAATTCAATAAGAATTATGTAAAGAAACCAGGTTTGTGAGGGAAAGTGCGGAAGTGCTATTGAAGAGCGCTCACAAATGAACTTAAAGCTTTGAAGTTATTTAGTAACTGCGATTGTCGGGTAGAGAAAAATTGACTTCCCAAATCCCGGATACACATAAGTTGGATTTGTAGTAGGGGTTATGTATGCAAAAACTCAAGGAGGGGACTTAGACAATGACCAAAGAAGAAAATCAGCAGCCACAAGTCAGCCTTGAGACATCTTCTGAAGAAGCCCTGGTGGAAGAACCAGCAGCAACGGCTGAAGAATTGTCTATAAATGTTAATTCTGAAACTCTATCTCAAATATTTGAAAAGAGTGCCAAAGACCGTTTGAATGCTCTAGGACGTTTGATGATTGTGACCGTAACTTGGAAGCTGGCGGAACTTTCTAAACGCAAGTAATATCAATTTCGGTTGTACTCAGAAATGATTGTTGACTGTCAATCGATTTAAAAATTGAAGTTTGTAGTGAGGACTTTAGTCCTCTCTGTCTTCGGACTACTTAATATTTGCGGAACCAACGGCTTGGGAAATCGAATTAAATCCGCGTTCTTCTAATTTTTGTAGCAAACCTTGGAGAATCCGGCGTACCATCCAAGGCCCTTCGTAAACCCAACCGGTGTAAACTTGAATTAAACTTGCACCGGCGGCTATTTTTTCCCAAGCATCGTCGGCGGTGAAAATGCCGCCCACTCCAATTATTGGTAATTCACCTTTTGTATACTCCCAGATAAATCGGATGACTTCTGTCGATCGCTCTCGCACTGGAAGCCCGCTAATTCCGCCAGATTCTTCGGCGATCGGTTTGCCGGTTTGTGGCAATATTTGTGTTTTTAATCCGTCGCGGCGGATGGTGGTATTTGTGGCGATGATTCCTGCTAGTTGGTAGGTTTTTGCTAAGTCGAGGATTGATGCGATCGCCTCCCATTCCAGATCCGGTGCAATCTTGACTAAAATTGGTTTAATTCCCTGATTTTCTGCTTGCAAAACTGACAAAATTGTGCAGAGCTGATCGGCATCTTGGAGCGATCGCAATCCAGGCGTATTCGGAGATGAAACGTTGACTACAAAATAGTCGCCCCAGTCTTTGAGTAGCTTAAAACTCTCCAAATAGTCGGCGGCTGCCTGCTCTAACGGTGTTACCTTAGATTTACCGAGATTGATGCCGATCGGGAACGGGGACTGAGGCTTGTGCTGTGCGGCTTGAAACCGGGCTGCCATTGCAGCAGCTCCTTGATTGTTAAATCCCATGCGGTTGAGGGCTGCACTGTCGCGAGACAATCGAAACAAGCGAGGTGGGGGGTTTCCCGGCTGCGGTTGGCAAGTGACAGTGCCGAGTTCGGCAAAACCAAAGCCAAAATTTGCCCAAATGTCGGCAGCTACGCCGTTTTTATCAAATCCCGCGGCTAAGCCGACAGGATTTTTAAAGCTCAGTCCCCACCTCGATTGTTCGAGGCGAGAATCTTGGACTCCCAAAGATTTCTGCAATCGGGAGAGCATTTGGCTGGTTGCGGGGTTTGACTGGGTTCTGGCTGCGAGTTCGAGCACTTGGAGAGTGCGGTTGTGCAACCACTCGGCATCGGTTTTCAATACGGAAAACAACAGCGGCCGCACACCTGATTGATAAATATCCAATGATTTGTACTGGGGCAATTTACGAATGCAAAATAAAAATATTCAGGATTCAGACTGCGAAGGTGAGGTTTTTACTTCAACTTCGATCTACTTTATCCAATAGACCTCTTGCTCTCGTCAAATTCACCCCCCTTAGTCCCCCCTTATTAAGGGGG
>JAUBOH010000714.1:0-1943 GCA_036700145.1 Microcoleus occultus BM001215366
GAAAAGGCCTTCAGAACCTGCCCAAAAGGCTTTTTCTGATCCCTATGAGCATTCCCTGCGTAACATCAGTTACGTTGTAAGCACCTTTCGCGTTCATTCAGAAGAGTCCCCTGACTTCACGGCTATGAACACGACCTTCACCTAAAAGCACGGCTTGGGGTCCTACCATGTCTAGGTTTTCGATGCGGCTTACCTACCCTAAAGCAGCTAGCAAACACCTGGTGTGGACAAGCTCAGATTCAAGTTTCAAGGGCAATTCCCTGTTTTAGAGCAACTGAATGGGTGATAAAAAGCTTAATGTCTTGCGTGGTCTGTAGTTAAGCAGGGGGCTGTGCCATGATTTTGTATCCAACCGGGCCGATAGCGCGGGTACATTAATTATCGAAACTATACTAATCCGACACTCTTTGGGAATGTACTGGCGGATGAGTTCGTTAGTATTCTCATTCAACCTACGCTCCCAAGAGTGGTAAGGCGGGGCAAAGTAAATTGGGGCTTTTAGGGCCCTACTCATACGGGGATGCTCCCTAAACTCCTCTCCGCACGGTCGGACCGGCGCACTTCGGGGGCTTGCCAAGCTTCTTGTAACGCCAGCAATTCCCACTTTGGAATAAATGACGTAACTTTGATAGATGAAAGCCACTCCTACGACTCTACAAGACCGTGTTAGTTACGACACCCAAATTGCTGACTTACGTAATCAATTTGAGCAAATACCCGACCTAAGAGCTAGTAATTGCTCCTATACCTTACCTGATTTGTTGATGAGCGTATTTGCTATGTTTTCTTTAAAATACGAATCGCTTCTGGATTTTGAAAAACAAACTCAATCGGCAAAGGCTAATCTGAAAAACTTATTTGGCGTAAAAAAATTTAGTAGCGATTCTTGTTTAAGGAAAGTACTTGACAAGCTGGATTGGACTACTTTAAGAGGTATTTTTGTAAAACAGTTTGATCGATTAAATGAAATAGGAATTGTTAAAGAGTATAATTGCTTAGGCAATTATACTCTCGTCAGCGTGGATGCTGTAGAGCATTTCAATTCTAAAAAAATTCATTGTGATTGCTGTTTGACGAAAACTCACAAAGAGGGAGAAATTACCTACACTCATTCAATGCTTTGTGCTGTTATGGTTCATCCTGACCAATCTGAAGTATTTATTATCGGTACTGAGCCTATTCAACAGCAAGACGGGATAAAAAAAAATGACTGTGAACGAAATGCATCAAAGAGGTTGTTAGACTGGTTATCAGTTACTTACAGTGGAATAAAGTTACTTTTTGTTGAAGATGCACTTTACTCAACAGCCCCCAATATTAAACAAATAAGGTCTAATAACTGGGATTTTATTTTAGCTGTCAAGCCAGATGGAAACAAACATTTATTCAGAACGTTTCATTTTCGTAAAATAGCTAACAAGTTTATTGATTTATATACTTGTAAAGATGGGAAGAATAGTTATGATTTTTGGTTTTTCAATAACGTGTCGCTGAATGAATCGAACTCAGATGTTAAAGTAAATTTTGTTTATTGCCAGCAAACAAATTCAACAGGAAAAATAACTAACTTCTCTTGGGTTACGTCTATAGAAATTACTGTTAAAAATGTGTTCAGCCTTATGAAAGCTGGTAGAGCCAGATGGAAGATTGAGAATGAAGTCTTTAATACGCTCAAAAATCAGGGTTATCGCTTCGAGCACAATTATGGTCATGGACAGGAAAATTTATCTTGTGTTTTTGCTCACTTAATGTTGCTAGCTTTTTTAAGTGACCAAATTATTGAACGTTGCAATAAAACATTTCAAATGGTTCATCATGTAGTAATAACAAAGACGAAACTCTGGTTTTGTGTGAAAGCTGCTTTTCTTTTCAAAGAATATAAAACTTTTAAAGATATTTATGTGGATATTGGTAATCATTTCCAACTTCAATTAGAATGAATC
>JAUBOH010000715.1:0-1938 GCA_036700145.1 Microcoleus occultus BM001215366
CTCTTCCGATCTCTTTAGTCCGCATCAAATTCTGCGGACTAAAGTCCTCACTACGAACCTTGAATTAATAGCTAATTTGCAAAGTAACAGATGCTTGAATCTGCTGTTCTCCTCCCACCACGGGCGTTGTAGCGTCAGCAGCAGCGCGAATACCACCAAATTGCTGGTACACAGGAGGCGGCGCGGAAGCACCGTTGACTTGAATGCTGAGAATTTCTCCCCGCTTGAAGTTCAGCGCATTCAAGACTGCATCAGCTTGCGATTGAGCGTCTTGAGTTGCTTTTTTGAGTGCTTGTTTTTGAGCTTGGGCGATCGCACTTTCGGTAGCAACAAAACTCACGCCGTCAATGCGTGTCGCCCCCACTTTCACCGCATCGTCGAGCAAAGTACCGGCGGATTGAGTATTAATCCGAAAAGTGACGGTATTCGTCGCCGTATAGCCCGTTATCTGCCGCTGCAGATTGTTGTCGTTGTAGGTAGGATTGAGACTAATACCCGAAGTTTGGAGTTTTTCGACTTGGCGCGATCGCAGTAACTCTATCACAGCGGACGATCGCCTCGCCGCTTCCTGCTGCACCTCGGCCGCCGTTTTTCCCGGCACCTCAACCCCCAAACGAACTTGAGTCTGAGTAGTCGGAATTGCTTCTATCCCGCGCCCAGTCACAGTCAGCGTTCTGATTCGCTGTTCTTGAGCGACGGCCGGCCCAGACCAGGCAAAACTCACCAGAGTTAAGGTTAAACACAGCGCTGTTAGCAGATTGCGGAAATTAATGTTTAGGGGCGATCGTAAATTTGAATTCATAAACTCGATTTTCCTCACACACAACACATGGTATAATCTTAGGCTGCAACATAAATTTTCAGAAAGCCGCACCGTTACAGTTTTAGAAACTTAAACTAACTGGGAATTAGTCCTGGGGAATTGGAATAGAGCCTATAACTATTAATATATGCAATCTTTAAAACAACTTGCTAAGAAACTAAAAAAAGAAACTTATGCTATTTATTTAGCCAGTACAGACCAGAGAGTGCCTTGGTACGCGAGAGTTTTGGCAGGTGTTACTGTTGCGTATGCTTTTAGCCCGATCGACTTAATTCCCGATTTCATCCCAATTCTCGGCTACTTAGACGATTTGATAATTGTACCCTTGGGAATTTGGCTAGTAATAAAAATGATTCCGCCAGAAATTTTAGCCGAGTGTCGGGAAAAAGCAGCCGCAGAAATAGAGCGAGGAAAACCGATAAATCGGGCTGCGGCTGCTATAATTGTTGCCATCTGGATTAGCTTCGGAATATTAGCTGCAATTTGGCTGAAACAAATATTGAAAACTTAAAAAAATAAAATTGCTAGTTATACTGTAAAGTTAGAACTTCCCACCTTACTACCATTGAAAAACTCACGGTTTCTTTCTCCATTTAAAAAAATAAACTTGATTTTATACCCACAGCCAAAACGGTTAGGACATTTTTAATCACTTAAACTATTACTGTAGCTGCATTTTCCTTCTTCCTTCTTCCTTCTTCCTTCTTCCTTTTTCTATAAGCTATGACTCAAACCACTGATTTTCTCAGCCACCTTAACCCATCTCAGCGCCAAGCAGTCGCACACTATAACGGGCCGATGTTAGTAGTAGCGGGGGCTGGTTCCGGCAAAACCCGAGCTCTCACTTACCGGGTAGCTAATTTAGTTCGCACCAATCGAGTCGATCCTGAAAATATTCTGGCGGTGACATTTACGAATAAAGCCGCTAGAGAGATGAAAGAAAGAATTGAAAAATTGCTGGCAACTCAGCAAGCTGAAGCGGAATATGGCAAGCCTTTAGCAGAGTTGGCCCCGCAGGTACAGACTTCATTGCGATCGCACATTTATCGCACCATTACCAAACACATTTGGATGGGGACTTTTCACTCTCTGTGCGGCCGCATTCTCCGCTACGA
>JAUBOH010000716.1:0-1930 GCA_036700145.1 Microcoleus occultus BM001215366
AAAGTTTCCACATCTACTGTGGGAAAGTTGGACATTTGAGCATCTCCGGGGCGCTCTTGTAAGCCACCAGTACCCGTGACGGTGAAGCTGCCCCTGGTGGGTCGATCGCGGCGGGCAATGCAGCTAGTGGCGAGGAGGCTGTCGATGTCAATCCGATCGTCTGGTAACTCGGTGAGGCTGTTTTCGATCGAAGAGGTATCGGGTGTGATAATGACTCCTTCTACAGCACCAGCAGCATTGAGATCGACTCGATTATTGCGCTCGAGGGTGCGAGGGTCTGTGTTTCGGGGTGCTCTGCGGTAGCCTTCGCCGAAGAAAGCCGGAGTATCGAGGGTAATGTCACCCCCTTTACCATCACGGGCAAAAGCGAGAATATCACTATCATCGAAAGCGAGGATGGAGTCGGCTTTTAGGTAAATGTTGCCACCGCCCCCTGTTCCATCAATTACACGGGTCGTAATGTTACTGTCACCAAACAGGCGGATATCTCCAGCCTTAACGGTGATGGCACCTCCAGCAGACTCAGTGGCGGAAGTTCCGAGCGTGCCATTGTTAGCTTGTAGGGTGCCGCGGACTGTAACGACGATATTACCAGCTCTTCCCATTTCCGTACTGCGGCTGGTGATCAATGCCCGATCGCTGACAGTCAATTGCCCGGTATCAACTTTTATGTCACCTGCATCTCCAGCACTTTTAGTATCAGCAAATAAGCCACTCTGCTGACCGTTGGTGGAGGTGCCACTCAGCTCGATCGACTCAAAAGCGTTTACCACTACCGTCCCTCCCTGTCCCCGACCGCTAGTGCTGGCTGTCACTTGTGCCCCATCACGGACAATCAATTGCCCGGTATTAACTGTTATGTTGCCTGCATTTGCTGCCCCTTCGGTAGCCGTTTTAATCTGCGACCCCTCGGTAAGGGTAACGCGCCTACCCTGAACCTGTATATCGCCGCCAGCCTCGACCAAGGCTCGATCGCTCAGAGATATATCTGCTCGCACTCCCCCATCTGGGAAAATCAAGCTGAGATTGTTACTCTCCTCATTGATTCCTACTCGTCCTGACTCTGCCAAGCCAGCCAACTCGACTCGACCGCTTGGCGCTTGCAAAACCCCACCATCCAAGTTCACATTTCCGCCTAACAATATTAAATTCTGACCCTGCGGAACTTGCAGAACAGCAGATCGATTGGTAATGGCTCCAGGGGGAATCTGATTGAACAGAAAAGCCGAAGGATTGACATTTAGCAACTGGGGAGACTCAGGTGCAGAAGCACTGAAAATACCTCGATCGCCAAACTCGACAGCATTGGCAGTTGTGGCGACAAAGGAACCCTGCAGGTCTAAACTGGCAGCAGGCCCGAACACAATGCCGTTGGGGTTAATCAAAAACAAGTTAGCAGTGCCTCCTAACACCCCCAACCTGCCATTAATTTCCGAACGGTTAGCCCCAGTCACGCGAGAGAGAATGTTTGCAATGCCTGCGGGATTGGTGAAATAAGCGCCGCGTCCGGCATTGATGTTGAATTGAGTAAAACTATGAAAGAGATTCGCGCCGCGAATTGCCCCACCGTCTATCTGGTCAATCGGAATCCCATTGAGATTGAGATTGGGTGTCACGACAGAACTTTCAGCACCTAGCGTATTGTCAGGCACGATTTGAGCGAAAACACCCTTACCGATCCCGATGGAGAGTGTCCCCACTAGAGCAACACAACCCCCAAGCTGCCAATGCCAACACCGTCTCAACCAGCTTTTAGCAATCATAGGTTAATTTCCAAAACACGTTGAGAAATCTATTACTGGAGTTTACTTGTAAGAATTATAATCACGCGATAAGGAAATGTTATGCCAATTTAATGTGAAGTTGCATAGAATCCGATCCCCCTAAATCCCCCGAATCGTTGCGGGGACTTTGATCGGAATCTTGTCCC
>JAUBOH010000717.1:0-1928 GCA_036700145.1 Microcoleus occultus BM001215366
CCCCCTAAATCCCCCTTAAGAAGGGGGACTTTGAGTAAGTTCTTGTCCCCCCCTTATTAAGGGGGGTGCCAGGGAGATCGAGGCCTAATCGTCAAACAGCAGACCGGTACTACGTTTGACGTGTTTGTTGATACGCGGCAGTGCCGTAGGGACACGGCACTGATCAAGGCGTGTACTTCATAAACCAGGAATACGCTGTACAGCCGGCGCACCTGAGTAAATGGGAATTTGCGCTCGACTCGCCCGGAGAACCGGGAGTTAACAAACTCCGTTACTTAAATCTTATAACGCCTGAAACCCTTTCCGAACAAAGGTCGATCGCAATATTTCCCCACATCCTTAACTCCTGGTTTAACTCCCGCTTCTTCTGTTTCGCTTTTCTTGCGGTTCTGCGAAAGTATCAACAGTTAAGCAAACAACCGCAAACAAACAAGGAATCAATCATGAAATTATTTACTTCTTCCTCCAAAATTTCTCTAGCTTTATTCGGTACTCTCGCCGCCGCCAGCACTTTCGCAACTACTACTTTATCCAATATCAAACCCGCAGTAGCAGCAGATCGTTGCGAGTGCCCGATTTACGTTAATCGCCGCTTTCAACTGCAACCTCCTTATGTTTGGAGTGCCAAAGATTACGGCTCGGTTTTAGCCCGCAACGGCTTTACTCAAGTTGGCCCTCAACCCGGTGCTGTGGTAGTTATGCAGCCGTCTTTCCCCGGAGCGGGCAGCACGGAACACGGTCATATTGGAGTAGTAGAAAATGTCAATGGTGACGGTACGATTAACGTGCGGGGCAGCAATCAAGGCGGCAGTTCTGAAGAATCTGGCTGCAACAATGTCAACGTTATTCCGTTTGGATCTGTTAACAACCGCGGCGATGTCTCGTTTTGGGTGCGGGGAAATAGCTCGAATTCTGCACCGCAACAGCAGCAAAATGATTTCCGCCAAGCTAATTTTTCGGCTTGGGTAATGTCTTCTAACGGTGTTACTTTACGCAACAGTCCGCGATTGGGCGATCGCAGCAATCAAGGCGTTGGTTTCCGTCAGAATCTCAACTTTGACGGCTGGGCTTACGGCGAAGCAGTCAACGATTTGCAATTGGGAAGTCCTGATGCTCGCTGGTACAAAATTGCGGGTACAAATTTCTGGGTTCCCAGCGCCTATGTTAACGGCAATGCGCCGAATTCTCGCCCGATGCCTTAGTTGATTGCGGCATCTATCTATTGATTGATTTCGTTTAGGTAGAGTAGGGCGATTGTACTTCTGGTACGGCGTGCGATCGCAACTCTCACTCTCAAAAATATCCACCAAGACTATTGACAAGGAAAACAAAAAATGCTAAATAAAAATCAACTCCAAAAAGGATTCGGCAAACTAGCTATTCTGGGAACTCTGTCTGTTGCGGCGATCGGCTTCAACGCCGAAATGAGTTTAGCAATTCCTCTGAAACCAATTATCCGCCGCGCTGTCGAAGGCATATTAGGCATTCCGCCTCAGCCTCAAAATCTACCGCAAAATCAACAGCAATTTCCCCAAGGAGCCACAGGTTATCCCAATGCGCCCGCACCTCAATATCCCGGACAGCCCAATGTTTTTCCTCAATATCCAACTCCCCAACCGCCAATTTATCAACAACCAATTTATCAACAACCAACTAATCCGCAAGGCGGCTATCCGGTTTATCCGCAACCTTATCCTGCGCCAGCACCTGTTGCTCCCACACCTCGGTAAATTCAGCCACTGATTATTAACAACTTTTAAACAGAACACCCAGATACCAGACTTCTTAAAGAAGTCTGGTATCTAAAACAATGTGCTAAATTTAGAAGGCAGTCAAACTTCAGTTACTGACTCAAATTCAGCAAAAAATACTGTAAAATCGGGATTTTAAATGAGTCTGAGAATCTGCGGCAACCGCCAAATCAAAAC
>JAUBOH010000718.1:0-1920 GCA_036700145.1 Microcoleus occultus BM001215366
CAGTCCTCATAGCGAGGACTTTCGCTATTAGACAGGGACTTCAGTCTAAGAGCGGGCTGACAGCTTAAGTTGATACCAATGGGCTTTTGGAGTGTCCCTACAATTAATCCGGGTAGGGACGCGGCACTGCCGTGTCCTCTTAATTGCTGCCGTCTCCTCCTCGATCTTAATCGCTAATTAATGCTTCGAGTTGGCTGACGGTAGGCAATTCTAAGTCTTTGAACAAGGCTGTACTGAGGTAGCGTTCTCCAAAAGAAGGCTGCACAAAAACTATTAATTTTCCGGCATTTTCGGGACGCTTGCCGACTTGAATTGCCGCAAAACAAGCAGCGCCTGCGGAGATTCCTGACAATAATCCTTCTTCTCTGGCTAGCCGGCGACTGTAAGCGATCGCATCTTCATCGCTAACTGCGATCACTTCATCAATTAACTCTGGTTTCAAGACTTCCGGGATGAATCCTGCACCGATTCCTTGAATTTTGTGAGCACCAGATTTGCCTCCAGAAAGCACGGGGCTGTTGGCGGGTTCAACTGCGATCGCCCTAAAACTCGGTTTCCGCTGTTTAATTACCTCAGCAACGCCAGTAATCGTACCGCCGGTGCCGACTCCAGCCACTAAAAAATCTATTTTACCGTCAGTATCGGCCCAAATTTCCTCCGCCGTGGTTTCCCGGTGAATTTTCGGATTAGCGGGGTTGCGAAACTGTTGCAGCATGAAAGCATCGGGGGTTTCTTCGACAATTTCTTCGGCACGGGCGATCGCGCTTAACATCCCTTCATGTCCCGGAGTTAATTCTAACTGAGCTCCGTAAGCTTTTAACATCGATCGGCGCTCTAAACTCATCGTATCCGGCATCGTTAAAATCAGACTGTAGCCTTTCGCCGCCGCTACCATTGCCAAAGCAATTCCTGTATTCCCCGAAGTCGGTTCTACTAAAATAGTTTTCCCCGGTTCAATTAATCCTGCCTCTTCTGCAGCCTGAATCATGCTCGCCCCGATTCGATCTTTCACCGAAGCCGCCGGATTCATCCCTTCCAATTTTACCACAATTTGAGCAACTACTCCTTCGGCTTGGGGAATTTTATTGAGCTGAACTAAAGGAGTTCTGCCAATTATTTCTGTAACATCCTTAGCAATTCTCATGGTTGAATTTCTCTACTCTTAAATGTAGTACATGGGATTTACTTGTTTGCGAACATCCCGCTGCTCGCACAAATCCTGCAAAGTGTATTTTTCCAAAACACTCAAAGATGCCTGTCTAACTTCCTGCCAAATTTCTAGCACCACAGTTTTTTCTATTGTTGCAGATTCCGAAACTTTTTGGCTTTTGCGACTGCTGTCACCTTCGAGAGCGAAAACTACTTCTAGCAAATTTATTTGCCCTGGCTGTTTCGCTAACAAATAACCGCCTTTAGCACCGCGCAGACTCTGGACGATACCCGCACGCCGCAGCACGGCAAGAATTTGGTCTAGATAGCGTTCCGGTATCTCTTGAAAAGCAGTAATTTCGTTCACTGTTAGGGGCGAATCCTTCGGGTGGTGACTCGCCAGTTCCAAGAGCGCTAACAGGGCATATTCCACTCTAGAAGATAGTTCCACATTTGCTACTCGTGTTTGAGTTTTAAATCTTATCTTCAATTTTATACGGCTTTCCGATGTATGTATAGGAGTTTAAGTGCATAATTCCTATAAAAGAGTGTTGTAGAAGCTCCCCGATCGCATTTTGAGTCAGATGCAACTGTGGATTTAGATTGCATAAGCAGGAAAAGTCATCGCGTGTTTGGGTTTGACGTAAACCATCTGCTCTCGCACTAGCTTTAGTTGATCGAAGCGATCGCGGCTAACGTAAGCTGTCACCATCTGGCCCGATTCCAACAGCAACTCGGTTTGAATTTCCCGCCCTAAATGAATGATGCGGC
>JAUBOH010000719.1:0-1914 GCA_036700145.1 Microcoleus occultus BM001215366
TTCGTTCCTCAACCCAACCTACAAAAAATGCAAGTTATTTAATTCTCATTCCTTATTGATTAGTTTGCGATCGCACGGGTGGTCAGAAACCGGGTTTTTACCAGAAGACGCGTTACAGCGCGGAGATTACGAAAAAACCCGGTTTCTTTGGTCGCAGCGATCGCGAACTGTTTATGCTATTGTTTTGCGATCGCCAATTTGCACGTATAGTCAACCAGCCGAGACAAAGAGGAGTTGCTGCGATCGACTAAAGTCCATCTCGGATCGAAATTCGACCAATTTTCCCCATCTTCGCTAATTCTGACCGTTCTAAACTCTCGCTGTCGGCAATTAACTTCCATCTGCGCCAGCAATTTTTCGTTACTAAACTGCTGAGTTCCTAGAATAATTCGGACGGGATAAGAAGGAGCACCGGGAATATCTGATTTACTTAATTCAACGCTGCTGGGGTCGATGCAAATATCTACAAAACATCTTAACTTTTCGGCGCGGGCGCTGAAAGTATTGACGGAAATAAAAATCCAAGTTGGTATTAAAAAAATTGCCGAATTTCTAGTTATATGTATGGCAAATTTCGTTTTCATCTGCGTTAATTTGCGGTTTGATATTAATAGTTTAAAAAAGTAGGGACGCGGCATTGCCCAAGGCGTGTCAACTTAAGCTGTCAGTCCGCCAGTCCGTGAGTCCGCCAGGGACTGAAGTCCCTGGCTAATAGCGAAAGTCCTCGCTATGAGGACTGATGAGTTTTTCAGTCCTCATAGCGAGGACTTTAGCTATGAGACAGGGGTTTTAACCCCTGTCGGACTGCGGGTTTGACGTTAAATTGACACGCCTTGGGCATTGCCGCGTCCCTAGTCTTTTTTGACGCGACATTGCCGTGTCCTTAGTCTTCTTTGAAGTCCTAAAGCTGAGGAACGTATTGTTCTTTTTCAGGAACAAAAGTGTATTCAGAGACGATTAGCCGCAACTCTTCGCCGTCGATGGTTTCTTTTTCGATCAACAAATCGACTAAGCGATCGATCACGGTGCGATTGTCGCGAATAATTTGGCGCGCTTCGTCGTAACAGCGATCGACAATCGATCGAACTTGTCCGTCAATGCGCGAGGCAATTTCTTCGGAATATTCCGATCGCGCCGTGTAGTCGCGGCCGAGGAAAATTTCGCTTTGTTGAGCTTCCAGGGCGATCGGGCCCAAGGTAGACATCCCGTAGCGAGTCACCATTTGGCGCGCCATACCGCTGACTTGCTGCAAGTCGTTGCCGGCACCGGTAGTAACTTCGGCATCGCCGAACACTACTTCTTCGGCGGCGCGACCGCCCAAAGCGCCGCTGATCCGGGCTAAGATTTGCGATCGAGAAATCAAACCTTGGTCTTCGCTGGGCATAAACCAAGTCAAGCCGCGGGCTTGTCCGCGAGGAACTAAGGTAACTTTTTGTACGGGATCGTGGGCTTGAATCACCGTACCGACGATCGCGTGGCCGATTTCGTGGTAGGCGATCAAGCGCTTGCTCTTGCTGTCCACCAAGGGAGTGCCTTCCATACCTGCGACAACCCGATCGACTGCATCGTCAATTTCGAGCATCGTAATCGCTTCTTTCCGGCGTCTTGCTGTCAAAATCGCAGCTTCGTTGAGCAAGTTGGCCAAATCAGCGCCGGTAAAGCCAGGAGTGCGACGGGCGATCGCATCCAAAGAAATATCAGGGCCCAGTTTCTTGTTGCGGGCGTGAACGTCCAGAATCTCCAATCTGCCCTTGATATCCGGCGTATCTACGCTCACTTGGCGGTCAAAACGTCCCGGACGCAGCAGCGCTGAGTCGAGCACGTCAGGGCGGTTTGTAGCCGCAATAATGATAATCCCAGTATTGCCCTCAAAACCGTCCATTTCGGTCAGCAACTGGTTCAGGGTTTGTTCCC
>JAUBOH010000720.1:0-1906 GCA_036700145.1 Microcoleus occultus BM001215366
TAGAAGCTGATTCTCCGGCGAGTTTCAGTTGCGATCGCAATTTCAGATTCAACAAAGCTAAGATAGTCCACTGACTGAGTATCGCAAACAAAATCGTATTTCCCGATGCTGTGATAGACGAAAAAGACCAAAAGCTAGCAAATGTTGAAGACAACCACAAAATAGGAGCTTTTTCTGGGGTGATTAAAAGCATAGATAAAATCACAGGTGGTAACAAGATAGCGCTGCTAACAGTACCTACAGCCCAAATTTCCTGATTTCTAGTTTTGGTAAATAGAAATAGTTGGGCGATACTTGCGTAAATTAGGCTCAGATTCAGGCAGCACATTACGCCCCAAAAGTTCTTTGTCTCAATTGTTTGAAACAGCGTCAAAGGCGTTAAAATTATCACTGAGCTGAGGAGATTAATTGCGATCGCAACTATCGCTGGACTTTTTTCGCTCCAAATTAAATCGAGTAAAGGGTAACGCCGCCACAATTTATGACTGCTGGGAACGATTTGTTGGCGATACCTTGCCCAATCGTACAAAGATTGTCTTTCTGGTGTTAAAGCTGCAATTAAAGCCAAGAACATCAGCAAATTAAAGATGAGTAAACCGCTGATATTATTATTGAATGTGGCTCCGTCTTGGAATGCAAACCCTAAAATTATTATCTGACAGCAGATAACTAGCAAATAACTTTGTCGCTTGCTCCAAACTGTAGCACCGGGATTGGGAAATCGTCGCTGCCACCCCTGCCACAGCCAATAGGTTACTGTCGTATAAATCAAGACAAACAAAGCAAGACCGATCGCAACATTTTGACCGACTGGTAAATAAAACCATTGCAATTTGTCTCCATCTGAAAAAACAACAATGGGATACAAAGGAGAAAAAAATGTGGCCAAATTCCATACACTTATTGTTGAATATGGAACAATCGAAAAAGCCCCAAACATAAATAAAGCTATGCCACTAGCCAACCAAGGTTGAAACCCTCCCAACCAATTCGTTGTCAATCCAAATAGCATCGCAGCACTATAAAACAAAGCACAGCTAGCTACGATCGCCGTATCAAGACATAAAATTTTATGCAGGGGTATTTGAGCTGCTAATCCACTGTACAAATGCAGCGGTACTGCCAGAATTACTGCTAGATAAAGTAGAATTGGGACGCCGAGAATTTTGCCGATAAAAATAGTTTTAGCAGACTGGGGACTGAGGCGAATAAAGTTAAGTGTGCCGCGTCGTCCCTCTTTGTCTAAATCGCCCACAAGCATATAAGTCCCTGCTACTAATAGGGCTAATACGCTCAATATGCTCAGCCAAACGAATATATATTCCCACCATTCTTGCCAGTTAATAGCAAAGTTGCCCAAGGCATCTCTGACGCACTTTTTTTGATAGGAATCTGGATCAATATTCTTGAAAGTGCAAAATGTGTCAGTGATGCGGTGAGTGTACTCCCCATAAGGAGGAGCAACTGGTATCTGGGCCTTCCAATACATGAATAGTAGCAATTGACCGCTTAGGGAAAGGGCAGAAGCGATCGCCATATTGCCAATCTTCAAGCGGCCTTTGATTTCTCGAAATAACTGGGGATTCCAGTTGCCGATTTGGTCAAGTAAGTTCAGTATCATAGGTAATTAGGAATTGGTAATGGGTAATATCAGGTGCGATCGATCGCACAATCTCATAAACCTTCCCCCGCCCGACGACAAATCACTAATCTACGGAACGCAATATTCCGCAGCAATCTCAAAACAATCGGGTTGTTGTCGTTTTTAGGGGCTATAAAATAAGTATTCCCAAAAAAAATGGTTTTCGATCGCCGGTGCCTAAGTTCCGATCGAGGTAGGCACGGGGGCACATTGGTGTCAACTTAACATCAAACCGATAGTCCGGCAGGGGTTTAAACCCCTGCC
>JAUBOH010000721.1:0-1903 GCA_036700145.1 Microcoleus occultus BM001215366
GGGCTGGGGGGGGTGAACGAGGGGCTGAAGAAGGAGTAAATGCCGTCCCAGCGCTGCTTGAGTTGCCAATCGATCGCACTTTGGGGAATCGTAAATATTTATGTTCGATCGCGCCCGGTACTCCAGAACATCAGATAATTGATAGTTGGCCATTGCTAATTGCTAATTGTTTGCTGTTAATTGTTCGCATCTAACGATCGATTGCCATGAGTCATTAGCTCGCCCGTCGTTACCCATCAGCCATTAACCATGACATTTTTCCACAAAGACGAACAATTAGAAACCCTCGGCAGTAGCATTATAGATGCAGTCAAGGCAGAATTTACAGGATTAACGGGCGATCGTACAGCCATTACTTGGATAGTCTACGATCCGCCGGTGCGAGTCAATACAGGCGGCGCCCTGAGCCCACAAGAATTTTGGAAATATCAACCGCGAGGTTTTGGCGCTAGAGCTTCAGAACGAATTTATCCCGCCAGCATCGTCAAATTATTCTACCTCGTTGCCATCTGGGAATGGGCACAAAAAGGCATGATGCAAACATCGCCAGAATTAGAACGCGCCGTCCGAGATATGATAGTTGATTCCAGCAACGACGCCACCAGTTTAGTAGTAGACGCACTCACCGGCACCACCAGCGGCCCAGAATTATCAGCAGGCCCATTTGAAACTTGGAAACAGCAGCGAAACATCGTTAACCGTTACTTTCAATCATTGGATTGGCCGGAATTACAAAATATTAACGCCAACCAAAAAACCTGGTGCGATGGCCCCTACGGTCGCGAGCGAGCATTTCTGGGGGAATTAATGGAAAATAGAAATATGCTGACCACAAATGCAGCGGCGCGTTTGCTGCACAGTATAATCGGCGGCGTCGCTGTTTCTGCACAAGCATCGCAAGATATGATGAGTTTAATGAAACGCAGTTTACAACCAGCGGAATTAGAGGCAGATCCTGAAAATCAAGTTACAGGTTTTTTAGGTGGCGGATTGCCACAAGATGCAAAATTGTGGTCAAAAGCGGGACATACAAGTCAAGTTCGTCACGATGCTGCTTATATTGAAATACCGAATTTGCGGCCGTACTTGTTAGTTGTATTTACCGAGGGGAAAGAGAATAGCAAGAATGAAGAGATTTTACCCTTTGTATCGCGGCAAGTTGTCGAAGCGATGAAAGCACTTGATTAGATTAGGATTTACACACAAACTGCTTTGCAACACTGTTGTTAGAGGTAAGGAATAGTCATGAAACCGGAATATGATTTTAGTCAAGCTAAACGGGGTGCTGTTATTCCACAAACAGGCAAAACCCACATAACAATCTATATTGATTATGATGTGCTAGAAACATTTCAAGAACGGGGTGATTCTGCTGGCACAGGCTATCAAACTATTATGAACGAAGCTTTGCGGGAGTATCTTGACAAAGCGAAGTGGCGTCGCTAGTTGTGTTTGTTTTCTGGGGCTACAACCGTTGAAGCAACTCGTCATACTCTGTATGTGCGCCAATCCAAAACCAGTAAATGCGATCGTTCTCTAGTAAGCCAAGAACTCGGTAGTTTAGTCCAACGCGAACTGAATAAATAGGTTGACGTTGACTAACTCGTTTAAACTGAAGACTGTTATGGTAGGGATCTGAATGCCAAAGGGCGTATGCTTTGGCAGCTTGCTCTTGAACCGATGCAGGAAGCTGGTCAAGTTTCTTGCGAAATGCGTTAGTAACACTTGATTTCATGGCGAGTCGGGAAAAACATCCACCAGGGGGGTAATATCGCCAGCAGCGATTTCCTGACGTACTATTTCAGCTAGACTATCCCACTGAGCGTCTGTTGTAGCTTCAAATTGAGCCTTCCACGCCCGTTCATCACTGATATCCTCTTCCGCCATTAGAATGCGGATTAAC
>JAUBOH010000722.1:0-1891 GCA_036700145.1 Microcoleus occultus BM001215366
GCTGCCGCCGGCGGTCCCGGCGCCGGCGCCGCCCTTGCCACCAAAGCCGCCGCCAAAGCCGCCGCTGCCGCCGGAGCCGCCAATGCTGGGGCCACCGCCGGTGCCGGGACCGCCAAAGCCGCCGCCACCAAAGCCGCCAAAGCCGGCGCCCGCGCCGCCCTTGCCACCAATTGCCTGATTGCCACTAAACGTAATATTATTAAGTGTGATCGTACCGCCATAAATAAACAAACCGCCACCCATCCCAGCAGCACCACCACCACCACCAGCCCCATCACCACCTTGCGCTCGTCCACCTGAGATGGTCATATTGGAGAAACTGACGATTCCCGATTTCACAAAGAAGGGCTGAACATCGCCCGCGTTATTAGTGCCACTGTTATTAGCATCGCCACTAACAGTGAAACCGCCTCCAATCAAGGCAATATTGCTGTTAATTACCTGACTCGGAGTCCCCGTAAACCTGACAGGTGTGGTGAGGGTAATGGTGTCATCTCCGGCTGTGGCATTCGCATCTAAAATTGCTTTGCTCAATGTGCCTGCTACTGTGCCGGTGCCATTATCGGTTGCCACAGTTACATTGAAATTCGCCAGTGTATAGTCATAATCTTTCATCGCCTCCCGATTCAACGGTACGGTGGCTTCTATCTTGCCCGTTACTATTTCTAAATCCCAGTCGCCGCCTTTAGCTTGATTTCCGGTTAAGTTGTCAGAAGCTGCAATATCTGCGCCTGTTATTTCGCTCAATCGCTTGACAAAGTTTTTTCCTGTGTCTCCTGCTGCTACATCGCATCCATATAATAGGATATCGCCGTTTTCAGTTAGGGCATTTCCCCACTGTTTTAGCTGAGTGTTGAAATTTTCTATATCGTTCCCATTCAGTACGTCTGAACCGAGTTTTAGACTGCCTTCACTGCCGTGGGAAAGGATATGTACGGCTTCGATATCTTTTTGATTGGCCAAGGCGTTTGTAATTTGCTCGATGCCACTCACATTTTCATTTTAAATGAAAATTTGAGCGCTATCAATGTTTTGAATCAGGCTTTGATAGTCTTGTACAGAGGAGTCTACGAAAATGATTTGCTTGTTGGCGGTTGGTGAGTTCATGGTTGCTGCAATCCTTTATGTTTGTCGTTTACATCCAATTCCGGCTCTTGTTTCAACAAGAGCCTCAAAGCTTAAGTCCACAGCGAGGAGGACTGAAGAGCTGATTAGGCTTCCGTAGGTTGGGTTGAGGGACGAAACCCAACATTCCCAGAGCGTTGGGTTTCGTCCCTCAACCCAACCTACACAGCTAAAGGTTTATTTGGCTTTCGCTACAATGGCGCTGGCACAACTATTTGTCGGATCGGTCCAAAAAGATAAGCTATCAAATCGCTCAAACAAATCGGGGGGTAAAATCGTTTTTCTCGGTTTAAACTCGACTTTAGAGCGCACTTGATGCAATCCTTTTGTTTGCAGTCTGTTATCGAATTCTGGTTCTTGATATTGAACGTTCTCGAAATCATGCTCGAAAGGTTCTTCTCCCATAAATTGATAAATTAGCGACATCGTTTTAGCGGGATTTATAGTTAATAGCTCGTAATCTACCAGTAAAAGAGATGCACTCTGTTCGCTATAAAATGCTTCTTTTAGAGCGTTATAAGCATAACCAACTAAACGCGAACCTTGACTTAATGCCTCGGTGCGACTGTAAACTGTGGCCCGTTCCGCAGGATTATTAAATAACCGGGAAACATCAAAGGCGTTGCGCCGAATCAGTATCTCAATGCTGTCCATAATCCAGGCGATGTTTCTGACACAGCAAATTACTTTTGCTTCGGGAAATAGTTCCTTAATTAATGGTAACTTGCTGCACCACAGGCGATTGGTGTCGAAGATCACTTCTTTT
>JAUBOH010000723.1:0-1881 GCA_036700145.1 Microcoleus occultus BM001215366
ATACCAATTTAATGGGTCGTTGCACATATCTCGATCCCCCTAAATCCCCCTTAAGAAGGGGGACTTTGAGAAGAATCTTGTCCCCCCTTTGTTAAGAGGGGCGCCAGGGTGATCGGATTTTATGCAGCCTCACATTAAATTGGTATAATAGGTAATAGGTCATCGGCTCGATCGAACTTAATCTTCCCTCTTTCTTCTTCCTTCTTCTTCCTTCTTCCTTCCTTCTTTATGGCAAAAATACCGCTAGCTTGGGCACAATTGACGCGCGAAAGAATGCGCTTAGTAATCGCACTAGCCGGCATTGGCTTTGCCGACTTGCTGATGTTTATACAGTTGGGATTTAGAGATGCGCTATTTGAAAGTTCCATCAGCTTTCACTCGCAATTAAAAGGGGATATTTTTATCACCAGCACCCAGTCAACGGCTTTAATAGCCATGAAAAGTTTTCCCCAACGGCGTTTGTATCAAGCTTTGAGTTTTAATGGCGTTACCGGAATCAGCCCGGTATATATAGGCTTTGGTTTGTGGAAAAATCCCGAACCAGACAAAAACAATACCCGCCAACTGATGGTAATCGGTTTTGACCCCAATCGTCCCATCTTTGAGCTGCCGGAAGTCAAAGATAATTTGGACAAAATCAAAATTTCCGATGTCGTTTTATTCGATCGAGCTTCGCGCCCGGAATTTGGGCCAGTAGCGGAATATTTCAACCAGGGAAAGCCTGTGGAAACAGAAATAGATAACCGCCGCGTTACTGTAGAGGGGTTATTTACTTTAGGAGCATCTTTCGGTGCTGATGGCAATATTATTACCAGCGATTTGAACTTTCTGCGGATTTTTCACAGCAGAAGAACGAGAGGTTTAATTGATGTCGGAATTGTTCACTTGCAGCCGGGAACTGATGTCAAGGCGGTGATTGCAAAAATGAGGGCAAGTTTACCGCAAGACGTGACAATTGCTTCTAAAGAAGAGTTTGTAGCTTTTGAGAGAAAATATTGGGAGGAAAGCACGGCGATCGGATTTATTTTCACTCTCGGTGCGACAATGGGGTTTATCGTTGGAATCGTGATTGTCTATCAAATTCTTTATACTGATGTTACTGACCATTTACCAGAATACGCTACGTTAAAGGCGATGGGATATAAAGATAGTTATTTTTTGAGTGTGGTTTTTCAAGAAGCTTTGATTCTCGCAATCCTTGGTTATTTGCCAGGACTAGGGATTTCTGTGGTGCTGTACGGTTTAGCTAGAACTGCTACGAGTTTGCCGATGTACATGACTTTGGGGAAAGTTGTAACTGTATTTACAATGACAGTGGTCATGTGTTTTGTGTCGGGGGCGATCGCAGTTAGGAAGTTGCAGGCGGCAGATCCAGCAGATATTTTTTAACCGAGGAAACAGGAAGTTTGGCCTAAGTAATTATCAGAATCAGATATTGTATCAGATTCTGATAATTACCCATAATAAAAGAGGTTTGTAGTAAGGACTTTAGTCCTTAGTGTCCCAAGTGTCCCAAATCTGCAAGAAAGGACTGAAGTCCTCACTACAAACATTTGGATAGCTGTGCCGATCGAACGTTATGCTGTAAGAAAGTATTCGTCTCTGTAGATCGCGCTCTCACTCGGTTATACGCTATGACCCAAAACCTCAATCCCACAGCGTTGCCTCCCGCCTTTCCCGACCACACGCAACTCCCAGAATCTGACGGCACGTTTGTGAAAAACTTTCAAGAACATCCCCAGAGTATCCTGCTCACAGACTCCCTGGAAATTACGCTGCAAACCCTTCATCCCGACGGACAATATGCGATCGGGCAAGATTGCGGTATCTACTGGCGCGAAACCGACCCTCCAGAAAAGGGTGCCGAAGCGCCTGACTGGT
>JAUBOH010000724.1:0-1865 GCA_036700145.1 Microcoleus occultus BM001215366
TCCCCCAAGAAACCCGCGCCCAAGTCGAAGCGGTGGGCGATCGGGTTGGTTGCAGCCTGGTTGCTAGCTGTGCCGACCACCATATATATAGTAAATAGTAAATCGCAGCCGAAAGTAGATGCGATCGCCACGATGACTGTGCCCGTGGAAGCGCAAAACCTGACGGTGCGGATCACGTCCAGTGGCACGGTGCAGCCCGTACAGCGCGTGAATCTCAGCCCGAAAGGTTCCGGCCGCATCGCAGAGTTATTTGTCGAACAGGGCGATCGAGTCGAAGCAGGGCAAATCGTGGCCCGCATGGAAAGCCGCGATGTAGAAGCTCAACTCGCTCAAGCCAAGGCCCGCGAAGCCAGCGTGCGAGCCAAACTCGCCAAAATCGAAGCAGGAAATCGATCGGAAGACATCGCCAGCGCCCGATCGCGCTTAGATCAAGCCCAGGCCAGTCTGGCGCAAGTTCAAGCCGGCAGTCGCTCCGAAGAAGTTGCAGGAGCCAGAGCCCGCTTGCAGCAAACTCAAGCTGGCTTGCAGCAACTGCGGGCCGGCAGCCGCGTGGAAGAAGTCAGTCAAGGGCGAGCTCGTTTAGCCCAAGCTCAAGCT
Source organism: Microcoleus occultus BM001215366 (assembly GCA_036700145.1). Classification (GTDB taxonomy): domain Bacteria; phylum Cyanobacteriota; class Cyanobacteriia; order Cyanobacteriales; family Microcoleaceae; genus Microcoleus. The sequence continues at coordinate 598 of JAUBOH010000724.1, forward strand.
CGTTTAGCAGACGCTCAAACCGGCAGTGTCAAACAAGAAATTGCCCAAGCACAAACGCAAATTGAATCGAGTAAAGCCCAAGCCGAACTAACAGCTCAACGGGTGGAACGCAACCGATCGTTAGTACAAGAAGGTGCTCTAGCTCAAGATAAACTGGATGAATTAATCAAAGAAAATCGCACTGCCCAAGCTAAATTAACCGAATCCCAAAGACGGCTGCAACAACTGCAAGAAAGTCGGGAGTCGCAAATTCAGCAACTGCAAGCTGCCCTCGAAGTCGAGCAGCAAGCATTGAAGCAGTTGCAAAACGGCACGCGATCGGAAGGAATTGCCAAAGGTGAGGCAGAAGTTGCCGAAGCTAAAAGCAAATTAGCACAAATAGAAAACGGCAACCGTCCAGAAGAAATAGCCAAAGCCCAAGCCGCAGTTGCTGAAGCAAAAAGCCAATTAGCCGCACAAGAAAACGGTTCTCGCCCGGAAGAAATAGCTCAAGCTAAAGCTGAATTAGCCGAAGCTCAAGCTCAAGTCCGCTATCAAGAAGTCCAGTTAGAAGATACGAAAGTTCGCGCTCCTTTTGCGGGAGTTATTACCCAGAGATACGCCATTCAAGGAGCTTTTGTAACACCCGCAACTTCGGCATCGGAAGCTACTTCGGCAACTTCGACATCGATTGTGGCTCTAGCTAGAGATGTGGAGGTTTTGGCGAAAGTCCCGGAGGCTGATATCAGTCAAATTAAACCGGGTCAAGTAGTTGAAATAGTGGCTGATGCTTATCCAGATAAAGTGTTTAAAGGCAAGGTTAAATTAATTGCGCCCGAAGCTGTTAAAGAACGGGATGTGACGCTGTTTCAAGTGCGAGTTGCCATTGATACGGGCAAGGATTTCTTGCAGTCGGGAATGAATGTAGATTTGAGATTTGTCGGTCAAAAGCTCAGCAATGCTTTGGTTGTGCCGACGGTGGCAATTGTGACTAATAAAGGTCAAACAGGCGTGCTGGTTCCCGATGAGAAACAGCAGCCGAAGTTCAAACCTGTGACGGTTGGATCGACTATTGGTAATAAGATTCAGATTTTAGAGGGTGCGAAGGCGGGCGATCGGGTTTTTACCGAACTTCCTCAAGGTAAAAAGCTGGAGGATATTATTAAGAATCAAAAGTAGGGAATTGGGCATGGGGCATGGGGCATGGGGCATGGGGCATTATTTGTCTCGATCGCCCCTAGGGTGTTTTTCAACCCGGAGATCCCCCCTAACCCCCCTTAAGAAGGGGG
>JAUBOH010000725.1:0-1842 GCA_036700145.1 Microcoleus occultus BM001215366
TTCGCAGGCGATCCGTTAGCAGTACCTCGCGAAAGTTTTGCCTTTCAGTCAGGTACGGAACATCAATATCTCCTTGAATATGTTGCCAACCCATGAGTTTGAGTTGGTTAATTAAAGGGAGTTCGACTTGGGTGTACTCGTTGAACATTAGGCGTGAATACGAGTTGTTTTTTATTTCACTATATCAGTTGAATGCGGCGCGAGCCAGTTTTGCTGATCTAGACGTTGCCAAGCTTTGCGAATATGTTCCGGCTTAAATAACTTTTGCTTGCGAGGGTTCCATTCATACACAAGGGCGATCGTATCTTCACAATTTTTTGCTGGATTGGGATTTTTGGTAGCCACCCAGTGAACTGTTGCTAATAATTCCATCCCGTAAGGCGTTTCAAAAGCATAGATTAGTTTGCTAACTCGCTCTAAACGCTCTTGAGCTTCTGGTTGCGTTGCTAAAAAAGCCTCTGCCGCTGTTTTACCTTCTGGCAATACATAAATTCCCGCCCTGCCGGTTCCATCTCCATAACCGCGAATATAATGTCCTTCTATGTGTTTCAAAACCTGATTGAGATTGTCTGCATAGGGCCCATATAAATGTTTTTGATAGGGTAACTTTAGCACTTCCCCTGCTTCTTGGAGAAAGTAAGCGAGTTTTTGGATTTCTAGCTTGGTTAATTCATAGCCGGGAATTCCATAAACTTCCAACAGACTAATAATTAAGGCTCGGCCGCGAGTCATGTTAGGTTTTTCTGCTGACAGATTGCCTTGCTTGAATTCAAGCATGATGATTACTCATTCGCTAGATATTTTGTGTATTGCTTATAGTTTATTAGCTTCTGATTCTAATAATACCATTGAGCCTGTATTTTGACAATGATGTAGTTGTAGGTATGGCTAGTAAGACTGACGCATGGGTGGTCAGAAACCGGGTTTTTCCCTTGAATACTTGGTTACGACTCGCAGAAGCGGCCAAAAACCCGGTTTCTTTGGTTCTCGTGCGCGGTCAGAAACCGGGTTTTTCCCTTGAATACTTGGTTACGACTCGCAGAAGCGGTCAAAAACCCGGTTTCTTTGGTTTTCATGCGTAAGTCCCGGTTAGATTATTTTAAATTTGATTGACTCGTACTTTTCCAGTTAATAAATCGTGCATCAGTCCTTTTTTCTGAAGTTTTAGCTTGTTGAGGGAAGCTTCTTCTGTCCGAATGCGGGTATTGTGAGCATCAAACAGGGTGATGATTCTTTCTTGTTCTTCTAGTAATGGCAAAGCAATAATTAGAGTACGGACTATTTCTTGAGATATGTTAGTTTGGGACTCAGCCAAACCAGTTTTTAGCCTTGATAAATAGCCTTGCGTTCCACTAGCAGAAAGAGCGTAAGCCAGAAAATCAGGCCGGAGTCCTTCACAAGGAACTAATCGATAAAGTTTATCGGATAACATTAGTTTTCCTTGAGTCTGGCGCACCAAAGCTACAACTCCTACGCGAGAATTAGGCCCAGCTCGTGTCATCAATACATCTCCTGGCTTTACTTCATAATCAGGAATCGGTTGTAAATGATTAGGTAAACGTTTGTTTTCAAAATCTTGATATCCTTCCCAAACAACGGCAGTTGTTTTTAAGACCCCCCACTCGCCAACATTTGCATTTGCTGATTCACAGTTAGGACTCCAACCTTGTTCAATTATTGCTAAATACTGGCTAAGTGATACAGTTGTCCAATCTTTCGGGATGCGGCCTAATGGTGAGTCTTTGAACTGTTCGGGGTGCGCGATCGCATCCCTCAACTTCCCATCCTCATCTAACCCGCGAGTCAGCAAGTCGTGAAGCAGTCCAGCCCTGATTTGCTTGA
>JAUBOH010000726.1:0-1836 GCA_036700145.1 Microcoleus occultus BM001215366
CAGTAATGTTATGGAAATAGAATCTATTTTTGATTGTAGCCTTTTGTTTCCGGCAGGGACGCGCGATCGCGATCGGTTTGTCACCATTTCTGAGCTTGTCTACTATAAACACAGCAATTTGTCAACAAAATAGCTCTCAATTATTTCATAAGGTTGAATGCTGTTGTCGATCGCATCATCAAGTCTCCATCAAATTCAAACTAAAGAGAACCGACATTTTTTTAACAAAGGCGGGCATTTAATCGATCGCCCCAATGGGACAATATTCATATCCCGTAAAATTATCGCAATCATGAATAACAAGCCGAAATTTCTGCCCCATCCTGCATCGTGGGCAAGAGGGTTTGCCTTAAGCATTAGCTTTTGGCTGATTGTTTCCGTGCTGGGGCCCAATGCTTACTACTATTCCTATGGATTTAGCCGGACGTATTGGTATAGCATCAGAAACTCTGACTTTGAAGCCATAATGATATTTGCTTGGTTGTCCCAAATCTGGTTATTTGCTTTCTATCACTGGGGAGTAACGAAGCTTGCCGAATGGGTGGAAATACGGAGGCACAATCGGCCGCCGGAGGCATTATCTGCGTGGCAACACGGACGGGAAGGTATTATCGCATTTCTGACGCTACCTGCTGCGATTTTGATGGGAATTCCGGCAACTGCAATTTTCATGCTGCCGTTCAGAAGCTCTGGGGGCGGGCTGATTGCTGTAATTTTAGGAACTGCGATCGCCTCTGCTTACCTGTATTATTTCCGCTTTGGAACCCTGCTCAAAATTATACTCAAACCTCTAGGGGTTTTTGCTGCAAACCTACTCAAAACAGCCGAAATTTTGTTAGTTCCAGTAGCAACAGGAACCCCGTTTTTCCTGCTAACTTTGGCGACAGCTCAAATCGTGCCGAAACAGCTACTACCGCTGACAACTTTTTTATTAGTTGTGTGCGTATTCCTGAGCGGAATAGTCGGATATGCAGCATTGCAATATTGGTCGGCGCACTTAGTTAATTGGGCCGCGACGTGGTGGCCCGGCGAATCTCCTGGTTACAACCACCTCCAAACTCGAAAAGCTTGGAAACACAACAAAACAGCAACCAACCAATCCTTTGTCCGACATGGAATTAGTTGGCATTTAGCAGCTAATGACGCTACTAACCTGATTTATATAAACGCCATATCGCTGATTCTCGCTTACATCAGTTTTTTGCTGTTTGGAGATTCGTCCAAGTGGACGCAAACGCAACAAGAGATTTTGGGATTGGTTACTTTGCTAGCTTGGATGGCGCCTTGGCATTTCTGGGGCTGGCGCAGCGAAGTGGAAATTGCCACCGGTAAGCCCGAAGGTAAGAAAAAGCGATCGCCCAATTCTAACTCGCCGCCTCCGAATCCGGTAGAACAAGAGCTAAATCAGCTCAAAGCCGCAAGTGGAATGAATCGGATGAAGCCTGTGAGGCCAGCGGCGCGCCCAGCTCCTGAAACTGCCGAATGGTATGTGTTTCGCAGCGGTGAAGCCAAGGGGCCCTATACTAAATTGCAGTTGTGGGAGATTCAGGAAATTACAGCCCGCACCAAAGTGCGGCGGGGGGAAGCCGAGTGGCTGCGCGCCGGTGAAATTACAGAATTAGTACCGTACCTGACTCAAAAATAAGACTGTACGCACCCGGAAGTGCGATCGGCTGCAAGCGCCGATCGCACTTCCCAGAAATTAACGCTATTCTGAGAAAAGGGATTTTTGTCAACAAGGTGACGTGATGAATATTACTTTGAGTCCTGAGCAGGTGAATTTGATCGAGGCGCAATTGGCACTGGGGCAGTTTAGCTCGCCGGAAGAGGTGATTA
>JAUBOH010000727.1:0-1820 GCA_036700145.1 Microcoleus occultus BM001215366
TCCCTACTTGGAAGGTAAGTAAGTAGGGACACGGCATTGCCGTGTCCCTACGGGGATCGTTCCCAGGTGTACTTCATAAACTTGCAATCTGCTATAATATCCTACACTCATTGGGATGCTCCCAAAAAGTTGGACTCGATCGGGCGAGAGTCGGAGCAATAAAATCTTCCTTCAGACTGATGACTAATGACTAATGACTAATGACTAATGACTAATGACTGATGACTGATGACCAATGACAACTGACTAATGACGGCTCTCTTGTGGATGCTGCAACTGCTTGACAACCGAGATTAAGCGCTTGAGGTGAGGTTTGACAACTTCTTGCTGCTCGTGTTCCAAACGGTGAATTTGAGCTTGGACGATCGACAAATCGGGAGTCGATTGGTGTGTGGAAGCTTGCAGTTGGCTTTGCAGATTGGCGATAACTTTCTGGATTTCCAAAAATCGAGTATTTACTACTTCCCAGTCGTCTCGCGTGATCGCAGTTTCTGCCAAGCATTTCGTCGCGCTTTCGAGTTGCTCTATTGCTTGTTCCACAGCTTGGATATTTGCCGGTTGGCGAGGCGATAAATCTTGCAGTTGTTCGCTCACCTGCTGGCGGACATCAAGCACAGCAGATGCCACAATTTCTTGCAAAGAAGCTACCGACTCTCCCAAACTCAGCAACTGCCGCTCAATGTCGATCGACTCTTCAAAGCCCTCAGCCCTAGGCATTGCAGCCATTTGTTGGCGCAGCGCTGCAATATCTGCTGACAACTGCTTCCGCAATTTAACAATTACCGTCACCGCCGTTTTTTCGACTTTATTTACAGACTTTTGTACTTGGGCGATTTCCGAATTTTGATGAAGCCGCGCTTGCTGCTCGAACCGATACCGATTAGCAACATTCAGCGACAAAGCCAAAGTTAAGGGAGCTACTCCGTAAAAAGCTTGACCCGACACAGCCACAGCGACGGAACCCACACCAGAAGCCGCCAGAGAGGCGTATTCTGCCAGCTCCAGCCAGTGCCTTTGAGGAAAACTTGGCCTCAATTGCTTTCCAACAGAGGGGTTTGGCTTCCGCACGGCTCTTTGAGTCATAGTATTTTCTCGTTGTTGGTAAGGTTGCGAGACTGGGTGGAGCATGGATTTATATCCTTTTTTCAGTTATATTTTTTAGATTACTTCCTCGCACCCTTCTATTTTTACCTGATTAAGTGAGTTAAGGATGACTGACATATTATTATCTATTTGGGAGCTATTGGCGATCGCCCGAATTCCGGCTGTTAGAAGGTAAGCCCCAAGCTCTCTATTTTACACGACGCGGGCGCGATCGACAGAGCCGCTGCTGTGGTCAACCGAACAACGTCTCCTGGGATTTTAGATTGTTGCATTTTTATTCGCGCATTGGTACAATGCACTCGTTCTCAATTGCAGTCTCAAATTTACTGCAAAAATTGACAATGAAATCCGAAAAACCCGAAAATGCCGATCGGCTAAAGTCTATTTTCAGTATCGCAATCTTTATCATTCTCGTACTAGCAGTAGGCTTTTTAAGCGTGAATTTTATTTCAGCTCTCTCTGCAAAATTTTCTTAAAATTAGGACTTAGCACGGACACCCAGAAACCTGGTTTTTTACTGAGAAGACGCGTCGCAGCCACAGATTCGATAAAAAACCCGGTTTCTTTAATCGGAGCAACGGAGGACACGGCAATGCCGTTTCCCTACTTCAAACTAATCGTAGCTTGCGGGGTACAACACCATCGCGATGGCTGGGAGGACACGGCAGTGCCGTTTCACGGCAGCCCGATTAATTGTAGGGAAACGGCACTGCCGT
>JAUBOH010000728.1:0-1818 GCA_036700145.1 Microcoleus occultus BM001215366
TCCCTACAATGTTATTTTGAGGTAGGGAAACGGCATTGCCGTGTCCGAATTTGCTCGGTCGCTAAGCGCTATAATCAAAAAGCCTTATTTTTAGTCCACAAACCCCCAACCATGAGAACTTACTACTGCGGCGAACTGCGAAGCGAACACATCGGAGAGACTGTCACCCTTTACGGCTGGGTGGATCGCCGCCGCGATCATGGCGGGGTGATTTTTCTGGATTTGCGCGATCGATCGGGCTTAGTGCAAATTGTCAGCGATCCCCAACGCACCCCCGATTCCTATCAGGCGGCGGATGCTTTGCGCAACGAATACGTAGTCAAAATTACCGGGCGAGTCACCAACCGCCCCGCAGATTCCCTCAACCCAAAATTAGCTACCGGTGAGATAGAAATTTACGCTGACGAAATCGAGTTGTTGAATGCGGTTCGCAAACAGTTACCGTTTCAGGTTTCGACGGCGGATACTGAAAGCGTGCGGGAAGATTTGCGCTTGAAATATCGGTATTTGGACTTGCGGCGCGATCGTATGAGTCGCAATTTGCAACTTCGCCACCAAGTAGTCAAAGCCATGCGCCGCCACCTCGAAGATGTCGAAGGTTTCATGGAAATTGAAACGCCAATTTTAACTCGCGCGACTCCCGAAGGTGCGAGAGATTATTTAGTTCCCAGCCGCGTCAATCCCGGTGAATGGTATGCTTTGCCGCAGTCGCCGCAGTTGTTCAAACAATTGTTAATGGTGTCTGGTTTTGACAGATATTATCAAATTGCCCGCTGTTTCCGCGATGAAGATTTGCGCGCCGACAGACAGCCGGAATTTACGCAATTGGACATGGAAATGAGTTTCATGTCTGTGGAAGAAGTAATTGCCTTAAATGAAGGTTTAGTCTGCAATATTTTCAAAACTGTGAAAGGCGTAGAATTGCCTTGTCCTTTCCCACGTTTGACTTACGCAGAAGCGATGGATCGCTACGGTAGCGACAAACCGGATACTCGCTTCGGTATGGAATTAGTCGATGTTTCCGATTTGATGAAAGATTCGGGATTTAAGGTGTTTTCCGGTGCAGTTGCTGCGGGCGGAATTGTGAAAATTTTGCCGATTCCGGGCGGGAATGATGCGATTTCTAACGTGCGGATCAAACCGGGCGGCGATTTGTTTAAGGAAGCCAGCGAAGCCGGGGCTAAGGGATTAGCTTATATTCGGGTGCGGGAGAATGGCGAAATTGATACGATCGGCGCAATTAAGGATAATTTGACTGAAGCGCAAAAACAGGAATTGCTCGATCGCACGGGCGCCAAACCAGGTCATTTGTTGTTATTTGCAGCAGCCGACGCCGCAACTGTCAATAAGACTTTGGATAGATTGCGTTTGTGTGTTGGTAATGAATTGGGATTGATTGACAAAGACAAGATGAATCTGCTGTGGGTGACAGATTTTCCGATGTTTGAATGGAACGCCGATGAGAAGCGTTTGGAAGCGCTGCATCACCCGTTTACTGCACCGCATCCCGATGATATTGCCGATTTGAAAACAGCGAGAGCTCAAGCTTACGATTTGGTATTAAATGGCACAGAAGTCGGTGGCGGTTCTCTGCGGATTTACCAGCGGGATGTTCAGGAAAAGGTGTTCGAGGCGATCGGCTTATCGACTGAAGAAGCTTACAATAAGTTCGGCTTTTTGTTGGATGCGTTTGAGTATGGAACTCCCCCCCACGGTGGAATTGCCTACGGCTTGGATCGGTTGGTAATGCTGTTAGCCGGCGAGGAATCGATTCGCGATGTCATGGCGTTTCCGAAGACGCAGCAAGCCGGGTGTTTG
>JAUBOH010000729.1:0-1817 GCA_036700145.1 Microcoleus occultus BM001215366
CGGCAGTGCCGTGTCCCTACCCCGATTAATTGTAGGGCCACGGCACTGCCGTGTCCTGACTTTGGGTAATATTAATTCCGATGCAACCGGAATTGATATCAGTTAACAGTCAACAGTCAACAGTCAACATTTGTCACAATAATAAACTTAGGAGAAAAAATGAAAAGGACAAAATTGAAACTAAAAAAGGTAAAGTTATTTCTGCTATCGCTTTGCTTTTTTACTGTTTCACTAGGCACGTTTAATTTGTTACCTTCCTTAGCGGCTGCACCCAAACACTACGACGAATTAACATTCCCGCAGGTGCCAGAAATTAAACTGCCTAAATACACTCGCTTCGAGCTAAAAAATGGCATCCGGGTGTATCTGATGGAAGACCGGGAACTGCCGTTAGTCGGGGGAACAGCGCTATTCCGCACGGGCGATCGCTTTGAACCTGCCGATAAAATCGGACTGGGAGGTTTGACGGGACAAGTGATGCGAACTGGCGGCACGAGCCGGCATACGGCTGATGAATTAAATCAGTTGCTAGAACAGCGAGCAGCTTCGGTAGAAACGGGGATTGATGTTAGTTCTGGGAGTGCTAGTTTTAGTGCTTTAGCTGAAGATATAGAACCCGTTTTCGATCTATTTGCGGAAGTGATTCGGGAGCCAATCTTTGCGAAGGAAAAGTTAGATTTAGCGAAGAACCAAACTCAAGGTGCGATCGCCCGCCGCAATGACGATCCGGGCGACATTACCAGCCGCGAGTTTGAAAAGTTAATTTACGGCGATCGCAGTCCCTACGCGCGCACGGTAGAATACAAAACCCTCGCCAATATTTCCCGCGACGATTTGGTGAGTTTCTACCAGAAATATTTCCATCCCAAAAATATGATTTTGGGTATTTCTGGGGATTTTGATACGGCAAAAATGCGATCGCAAGTCGAGCAAAAATTCGGTAACTGGGAACCTAGTCAAAGTGCAGAAGTGCCTGCACTACCAGCGGTATCGCCCGCAAATGGCGGCGGCGTATTTTTGGTAAATCAGCCGCAATTAAGTCAAAGTTACGTGCAGATGGGGCATTTGGGCGGAATGCTGAACAGTCCAGATTACGGTGCTTTGGACGTAATGAACGGGGTTCTCAACGGTTTCGGCGGGCGTTTGTTCAACAATGTGCGATCGCGCCAAGGTTTAGCCTACACAGTATACGCTGCTTGGAGTCCGAGATTTGACTATCCGGGAGTGTTTGTCGCAGGAGGTCAAACGCGATCGGATGCGACAGTACCGTTTATCAAGGCAATTCGCGCCGAGATCGATCGCATCCGCACCGAACCAATTACCGCCGAAGAATTAGCTTTTGCTAAAGATTCCACCCTCAATTCTTTCATCTTCAAATTTGAAAATCCCAGTCAAACTTTGTCGCGACTAATGCGCTACGAATACTACGGTTATCCCGAAGATTTCATTTTTCGCTACCGCCGCAGCATCGAAGCAGCCACAATTGCAGACGTGCAGCGCGTAGCCAAAACTTACTTGAAACCGGAGAATCTGGTGACATTAGTAGTCGGAAATACTGCGGGAATTCAACCGCCGTTATCGAGTTTGGGAACTTCGGTAAAAGTGCAATCAGTCGATATCACAATTCCCTCGGCGACTTAATCGGTAATAAGTTCATAATCAGGACTAAAGTCCTCACTACAAACCATTTTTAGGTTCGTAGTAAGGACTTTAGTCCTCTCTTTTTGTGTTACAAACATTTCGCTTTTTCACGTCAGCCGATCGGGATCGACACCCAACTCCCGCAACTTGGCGGCCAATAAGTCAGCCCGCTGGCG
>JAUBOH010000730.1:0-1802 GCA_036700145.1 Microcoleus occultus BM001215366
CGGCAGTGCCGTCTCCCTACCGCGATCAATTGTAGGGACACGGCACTGCCGTCTCCTCCGTCTCCTCCGTTTAGATCATTCCGATGCAAACGGATTTGATATAACAAATAACCAACTGTCAACTACCAACTGCCAACTGCCAACTAATGACTTCCTAAAGCATTTCCTTCAAAACTTGTAAAATCACATCGCCATCCACTCGATCGCTCACCGCAGCCTCGCCCAAGCGCACCGGTAGCACAAACCGCACCTTACCATCCTGCACCTTTTTATCGAGTTGCAAAGTATTCAAAATTTCCTCAACATCTACGCCTGCGGGCAATTTGGCAGGTAAACCAGCTTTTTCAAGCAAAGCAGACTGGCGCCGATCGCACTCAGCATCCCACATTCCCAACTCCACAGCCAACCGGCTAGACGCAGCCATGCCGATCGCCACTCCTTCCCCGTGATTGATCACCTTGTAACCTGTCAAACTTTCCACAGCATGACCGATCGTATGTCCGTAATTTAAAATCGCCCGCAAACCGGATTCCTTCTCATCTTTGCTTACCACTTCCGCCTTAGCTTGGCAAGACCTGATCAAAATTTCAGCCAACAAATCCGCTTTCACGTAGCGCATTTGATCCAAACGCTTAGACTTTTCCAACTTAGAGAACAATTCCACATCCCAAATCACACCGTACTTAATCACTTCCGCCATCGCCGATCGAAACTCCCGCGCCGGCAGAGTTTTGAGCACATCCGGGTCAATCAACACCAAACGCGGCTGATGAAAAGCCCCAATTAAATTCTTCCCTTCAGGATGATTTACCCCCGTTTTGCCGCCAATAGAAGCATCAACCATAGCCAGCAGCGAAGTCGGAACCTGCACGACATTAATTCCCCGCAGCCAAGTCGCGGCCGCAAAACCCGTGATATCACCAACTACCCCGCCGCCCAAAGCCACCATTGTCGAGGAACGTTCTAAACGGTTAGCCAAAGCCGCACCGTAAATCTTCTGCACCGAATTTAAAGTTTTGTACTGTTCGCCCGGTGGTAAAATGCAGCTACTCACCTCAAAGCCGGCCGATTCGAGGGCTGTTGTTGCTCGATCGCCGTAGTGCCGAAAAATCGACTGATTTGATACCAGCAGCACTTTTTTGCCCAAACTTAGATCGCCCATCAGACTGCCGAGTTCGTCTAAACCGCCAGATCGCACGCAAACATTGTAAGATTGTGGCCCCAAGTCAACTTTAATTATCGATTGCATATTTATCTACTTTAGATATTAGATTTTAGATTATAGTTCTTATAGGTCTTTTTATTGATGATTTTGGAGAAATTGCAATGAGTCTTAGCGGAGCAATAACTTTTTTTGGGATTTTCGGCGGCATGGTCGGCTTGGCGACAGTGCTGATGTTTGGTCTGCGGGCTGTCAAACTCATCTAGTTTGCTAATTTAGATGTCAGAACCAGAGAATTTTATCTCTGGTAAAAGTAACATCTGGCCGATCGCATTTTCGCAAAAAATCTCTAGTCCGATCTGTAGATTGATGTCGTAAGTGCGATCGCCCTTATTTAAATAATTCATTTTAATCAAATTACCGAGCCAGATGTGGAGTAAAGCATCGAGCGCTCTAAATCACGATCTTTTTTAACAATTTGCAAGGGAGAGACAAAAATGGCAACAACGGTTAAGTTCGTAGTCATGAAAATTGTCCCAATTATCGACACATTGAGTATTTGGTGGAAACAAAAGTTAAATTTAGGTATCAAGCCTGCCTGTTTGTGTTTGTTTGCGATCGTCCTTTCCCTGACATTTCT
>JAUBOH010000731.1:0-1801 GCA_036700145.1 Microcoleus occultus BM001215366
CTAAGACTATTAAACAGCGATGGTTTTGTAAATACTTAATTAGTGGTAAGCGTTTCTGGTTGGTTGGGGATGAATCTTGTTTTTCTGACTGGGAAAAAAACTGTATTAGTTTATGTTCAAATTCATCTAGGGTGTGCGATGCGTCTATGCTGCACCAAATAACGTACTCAAACTCTTCTTTAATTTGTTGTACGAGTTGCACTGCTAAGGTGGTTTTGCCGATGCCGCTGATGCCTGTGAGGGCTATGAGGCGGCAGTGTTGTTCTAGAATCCAGGTTGTGAGGGTTTGGAGTTCGGGAGTGCGATCGAAGAAATTACCCAACTCTGGCATCTCGCTTAAATCTTGATGTAGAGTTTTCGTTGGTTGTGGATTAGATGTTTCCTGATTTGGTGTGTCTAGTAGTTTTCTAGCTTCTCTACAATAATTAACGCAACCTATTTGCACATAGTCTTGTGCAAAATGCGAAACAATGGAAAATTGGAACCTCTTCATTGCAGAACGAAAATTTTTTTTATTAACATCTTCCCCTAACTCCTCTGAAAGGATCTGCCATAATTCCGAACCAACTTGCCTAACATAACTCTCATTGCAGTGACTCTCCTCAGCAATTTTGGTGTACTTGTCACCTTGCATGGTTCCTCGCAGAATTGCCTCTTGTAAGTTATCAAGGTGCTTACCCGTTTTGGCAAACACCATCTCGTCAGCCATTTTTAACACTTCCTTAAGATTCATGCAGGAGCGTGGATGTTGTGATTTTCCGTATTATATCTAACATTTGCCAACATTTTCTGGCATTTGCCAACATTTTCAAGCAGGATGATTTGGAGTTGCGAACAAAACTTCCAACAAAATTGAGCATTTTTGGCTAGACAAATTTTTGATTTACAAGGAAAATATCATAAGTATTAAACTATTTTTAGTTATTTACTAAATCTACAGCACCGAGTATTCAATTTACTTAGTTCTGTGTAATCGAAGAATCAAAACAATAATCCGAGGTACAAAATGAAAAAAATTTTTAATTCATTGGTGGGTATAACCACAATATTATTAGCATCTTTTTTGGTGACACCTACTCAAGCTCAAAATACTCAGTACGAGGTTTTAATTTTTGCTCGCAAGCCAGAAAACTCCCGGATTCCATTGCCAAATGATGCAGGTCATGCTTGGATCGCAATTATTAGGAATGATGGTAATGGTCAATGGCAAACTGATGCGACCTACGGTTTTTGGCCCGAATCTAGAAATGAACCATCTGTAAATCAGGGTACTGATTTTGATCATACAAATAGGTATCTTAGGGGTCAACCACTTAGCAGGAGGGGTCAAGCGGTTCGCAAGGCAAAAATCGGTCCAAACAGAGCCAATTGGATTAAGAATGGAGCTTACAGAGAAGCAGGCTGTGCTAGTTATCAAGCTTTTGGAGGTACGGGCACATCTTGCAATTGTGCAGATTATGCAACCCGATTGTGGTGGGTTTTAACTGCTAGGCAAGAAGATTTTAGAATTCGCGCTATTACTCTAAATTTAACGCTTGATTCTCTTGTTAATGAAATTAATAGCAAGAATCGGGCAACAGGTGACTTTTTAGACAGTGGTCGAACTTGGGAATAGCACGATCGCCCTTACTGGTAGGTTGGGTTGACGCAAGGAAACCCAACATCTTTTTTTTACTAACCTTATCCATTTCCACCATTGCAATACGATGATTGTACAGATAGCGATCGCCCGATCGCGCATCAAGAGCGATCGCCCTTTGTTATTTATGATAACCGATCGCCTAAAATGAAAGAGCGATCG
>JAUBOH010000732.1:0-1777 GCA_036700145.1 Microcoleus occultus BM001215366
TTTACGAAAAAACTTCGTTTCTACCGATAGATTAGGTAAAAACCCGGTTTCTTTGTCGGAGTCAGTAAGTCCTAAATCTTAACTTGTCACCTCCGATCGCTCCCATCTCCTTACCCGTAGCTACGATGACAAAAAAATGGTATACTTTCATGTTAATCTCCTACCTGGAAAACAACACATCACTGTTGTAGAAATTATTCATTTACTCCCTTATTCCCTAAAACAATCAGCAAAATCTATGAAATCCCCCTCTTGCTGGCTAATTTTTACCCTCATCGGACTGTCTTTAACAAGCTGCTCGCAGCCGAAGTCACCTCAAGAAATTCAAGCGACGTTGCAACAAGCAGTGACAAAAGTTGATCGAGGAGTACAAATTAATACTTTTCGGTGGGGAATTCCCATTAAAACTTATCTGGCAAATGAGTCGAATTTAACAAGTCAACCAATTGCTAAAGCAAACTATACTAAACTGGAACAGTTATTAGCTGCGGGGAAGTGGAAAGAAGCAGATGAGGAAACTTATAACAAAATGTTAGAGGTAGCGGGGAAACAACAACAAGGTCACGCAATGAGGGGTGAGCTAATAGTGATAAAAGATATCGAAAATTTTTCCTGTCCAGATTTGCGGGCGATGGATGGACTTTGGGTAAAATATAGTAATGGACGGTTTGGCTTTTCCGTGCAGAAGCGCATCTATCAAAATCTGGGTGGCACTAAAGAGTTTAATGGACAAGTCTTGTTGGCTTATTTTGAAGCGATCGGCTGGAAACAGAAAGGAGAGAAAGGAAAATGGTTGCCATACTCTCAACTAACTTTCAACACCAATGCACCTTCAGGCCACCTGCCGGCAGGGTATGGTGCGCCGTATTGTGTGGCGAAGACGGAATGGGAAGCGAGGAGGTGCGGTGAGAGGCAGATCGAGATGATGAAACTAAATTTATTCTTCTCTCGTGCAGAGACTTGTAAAGTCTAATCTATAAAGCCTTCAAATTTTGATTGAGAATTGTGAGGGAGTCAAAATCCACGAAGTCATGCGGTGTCTGGGTTTTTGATATCTGTCACTGCGACAAGCCAGCAAGAATGTTGCCAAAAAGTTGAGGGTTATAGCAATTAGCTAAGATAAACTTTCTGCTAGCTGTATACTTTGCTCTCATGCAATTCCTCTTCTTGGCTAAACTGAGCTAATTCCTTGAGAATTTCACGGCGCTTAATAGTACGCTGCTGTTTATAGGCGATCGCACTTGCCAAACTTATCCGCCGCTGGTTTCCTAATTTTCCATAGGGAATTTCCCCATCATTAAGCAATTTGACTGCAAATTCTGGCGACACATTCAACAAATTCGCAGCTTCTTCAACAGTCATATCTTGCTCAATTGGCACTAAAGACACTGCTTTACCAGCAGCCATTAAATGTGCAGCTTGACACAACAATTGATAGAGCGATTCAGGAAGTGCGATCGCTTCCCCGCCAACTTCCACAAGTTTTACTTTTAATGTCTCAGTATCACCATTTTCTGTCTTGAGACATAGCATTTTATCCAACAATTTGATAGCTATTGTTTCTTCTTCTGTCGGTAAAATCGGATCTAGGAGTATTTTTTGTCTGTTCATGGAAATGTTTCCTGAATTGGTTTAATGCTATTATAGTATCAACTCAAGCTTGTAGCCAATATGTTACACTCAGTATACACTCAAGACTCACAGGAAAAATGCTCGAAAATCATGCAATTAGAAGATTACTTTGAATTTTTAACACCAGAAGATATCCGCATCAAAG
>JAUBOH010000733.1:0-1774 GCA_036700145.1 Microcoleus occultus BM001215366
CGAGAGGCGATCGCAGATTGCTGCAAATCTGCCACAGACTCAATCCTGCCCACACCCCGAATCAAAGTTTCTTTATCCGGCGTAATTAAATAGCCCCCCGGCGCGTTAACATTCGCAGCCGCCACAGCTTCGGATACTTGCTGCAAAGATACATTAAATGCTTTCAGTTTTGCAGGTTCTACTAATACTTGATACTGCCTCTGATCGCCGCCGTAAGCCACCACTTGAGCAACGCCAGTCACGGCTAGAAGGCGATTTGTGACTTGCCAATCAACAAGACGGCGCACTTCCATCAAAGGAGTAGTTTCTGAAGTAAAAGCATAGGTAATAACAAGGCCTACAGGTGAAGTTGTCGGAGAAATTTGCGGTGCTTCTACTCCTGCGGGGAGCTTGCTTTGAGCTTGCTGCAACCTTTCTGTAATCAACTGGCGGGCTTGATAGATTTCAGTGTCCCAATCAAAGATTACCTTAACCGCAGAAATACCCACAGCCGAAGACGATCGCACTGCTGTCACCCCAGGAGTTCCATTGATCGCACTCTCGATCGGCAGTGTTACTAAAGACTCGATTTCTTCCGGTGCGAGTCCCGGTGCTTCCGTCTGGATTTCCACCTGCGGGGGCGCAAAAGGCGGGAAGACATCAAGCGACATTTGGGGGATAATATACACTGTCCAAAGACTAACAATAATGGTGGCGAGAACGACTAGCCAGCGGCGGTTAATTACCCATCTGAGAATTGTGCTGAACATTTAATAAATTGGGAATTGGGCATTGGGAATTGGGCATTGGGCATTGATAAAAACAGCTATCGGTGTATCCGTGACTTCCGTGTCGTGCTGTTACTTCAAACTCTTGACTTCTGACTCTTGATTTTTAACGTGATGGTTGTCATTGTGTAACAGCAGTTCAGTGTCCAACGCCGATGCAGAGGGGGAAAAACCATTATTTGCAGCATTGTTTCCAGAATCCGCTGCTATTGCTGGCAATTTGCGCCGATTTCCCCAGAACACGCCGGCTGCAAAAGTCAGAGATGCGATCGCCATTCCTCCCCCTATTCCAGCCCACAAAGGCACTGGAAGACTATTAAAATTAGCCTCTGTCACCTTTGGAGTTACTTCCTTTTTGTCCTCGGTTTTGGATGGTTTGCCGCCCCGCAAAGATTGAGCGTAAAGTTGAGGTGCGCGCTGAGTCACAATTAGATCTCTCTCAAACAAACCGCTCTTAATTTCTACTAAATCCCCAGAAGTTTGACCGAGTTCGACTTCAACAGCTTGAAAAGCATCGCCATTTTTGACATAAACTAACTGTTTGCCATTTGCTTCTACCGCTGCTGAAACAGGAATTGCCAAAATATTTGTTGCAGTTTTGTTCGTTGAAATTTCCAACTCTGCGAACATTCCCGGTTTTAAAACTTGCTCGGCATTATCCAATTGAGCTTTCACCGCCACAGTGCGGGTTTCTCCTATAACTGCTGAGCCAATTAAGCTAATTTTGCCAGTAAAAATACGGTTTGGTAAACTTGTAATTTTAACCCTGACTCCCTGACCCGTTTTTATCTGATTTAAATCTTTTTCATAAATATTTGCTGTGGCAAAAACGCTGCTATCGTTTAATATGCTCATCAGCGGTTTTTCAGCAGAGTTAACTGATTCTCCGGGGGTGATTTCGCGATCGGCTATAGTGCCTGCAATGGGAGCAACTACGGTAACAAGTCCTTTTTCGTTGGCGGCAATCCCTAGTTGTTGCAGCCGCGCTTGATAAGCTGAACTGCTGA
>JAUBOH010000734.1:0-1772 GCA_036700145.1 Microcoleus occultus BM001215366
GGGACACGGCACTGCCGTCTCCTCTATATTATTCCGGTGCAACCGGAATTGATATAATTCCGATGCCACCGGATTTGATATCATATCAAATCCGCTAATACCAATTTTTTATGAGGCTGCATAGAATTCCGATCTCCCTGGCGCCCCCTTAATAAGGGGGGGACAAGATTCCGCTCAAAGTCCCCCTTCTTAAGGGGGATTTAGGGGGATCGAGATATATGCAACTTCACATTAAATTGGTATAACACATAACCAATAACTAATCACAAAGCTCAACAAAATAATTGAATTATTGTCGGCTTGGTCACTTTTCCCATCGCATTGCGAGGTAATTCTTCAACTGTCAAAATTATGGTGGGGACTTTATAAACAGCCAATTGCTCTTTAGCCCAACTCCTGAAAGATGTTAAGGTTAAACTGCATTCCGATCGCAAAACTAACGCAGCACAAACTCGCTCACCCCATTCTAGATCCTCAACCCCAACCACTGCACATTCCAATATCTCTGGATGCGATCGCAATACTTCTTCAATTTCCAAAGCTGAAACTTTATAGCCTCCGGTTTTGATGATATCCACGCTCATCCGTCCGAGAATCCGATAATTGTCATTCTCGACTACGGCAAAATCTCCTGTACAAAACCAACCATCTCGGAAAGTTTTCGCCGTTGCTTCGGGATTTTGCCAATATTCCAGAAACACTCCGGGGCCTTTGACTTGAATTTCTCCTGGTGTTCCCGGTTCGACTAATTTTCCGTTTTCATCGACTAATCGCACTTGCGCGCGGGGTAGAGGTTTTCCGACATATCCCGATTCCCGTTTACCGTGTAAAGGGTTGGATAAGGCCATACCAATTTCTGTCATCCCATAGCGTTCTAGCAGAAAATGACGGCTGATGTTTTGCCACTTTTCTAATACTTGAACTGGTAACGCAGCGGAACCTGAGACCATTAAGCGCATTTTAGCACAACTTTCCGATCGGCTTTTTTGGCGATCGTCCGCAGCAGTTTCCCACGCAGCAATCAATTTTACATAAATCGTCGGTACTGCCATAAATAAGGTTAAATTACCGTCACAAATGCGATTCCAAACAGTTTCGGCATCAAATTTGCTCAACATTTCGCACTCTGCGCCGGCCCATAAAGCACAGGTTAATACATTGACAATTCCGTGTATATGATGTAGTGGGAGTACGTGCAGAATGCGATCGCTCGATTTCCATTCCCAAGCGTCGATTAAGCTGGTTACTTGAGCTTGAATATTTTGATGAGTGGTAACTACGCCTTTGGGTTTGCCGGTTGTACCGCTGGTGTAGAGAATTAAGGCGCGTCTGGTGATATCTATTTCTGGGAGAGGACTAATCTGAGTTGGAAGGGTTTCTGAGGTGAGGATAAATCGTAAGTTGTGCGATCGGGCGATCGGACGCAATAAAGCTTCAAAATTGGGATGGGCAACAATAATCGATGCTCCAGAATTGGTGATAACATACTCTAATTCTGGTCGCGGGTGAGACACACACAGAGGTACGGCGATCGCACCTGCGCGCCAAATTCCCCACAGAGTAGCGACATACTCAAACCCAGACGGAATCAGAAAAGCGACTCGCTGTTGGTGTAAATCCGTGGCATCCTGAAGCAGATTTGTGGCTATTTGGCTGGATGTGTGCAGCAAATCTGCATAGGTATATGTTTGTTCCTGGGTGGCGATCGCAATTCGATCTTTGTGTTCTAGAACACGATTTATCAATGGGAGATTCACGTTTTGAGTATTCAT
>JAUBOH010000735.1:0-1745 GCA_036700145.1 Microcoleus occultus BM001215366
TTTCTCAGAAAGATGAGGTACTCATGGGCATAGGGCATAGGGCATAGGGCATAGGGCATAGGGCATACCTCACTTTTTTGAGAACCGCTATAGTTATTAGTTATTTGTTATTTGACTGTCAACAGTCAACAGTCAACAGTCAACAGTCAACAGTCAACTGTCAACAGTCAACTGTCAACAGTCAACAGTCAACTGTCATTTAGGAACTCCCGCCGTCAAGACTTCATGACCCTCAACAGTCACCAGAACATCATCTTCAATCCTGACGCCAATACCGCGCCATTTTTCAGGAACCTCCGGCTGTCCTTCAACGGGTTTAATATGAGGAGAAATATAAATCCCCGGTTCCACCGTCAGCACTTGTCCGGGCTGCAAAAGTTGAGGAGTTTCGCCGTACTGATAAACGCCGACATCGTGCACGTCCAATCCCAGCCAGTGACCGGTGCGGTGCATATAAAATGGCTTGTATTTCTCCTCTTTAATTATCTCTTCAATGTCGCCGACCAAAAGTTTTAAATCCATTAAACCTTCCACCAAAACGCGCACTGCTGTTTCGTGAATTTTGCTGTAAGGATTTCCCGGATATACTTGACTAATTGCCTGCAATTGTGCTTTCAAAACTAAGTCGTAAATTATCTGTTGTTCAGCGGTGAATTTGCCACTGACGGGAAAGGTGCGAGTAATATCGGCGTTGTAGTAGCCGCAAGCACAACCGGCATCGATTAGCAGCAAATCGTTTTCCTGCATTTGGCGGTTGTTTTCGATGTAGTGGAGGACGCAGGAATTGTAACCGGATGCCACAATCGAAGGATAAGCGGAAGTTGCGCCGTTCGTGCCAAAAATATGTTCAATTTCTGCTTGAATTTCGTACTCATATCGACCAGGTTTGGCGAATTCTTGGGCGCGGTTGTGCGCTGCAACTGAGATATTAGCTGCTTGGCGCATTAATGCTAATTCTGTTTCGCTTTTCACCAGCCGCATCGGGTGTAAAATGATGTTAGAATCTTCGACAGCAGTCGGGCCTGTCCCGCGTTTCGGGTAGGTTTTCATCAACTGCTGCCAGTGATTGAGGACTGTTTGGTCAAAAGTTCGATCGCGCCCGAAGTGATAGTATATGCGATCGGCTTTTTCTAAATATTTCGGCAACTTTTGGGCAAGTTCGGCGATCGGAAACGCTTCATCCGCGCCGTACAATTCTTTAGCGCCTTCTACTCCAGCGCGATAACCGTGCCAAGTTTCTTTTTCCAAGTCTTTTGGCTGCACAAACAAAACAAATTTGTGTTCTTCGTGGTGTGGGGCGAGCACTGCTACCGCCGCAGCTTCGTTGAAACCGGTTAAGTAGAAAAAATCGCTATCTTGTCGGTATGCGTATTCTACATCGTTGTGCATGACGGCTGCGGGGGCGCTGCGAAATATCGCCGTCCCGCTGCCAATTTTTGCCATTAACTGTTCGCGTCTTTGTCGGTATTCGCTGGGGTTTGTCATCCGATTTGAGATTTGAGATTTTAGATTAAAGAATTGAATTTAATATTAACATTCGGCGGTTGAAACCGCTTCTTGTCAGACACAACTTGCAAGGCAAGGGTTGAGGATATCGGTGCTCTGTTTTTTTCTTGGTCTACTTAGGATCGTGGATTAAATAACTTCCGTAGGTTGGGTTGAAGCATGAAACCCAACAATCAAGCGTGGGGTTGGGTTTCGTTCCTCAACCCAACCTACAAAAAATGCAAGTTATTTAATTCTCA
>JAUBOH010000736.1:0-1719 GCA_036700145.1 Microcoleus occultus BM001215366
AATCCTTTTGCCAAACAGTTAAAAAAACAGACCGCGATTTCTCTAGGAATTGATGTGATTGAATATTTTGAAACGATGGCTCAAGAAAAAGGTATATCTTCTCAGGAACTAATTAATCTTTATTTACAAGATTGCGTTGTTTCTAAGCGAAAATTATCTCTGAATTAGCCTACCGAAAACCAAAGACAATTGCACTCACTGACTGTATAACTAGAGCTGAAATGCGATCGCCCTCTCAACTCTACCATCTATTGACATTGCACAGATTTAGTGCATCACAGGAAATTTGCTGTGTCCGGCGGCTTGTCGCCCAAATTAATCCCCCCGCTAAATTAATCTCCGTTACAGAACGTTACAATATAGGAGTAAAGAACTTTCAGACGAGCTTAACAATAAATGCGCTTAATATTAATGACCGGAAAAGGCGGCGTCGGTAAAACATCCGTAGCCGCCGCCACAGGGCTGCGGTGTGCCGAATTGGGATACAAAACCCTAGTGCTGAGCACAGATCCCGCCCACTCCCTAGCCGACAGCTTCGACATGGAACTCGGACACGATTCGCGGCTGGTAAAACCGAATTTGTGGGGAGCAGAATTAGACGCTCTCAGGGAATTAGAAGGCAATTGGGGAGCAGTTAAACGCTACATCACTCAAGTCTTGCGCGCCCAGGGACTCGAAGGCGTGCAAGCTGAAGAATTAGCCATCTTGCCGGGAATGGATGAAATCTTCGGTTTAGTGCGGATGAAGCGGCATTACGACGAAGGCGAATTTGATGTTTTAATTATCGATTCAGCTCCGACTGGCACTGCATTGAGACTGCTAAGTTTGCCCGAAGTTGGTGGCTGGTACATGAGAAAATTTTACAAGCCGTTGCAAGGCATATCCGCCGCCCTTAGACCTTTAGTTGAACCTATTTTTAGACCGATTGCGGGTTTTTCTTTGCCAGACAAAGAGGTGATGGATGCACCTTACGAATTTTACGAACAAATCGAAGCTTTGGAAAAGATTTTAACCGACAATACTGTAACTTCGGTAAGGTTAGTTACCAATCCCGAAAAAATGGTAATTAAAGAATCTCTGCGCGCTCACGCTTATTTGAGTTTGTACAATGTAGCCACAGATTTAGTCGTAGCAAACCGGATTATTCCCGAAGAAGTAACCGACCCATTTTTCAAACGCTGGAAAGAAAGCCAGGAGCAGTACCGTCAGGAAATTCACTCGGATTTCATGCCGCTGCCAGTTAAAGAAGTGCCGCTTTATTCTGAAGAAATGTGCGGTTTGCCAGCTTTGGAACGGTTGAAAGAAACGCTTTACAAAGACGAAGACCCCAGTCAAATTTATCACAAAGAAAATACGATTAGGATTGTTCAGGAAAACAATCAATACAGTCTTGAACTGTATTTGCCGGGAATTGCTAAGGATCAGATTCAGTTGAGCAAAACGGGAGATGAGTTGAATGTTCGGATTGGCAATCACCGCCGCAATATGGTTTTGCCGCAAGCTTTAGCGGCGCTGCAACCTTCCGGGGCGAAGATGGAGGATGATTATTTGAAAATTAAGTTTGCTTAACGAGTAATGAAGAAATTAGGACACGGTAGTACCGTGTCCCTAGGATTCATCTCGTTTCCGGTTGTATCGGAATTATTAGTAACCGAAATGAGGAGACGGCAGTGCCGTATCCCTACGCAAAATAACATTGTAGGGACACGGCACTGCCGT
>JAUBOH010000737.1:0-1713 GCA_036700145.1 Microcoleus occultus BM001215366
CAAAGAAGGTTTATTTGTTGGAAGATTGCACTTCGCCTGTGGTTGTTCCGGGTGTTGTTGATTTTACGGAAGCAGCAGATGCGGCTTTTCAAAGATTTGCGGCGGCGGGGATGAATCTGGTTAAATCTACTGAGTTTCAGGTACAATCAAGATAACTTAGCAACACGCAATGAAATTATGAATCCAAGTAGTGTAGAGCCTATGTCTGGGCAGTTAACCCTACGTCTTCGCCACCAGCTTCCTGACCATCCAGGTATTTATTTTGTGGTCGGTGAACGCGAACAATTATTTTATATTGGTCAAGCCAAAAACTTACGGAAACGTTGGGCAGGAGCGAGCCATCACCGCTACAAGCAACTTGCTAGAAAAGGATTGGATAAAATCGTTATTAAATATATTCTGGCTTCCGTTTCTGAATTGAAAGAGTTAGAGTGTCAATATATCCAGCAATTTAATCCCTTACTGAACTATGGCAAAGTCAAGAAATATTTGCCCAAAACCAGTCCCCGGTTTTCTGAGTTGCAGCGATTGCTTAAGCTTGCCAGCCAGCCTCTTTTTCCTTCAGTAATATACAAATCGCTTAATGGGCAAACGATTCCCAGAGAGCCGTCAGATTTATTTCGGGGTTTGGTTGCTGGTGTATATGAAGACCAGCAGTTACATATTTTAGTTTTGTGTAGGCAAAATATGGGACAATTGTTATGGAAAAGCTCTGCCGATCGTACAAAAAAACGTTTTTACATCAGCCCTGAACAGCAACTCCTAGGAACTTGTTATTTTTTTGATGCCAGACAAGTTATTTTTGAATTTGTGGAGCTATTCGATTGCAATTTAGCAGATGATATTTTTCAAGATGTTTATCCAGATATATTAAATTATGAGATAGCGGGGGTGACACTTAAAGGGCTTTATAAACCTACATTATTAAGTTCATGTTTATCAAAAAATAGCACAAACCTAGATAGCTTAGCCAAAGATTATCTTTTAGGTATTGCTGAAAAGTTACAACCATTGCCTGCTGAGTTTAGCCTTAATAAAGAGCTGATTTGGTGAAAAAAAAGATGATTAATTTGAATGCTCAAAAAAAAGTACCTTGTTTCTAATAATAATGTACATTTTAATTTCTTGTTGGGTGAGGGCGGGTTTTTGAGATTAGCAATTTTTGGCTTTGATGGTGGGTGAACCCGCCCCTACATTTGCTTGCTTATTTCCCGTCCAATCTCGGTACGCCTGCCAAAAATGGGCCGCTCAACATTAACTCAGTCATCCTATCTAACTTGCCGCTTATTTTTAATTTTTTATCTTTTTGAAAGCGCTCGATATCTGCTTGCAAATTGCCAGAATTATATCCCAATTTACTCAAATAATTAATCGCTTGTTTGTCGGTCAACAAGATATCCGCAGAACGAAAAATTGGCACGTATTGTTCCCGCCAAATCTTGGCAAAACTTGCCCTGTCTAAATCGAAGATTCTGCCCCGCGACGGATCGGCAATTGTAGCCGTGTTGTCGTTCATCGCTAGCAAAGCGACGGCGTGGGGGAGTTGGCGAATGCCGTCAAATGCTAATACTCCCGGGCGATTGATTTGCTGCATTTGTTCCCAAGTCGGAGACAGTTCAATTCCTTGCATTCCCAAAGCTCTTGCTGCTATGATTAACTGCGGCATGGAAGTTCCCAAACGGCTCGTGTCGGCCTCCCTAGCTACACTCGATT
>JAUBOH010000738.1:0-1712 GCA_036700145.1 Microcoleus occultus BM001215366
CATCAATTCCTAGAGAAATCGCGGTCTGTTTTTTTAACTGTTTGGCAAAAGGATTAGGTCTTTTTTTCATTTTTGAAAGATCGTATTCCGGTTCCATTGTTTTATCTCCTATATTCTTTACTTTCATTTTTAGTCGGTTTTCTTGCAGAGATAATTCTAATGATAGAATCTTCTTCTCGAAAACAATGAACTACAAGTAATATTCTCATTTTAGAGCTTATACCCAGAAGTAAAAAACGTTCTTCTTCTTGGGAGTGTTCTTCCTCCCAAAATTGAACGGCATAATCATCAAAAAAAACTGATTCAGCTTCTTCAAAAGAAATGCCATGCTTTTGTTGATTAATTTTATTTTTTTGCTCATCCCACTGAAAGGTTATTTTATTAATTCTGCCCAAAAGGTCATTCAATCTTTACCCTTAGTCTTGACTGGAAATACCAATTGTTTGAGCACATCCAACCGCGAACAGTTCCAGTAATCGATGTGAGAAACGATTAAATCATCACTGTTGACTTTCATTTCGCTTCTACCCGCGATCGCCATTTGCGGCCGCCAAGGTAACGGTGCTTTCCAACTCAGCGTCCAGCGAGTTTCTATCGTATCTCCCGACTGCGAAATTTCGTGCAAATCTAGATGTATATCCTGAAAAAAAGTCCCCATAAACCCGATCATTTTACGGTAGCGATCGACTCCTGTAAATCGATTCACCGGATCTTCAAAATATACATCTTTTGCATAAATGCTGTAAGTCTGATTTTCGGGAAATCTTTGATAATCGTCTTTGAGAATTTCAATAATATCCATTATGATTAGCTATTTGCCTTAAATTATTATAATATAGTTTATACCTGCTTGAGAAAAGGCGGACAACTTATGATCGACCTCTACACTTTTACCACGCCCAACGGCCGCAAAGTCTCTATCATGCTCGAAGAAATAGGCTTACCCTACAACGTGCACGTCATAGACATCACAAAAAACGACCAATTTAGCCCAGAGTTCATCGCCATCAACCCCAACAGCAAAATCCCTGCTATAATCGATCGAGATAACGGCATCACTGTCTTCGAGTCCGGGGCTATCCTCATCTATCTTGCCGAAAAAATAGGCAGATTCCTACCCACAGACAAAGAAAAATACTTTCAAGTGATGGAATGGCTGATGTTTCAAATGGCCAGCATCGGGCCAATGTTCGGTCAACTCAATCACTTCAAACGCTTTGCACCAGAACAAATTCCCTATGCAATTCAACGCTACGAAAAAGAAACTTTGCGGCTGTATGGAGTATTGGACAATCAACTAGCAAAACACGAATACATCTGCGGCGACTATTCAATTGCCGATATTGCTACTTATCCCTGGGTGGCGATTTATGAATTTCAAGGATTAACCCTCGACAACCATCCCCATCTGAAACGCTGGGTAGAAACATTGCAGCAGCGCCCAGCGGTACAGCGCGGCATGGCAATTCCCGCCGCACAAAAATAAACAGACATCATCGGTAGGGACACAACACTGTTGTGTCCTTTTCCTCTGTTGCCAGATTGTCAATCTGCGAAATGCTTGATAATCGCTTCCGCAAACTCCGAACACTTCAATTCTGGCACCGGCGGTTCCATCAACCGGGCTAAATCATAGGTAACTTCACCGTTAGAAATTGCCGCAGCCAAACCCTTCTTAATCAAGTCTGCCGCTTCTTGCCATCCCATGTATT
>JAUBOH010000739.1:0-1705 GCA_036700145.1 Microcoleus occultus BM001215366
TTAACCCATCTGCGAGGTACGGATGTATTCAGCATTTTGTTTTCAATTCGATTCTTTTTCAGATCCGCTGCGCGAAGAGCGATTATACTCCTTAACCCGTGAGAAACCTGTGGTGGAATTGGTTTCTAGGGCGACATGGTGAGTTTGAAAAGTTTAGCCTGAACAACATTATTTAGTTTCAGATGCAAGAGATATTGCTGGGCTTTTGCTTGCTGTAATTTCTAAGAGCTTTGTTATAGCTTTTTTGGAAGTTCAGACGGTTTCGTCTTTGGTGCGCCTTGCAATTTGATGGCATTTGTGTAGGAAATTCGGCATCGGATACCGCTTGGTTTCCGACTGAGTTTCTATGGACTGACGAATCTATTGACTAACCACAACGTCAACTCTCCCCATTCAAGTTAAACATGATGAACGCTTACTTTCAAAGAATGGGAAAAATCCCAACAGTTCAACATCCACTAGAAAGAAAAGCAACAATGGCAAAACTTATTCAACCAGAACTTTCCCAAATGTCACACTTAAATCAACTTGTATGGTGCATCAGACAAAGTTATAGGGCGATTATCGAGAGTTTGGGGTTTTGACGCACACTACTCTATGTGGAAGTTGCATAAATCCTATACTTAATTACTAATGAATCAAAACTCACCTGAATTTAAAACTATCCTCACTCGCATTTCTGTAAATTCATTAGGCAAAGAAGGCGATCGCTTCTCAATCAATCCCTCAATCTCCGCCGATGGCCGCTTTATTGCCTTTGAATCCACTGCTACTAATTTAGTTCCCGGAGATACTAACAACAAATCCGATATTTTTGTCCGCGACAGACTCACTAACATCACCACCCGCATCTCAGTTAACTCAATAGGAAATCAAGGGAATTTTGATGCTTTTAACCCTACTATTTCTGCTGACGGCCGCTTTGTTACTTTTGAATCTAATTCAACCAACTTAGTAGCAGCAGACACTAATAATACATCAGACATTTTCTTGCACGATCGCCTTAATGGTAACACAACCCGCATCTCCGTTGATTCGACAGGGCAAGAGGGCGATCGCCCTTCACTTAACCCTTCAATATCCGCCGATCGCCGCTTCATCGCCTTTGAATCTAATTCAACCAACTTAGTACCAGGAGATACTAACAACAACTCAGACATTTTTATCCGCGACATTGAAACAAATACTACCACTCGCGTCTCGGTAAATTCAACAGGAAATCAGGGAAATATTGGCTCTTTCAATCCCTCAATTTCCGCCAACGGGCTTTTTGTTGCCTTTGACTCTTTAGCAGACAACTTAGTGGCCGGAGATACTAACAGCACTAGAGACATTTTTGTCCGTGACATTCAGACAAATACTACCACTCGCGTATCGGTAAATTCATCGGGAAATCAGGGAAATTCCGGGTCTATTTCTGCTGCTATTTCTGCTGACAGTCGCTTTGTCGCATTTCAGTCAAATGCTAGCAATTTAGTAACCGGAGATACTAACGGCACTTCCGATATTTTCGTCCATGACAGGCTGACGAATACTACTAGCATAGCCTCAATTAATTCGACAGGCGATCGCGCCAATCGAAGCTCCTTTAAACCCTCAATCTCTGCTGACGGTAGATTCGTGGCTTTTGACTCTTTAGCTGACAACCTCGCGGCCGCAGATACCAACGGTACTAATGATATCTTTGTGCGCGATCGAGACACAG
>JAUBOH010000740.1:0-1691 GCA_036700145.1 Microcoleus occultus BM001215366
TTTTGATGGGTTCCCCAGTTTTAGGGTTGCGGCCTTCGCGGGCTTTGCGTTCCCGGGAGTCGAAGGTACCGAACCCGACTAACGTTACTTTTTCGCCGTTGGCGACTGCCTGGGTTATGGAATCAATGAGGGCGTTTAGCAGAGCGGTTGCTGCTTTTTGGCTGGTGTCGGCCTTGGCGGCCATAAGTTCCACCAGTTCTCCTTTGTTCATAAGTGCGATCGGCCTTTAGTGATTAGTTATTAGTCATTAGTAACGCAAAAACCAGCGCCCCGTAAGGAGTGCTGGCTTTTTGAAGCCTAAACTGTTTCCCCCAAAAGACAAAGGATTTCTTGTTCAAGTTGCTTCATTTGTTCCATCACGCTACGGTGATGGTCTTGTGCAGCCTTTAGTCTTACCTGAAGCCTTTCTTCATGAGACTCAACGTATGCCAGGTGAGAACTCTGCAATTCTCTCAACTGGCTTAAGATTTTCCCAAAACTTGCTTTTCCTCTGTGGATAGAGCTTTGCGGGTCTCTATGTAACCCCGCGCAATCTCCCTGAACAACTCCGTCCTTGATTTCATCCCCATTGCTTTCGCTTTGTCCTCCAGTGCTTCCCAATCCTCCTCTTCCAAGCGAACTGTGGCGTTTATTGTCTTCTTTCCCTGATTTCCCATAGTTTTTAGCCATATTAAAACTTCCCTCAATTATTGCACGTGCTACTGTTGACAATTATTTTAGCACGTGCAAATATAGGATCATACTTCTGCACGTGCAATTGCAGAGCATACCCAACGTAATCGGGCAAGCTTCTCACTTGCCCTTTCCCAAAAAATATGTACACCCTAGAAGAGTTACGGGACAAGACTCTTAAGGAATTGAAGAAAATCGGCTGGGAACTCAACGTGCTCCCGTCAGCCGATCGCCGGTGCCGCCAAAACTGGATTGATGCGCTAGTCGGCGCTAAACTTCCGCTGGAACTGCTGGAAGCTTCCATCGATGCCGAGGCCGATCGCGCCTCCGAGCCGATCGAAATTCAAGCCCAGGAGCCGATCGAAATCCAACACCAGGAGTTGATCGAGTCCAAGTTTGGCCGCATCGTTTATCCGAAATTGGCGGCTGAGCCGATCGAAGTTCAAGCCACCGAGCCGATCGAGTATGGGCGAATTACTGGCTACTTGTGCTGTCCTCCGACGATCGCACCGGAGACCAAAACTTTGAACGGTGTCGAAAATTGCAGTGAAGCCGATCAACCTCCGAATCGGGGCGACAACGGCCGCGACAGACTCGAAAGTGCGCTCGAACCAGCGGCTAAAAATCCTAGCAGTGTCGATCGCGCCCAGAAGCCGAAATCAATGGCTCATGAATTGCTGGAACTGTTCAGCTCTTCACTCGATCGCGCCCTGGAGCTTCCCGAAATTGAAGCCTCCGAGGCGACAGAAAATTTGAACGGTGTTACTTTTTCTCCCAGATTTCTCGCTCTTTATTCGCCGCCGCAGGCCCAGAAGGTTTACTACAAAGCGGATTGTGACGGGCAACTGAGCCTGCTTGATTTTGAGATTGAATCGGCGGACGAGCCGCCCGGCCCTGACGATTTTGAGTCCATGTTTGCCTTTTGGGCTGCTTACGATGCCTGGTGCGAGCGGACTGACGGCGACTCCGAACATTGCGAGTTTAGCTCCGAACATTGCGAGTTTAGCTCCGAACATTGC
>JAUBOH010000741.1:0-1677 GCA_036700145.1 Microcoleus occultus BM001215366
TAAGCACTTTCCTCGATTAAATCTGCTTCCGCATCCCGGCGTCTGTTCATCCCTTTTTCAATGCTCGTTCCCAGCCAAATTCGTTTCATTTTGCGGATTTGTTCGGCAATTTTACTCACATTTTTTTTCGTGACTAAATCGCGAACCACACGCATTTCCAGGCGGCGGTTTCCCTGCATACTTGTGCCGCGATTGAATACCAAACTTACCAATCCTCCTTGAACATCTGCCGACAATTGTTCAAAACCGGGAAATGCTTCTTTTGTCAGATTGTAAAATTTCGGCACTGTGACAAAATTAAAAACTTCCCAGGCTAATTCCCAGGGAACAATGATGTCTCTAACATTAGCTAAGCGTTCTTTTGCTGCATCCTCGGTCAACCCGCAGCAGTTACTCAAACGTTGTTGCTCGACATCTCGTAATTTGTGCCAATCTTGGTTAAAAACTTCTACACTGTTGTAACCGAGATCGTAACCGATGCCGATCGTAATTCCCGATTGTCCTTCCGGCCAAGTTGGACGCTGCAAAAAGCTTTCGTAATATTCCCGTCCGCCGCCGACCTCGAATTCTAAGATTAGCTCGATCGACCTATACGACAAAAGTGACGACCCCAAAGGTTCTCCGGGGAACAAAGCAGCTAGGGTTTTGGGGCCCGCGATTCCGTCTACCAAAAATCTTTGATTAGTCTGAAATTGTTTGAGGGCTGCTTCAGTTTTTGGCCCAAACTTACCGTCTGCACTCCCTGAATTCAACTCCAACTCCAGCAAGCGTTTTTGAAGCTTCACAACATCAGAACCCGATGCACCTAATTTTAAATTTTGCACAACCTGTTTTCCTTTGATACTATCGGCAAATTAATTTTTGCCCCACATTATACCACAATACTGATTTTTCCAACTACTTGATTAATTCTGCCTCAGTCAGCAAAGCAAAATCTCGCGCATTTTTTAACACAAAACAGTCATTTTCTTTAATTAAATCGCCAAAACAGGTTACGGGCGATCGATCTTCATAGGCCTTGAGGGCCAACTGATAATCTGATTCCCCGAATTCCAGGTCAAGTTTTCTCAATTTACCCACCACAAATCCCATTAATGTAATTTTGCCACTCGCAGATTTTTCCCAGTACACTTTATTAATCCATCCCGAGATTGCCGCATTAGGTAACGAAGTGATTAACTCGCTAACAATCTCTAATTGAGAACGCTTTTCTATCACTTCTAGTGCCTTTAAATTTTGACACATCACCTCGGCAAAATCAGCAAATTCTTTGTGAGGCGACACCAATACTTCGCCCTCTTGACCCGTATCATTTTTTTTGTACCAAATAAATCCCTCAAAAAAATGACGAGTTTTATGCCAGCCATTTATTTGTAAGTATGTCTCCAAAACCTTGGGCTCGATTGTTTTCAAAATGTGACTATCTCTTACAGTGACTTTCACGGCAAACCTCCCTCGCTAATGCGCTGTATCATTGACTTAAGAGCTTGTACAGTAAACTGATTGCTGCGGGGTAAAGAAACAGTCACATTTGCTATATTTTGTGTTTCTGGCTGTCCCCGCAAAGTTCTTTCTGCTGATTTATATCAATTTCGGTTGCATCGGCATTAACATTACCCGAAATCAGGACACGGCAGTGCCGTTTCCCTACGCCAGATTAATTGTAGGGAAACGGCA
>JAUBOH010000742.1:0-1676 GCA_036700145.1 Microcoleus occultus BM001215366
TTGATATACTGATGACTATTTTTACTCTGCGATCGATCAAAAAAGACTTCGGCATCAAGGAACTCTTGACAGATGCCAGCTTCAGCCTCGATGAAGGCGA
Source organism: Microcoleus occultus BM001215366 (assembly GCA_036700145.1). GTDB lineage: Bacteria > Cyanobacteriota > Cyanobacteriia > Cyanobacteriales > Microcoleaceae > Microcoleus. Next base: position 101 of record JAUBOH010000742.1, read on the forward strand.
TAAAGTCGGACTCATCGGCACTAACGGTTCCGGCAAATCAACGCTGCTGAAGATGATTGCGGGCTTGGAGTCGATCGACGCGGGCGATCGCTGGGTCAATCCAGGGGCTACAATTGTCTACCTCCCGCAACAGCCCGATTTGGACGAAAGTCACACTGTCTTAGAGCAAGTATTTGCCGACAGTGGCGAACAAATGGCTTTGGTGCGCGAATACGAGGAAATTTCCGACCACTTGTCCCACGGTAAAGGCGATACTGATAAGTTGCTGGCACGTTTGTCTGCGGTGTCTGAACGCATTGATGAGGTGGATGCGTGGGATTTGGAAACTAAGGCTAAATTGATTTTGACTAAGTTGGGAATTGAGGATTTTGATGCCAAAATTGGCGATTTGTCGGGCGGCTATCGCAAGCGAATTGCCTTAGCAACCGCTTTACTTTCGGAACCAGATGTGTTGTTGATGGATGAACCGACAAACCACTTGGATGCGCTGTCTGTCGAGTGGTTGCAGAATTATTTGAACGGCTATCGCGGTGCTTTGTTGCTGATTACGCACGATCGCTATTTTCTCGATCGCGTTACCAATCGCATCCTGGAGATCGATCGCGGCGACCTTTACAATTATAGTGGCAATTACGCCTACTACTTGGAGAAAAAAGCCTTAGCTGAAGACTCCGCCGCCAGCACTCAGCGCAAATTCTCAGGAGTATTGCGGCGCGAGTTGGAATGGCTCAAGAAGGGGCCAAAGGCGCGCAGTACCAAGCAAAAAGCTCGGATCGATCGCATTAAAGATATGCGCGCAGAAGAGTTCAAAACAGCCAACGGCAAAGTCGAGATTGCTACAGCGGGCCGCCGGATTGGTAAGAAAGTTGTTGAGTTACTGAATATTTCTAAAGCTTATGGCGATCGCACTTTAATTAAAGATTTTACCTACAATTTCACTCCCGAAGACCGGATTGGAATTATTGGCTGTAATGGTGCGGGAAAATCGACGCTGATGGATATCATCACCGGACGACTTCAGCCGGATTCGGGGACTGTAGAAATTGGCACAACGATTCATATTGGTTATTTTGACCAGCATTCCGAGGATTTGACACCAAACGAAGACCAACGAGTGATTGAATACCTCAAAAGTGTCGCGGAATTGGTGAAAACATCGGATGGAGAAATCATTACGGCTTCTCAAATGTTGGAGAAGTTTCTGTTTCCGCCGATTCAACAATATGCACCGATTAACAAACTTTCTGGCGGGGAAAAGCGCCGATTGTTTCTGTTGAAGGTGTTGATGAGTGCGCCGAACTTGCTGATTTTGGATGAACCGACGAATGACTTGGATGTCCAGACTTTGGCGGTTTTGGAAGATTATCTGGAAGACTTCAACGGCTGCGTAATTGTAGTTTCGCACGATCGCTATTTTCTCGATCGCACGATCGACATGGTTTTCGCCTTAGAGCCTGGCGGCAATTTGCGTTTGTATCCCGGTAATTATTCCGTTTATTTGGATCACAAAAAAGCCGAAGAAGCGAAGGAACTTAAAGCACAAAAAAATCAAGGTAAACTACCACAATCCGCTACC
>JAUBOH010000743.1:0-1672 GCA_036700145.1 Microcoleus occultus BM001215366
ATCAGCGTTTAATCTGCGTGGAAACGACCAATGCGGCGACGGATATTGTCGAAGTTCCCGCGAAAGGTGAGTTCCGCTTGGCTGCAATTTACAGCGTTGAGCGCGACTAAGAAATGAGAGCTTAATCTGAGCGGTGATGGGGCTAAAATTCCCAGGATTGAATTGAAAAACTCTGTCACCGTAATGCCTAAGTCTTACCCTCAGAGATATTGCTATAATGAGATATCAAGATAAGTTATGGGTAAATCAACAGCTAAAATCCTTTAAGGTTGGATCGGAATGATTTAACCGCTCTTGGCGCAGAGAACACAGAGTCAGAAAAGAGAGAGATGAATAATTCCAATACCAATGAATTTGATATAATATCCGAATACACGGACTGGCAAAGTACCCAGTGGCAAGATTTTGTATTAACCCAACTTTTCGGTGAAGATGATGAGATTGAATATTACTTAGAAGATGCTCAAGAAATTTATCAACCATGAAACCATGTGATATTGTGGATGCGGCCCGAGGCCAGAAACCGGGTTTCTTCCTAGATATTTAGTTGAGAATCTGAGATTTTTCACAGAAACCCGGTTTCTTTGGTACTTATGTGTAAGTCCTAATACTCTCAAATGCAATAAATGTAACAATTTTAGATATAAATTTGCTGTAAAATAAGGTGTTTCCAAAATATTACCATCAATGATTATGCAAAACTATAACTGGAAAAAAATCCAAAATGGCTCAGATATTCGCGGCATCGCCCTCGAAGGGGTTCCCGATGAAAAAGTTAACCTCACGCCCGAAATTGCGACAATCTTAGGTCAATCCTTTGTTAGTTGGCTGGTGCGAAAAGTCCATAAACCTGCGGAAAAGTTAATAATTGCGATCGGGCGTGACAGCCGCCTATCCGGGCCAACCTTAATGCAAGCAGTGATGGCCGGAATTACCTCGCTTGGTGCAAGAGTATACGACTTTGACATGGCCTCAACTCCCGCCATGTTTATGAGCACCATTACCCCTGGTTTTGATTGCGACGGCGCGATCATGCTCACTGCTAGCCATTTGCCATTTAATCGCAACGGCTTAAAGTTTTTCACCGCCAACGGTGGTTTACAAAAAAAAGATATTACAGATATCTTAGGATTAGCAGAAACCAATGAGTTTGAAAAAGCTGCTGTTTCAGGTAGCATTGCAAAACATGATTTTATATCAGTTTATGCGAACCAATTTGTGACTAAAATTCGCGAGTCAGTCAATCATCCCGATAATTTTGAGCAGCCACTGACTGGGTTGAAAATTGTTGTGGATGCGGGGAATGGTGCTGGCGGATTCTATGTGGATAAAGTTCTAAAACCTTTGGGTGCGGACACGACAGGAAGTCAGTTTCTAGAACCGGATGGCACTTTTCCCAATCACGTGCCCAATCCCGAAGATAAACAGGCAATGCAGTCAATTTGTCAAGCGGTAATTGCCAATGGAGCTGATTTTGGGATTATTTTTGATACGGATGTCGATCGCAGTGCGGCCGTCGATGCAGTTGGTAAGGAACTCAACCGCAATCGCTTAATTGCTTTGATTTCGGCGATCGTCCTCCAAGAACATCCAGGCTCTACCATTGTCACCGATTCGATCACCTCCGATGGCTTAACGCAATTCATCGAACAGGATTTAAAAGGGATTCACC
>JAUBOH010000744.1:0-1662 GCA_036700145.1 Microcoleus occultus BM001215366
GTTATTTTACCAGGTTCGTAGTAAGGACTTTAGTCCTCATAAATCCCAGAGGACTAAAGTCCTCACTACAAACCTATAAAGGTTACTTTACCAGGTTCGTAGTAAGGACTTTAGTCCTCATAAATCCCCGAGGAATAAAGTCCTCACTACAAACCTGTAAAGGTTACTTTACCAGACTAAATATGAATTACGAAGCAACTCCCCTGTTAAAAGGGAATATTTTAATTGTCGATGATGTTCCGAATAATTTGCACCTTTTAGCTAGAATACTCTCGAAGCAAGGCTACAAAACACGCACCGCACCCGACGGCCAACTCGCTCTGAGGTCGATCGAGTTAACTCCTCCTGACTTGATTTTGCTCGACATCATGATGCCAGATATGGACGGCTACACAGTCTGCCAAGCATTGAAAGCTTCTGACATAACCAAGGAGATTCCCGTTATTTTTATCAGTGCTTTGAATGAAGTGTTAGATAAAGTCAAAGCCTTTGAAGTTGGCGGTGTAGACTATATCACAAAACCGTTTCACGAACAAGAAGTCTTGGCCCGCGTCTCCAATCAACTCATGCAGCGCCAGTTGTTCCAACAAACACAATCCTACGCCCAGCAACTCGAACAAACTTTAACTGAACTCAAGAAAACTCAAGCTCAGTTAATACAGAAGGAAAAAATGGCTTCTTTAGGTCAACTTGTAGCAGGAATTGCTCACGAAATCAACAATCCCGTCAGCTTTATCTACGGCAATATTGCTCTGGCGGCGGACTATGCGCGAGACTTGGTTCGCCTCCTCAAATTGTACCGACACTACTACCCGCACCCCGTTCCAGAAATTGCCACTGAATTGGATAAAATTGAACCCGACTTCATCGCAGAGGATTATCCAAAACTGCTGAATTCGATGAAGGATGGTGCTTCTCGGATTAGCAAGATTGTGCTGTCTTTGCGCAACTTCTCCCGCCTTGGGGAAGAAAAGCACAAGCCAGTAGATATTCATGAAGGCATTGACAATACTTTAGTTATTTTGCAACATCGGCTCAAGGAAGCAAACAAGACCGGTGAGATTGAGGTCATCAAACACTACAGTCAACTGCCAAGAGTCACCTGTTACGCCAGTCAGTTAAATCAGGTGTTCATGAACCTGTTAACTAACGCTATTGATGCCCTGGAAAATCAACCGTATCCCCGAAAAATTACCATCAGCACTTCAGAAATTTCTGAGTCCGAACCTGCTGCACTGCACAATCAAGATTCAAAATTTGCCACTCAAAACTATCGATCCGTTATGATTTTAATTGCCGATAACGGTTGTGGGATGAGCGAGGAAGTGCGCCACCAGATATTTGATCCATTTTTTACTACGAAGCCTGTCGGCTGCGGCACTGGATTGGGGTTGGCTATCAGTCACGATATCGTAGTGGAAAAACATCGAGGTCAAATCAGTTGTATTTCTGCTCCCGGCCAAGGGACAGAGTTAATTTTGCAGATTCCGATATCTGTTAAATGTTAAGATTGTACCCGAGCATCTGTAGGGACACGGCAATGCCGTGTCCGGCGCGAGGATTATGGACACGGCAATGCCCAAAGCGTGTCAACTTAATCCGAAAGACCGCTCTTAGACTGAAGTCCCTGTCTAATAGCGAAAGTCCTCGCTATGAGGACTG
>JAUBOH010000745.1:0-1655 GCA_036700145.1 Microcoleus occultus BM001215366
CGCTCTTCCGATCTAGACTCTTGTCCCCCCCTTATTAAGGGGGGCTAGGGGGGATCTAGTGGCTCATCGGTAGACGGTCTAATATTTTGATATTATTAGCAAACATGGATTATTTTACATCATTAATCGGACAAGAACGAGCAGTAGAATTACTAACCCAAGCAGTCGAGCGAAACCGAATTGCTCCCGGTTATTTATTTATCGGCTCTAACGGTATCGGCAAAAGTTTAGCAGCTCAGTCTTTCATCGAGCTTTTATTCTCAGCCAATCTTCCCGAAACCAAACTAATAACCTCGGTGCAAAATCGCGTGCGGCAGCGAAATCATCCAGACTTGCTCTGGGTAGAACCAACTTACATGAACCAAGGCAAACGGCTTTCGACAAAAGAAGCAGAAGAAGCCGGTTTAAAGCGGAAAGCACCGCCACAAATTCGGTTAGAACAAGTTCGAGAAATAGGTGAATTTTTAAGCAGACCACCTTTAGAAGCTGCACGTTCAATAGTAGTTTTGGAACAGGCAGAAACAATGGGCGAGGGAGCTGCTAACGGCTTGTTGAAGACCTTGGAAGAACCCGGAAAAGCAGCGCTAATTTTAATTGCTCCGACGGTGGAAGCTTTGCTGCCCACTTTGATTTCCCGCTGTCAAAAAGTCCAGTTTTCTCGGCTGAATCCCGAAGCAATGGCACAAGTTTTGCAGCAAGGGGGATTCGGGGAGATTTTGGATCATTCCGAAGTAATGGGGATGGCTCAGGGAAGTCCAGGGGAAGCAATTGCTATTTGGCAGCAACTGCAATCAATACCCGATGATTTGCTGCAAAAGGTGAAGCAGTTGCCTCAAAATCTGCGGTGTGCTTTGGAATTGGCCAAGGAAATTGATAAAACTTTAGATACTGAATCTCAGTTGTGGTTGATCGATTATTTACAGCATTGTTACTGGCAGCAATTTTTAGCTGGGGGAATTAGCCGATCGCCCTTAGAACCCTTGGAAAAAGCGCGACAATATTTGTTAAACTACGTCCAGCCGCGATTAGTCTGGGAATGCACACTAATGGGAATCTGTCAAGCATAATTTAGCGCTAAGTTCGATCGCAATTACGATGAATAACACAATGGAAAAAGCCACATTTGCAGCCGGTTGTTTTTGGGGAGTTGAACACAAGTTTCGCGCCGTTGCGGGTGTCCTCTCGACTGCGGCGGGTTACACAGGAGGTCACTGGCCGAATCCCTGCTACCTGGATGTTTGCGCCCGAGTCACCGGTCATGCTGAATCAGTGCTGCTAGAGTACGATCGATCGCAAATCAGTTACGAAACACTGCTAGATATATTCTGGAACTGTCACGATCCTACCCAAATCAATCGCCAAGGCCCCGACAGAGGCGAACAGTACAGGTCTGTGATTTTTTATCACAATTCCGAACAAGAAAAAGCCGCCCGCGAATCCAAACAAAAATTGCAAACTTCCGGTAAATACAACAAAGATATTGCCACCGAAATCAAACCTGCTGGTGAGTTTTATATGGCCGAGGATTACCACCAGCAGTATATTGAGAAGAAGCGCCAGCCCTCCGCATCAAAGGACTAAAGTCCTCACTACGAACCTACATCAAAGGACTAAAGTCCTCACTACGAACCTGCATCAAAGGACTAAAGTCCTCA
>JAUBOH010000746.1:0-1655 GCA_036700145.1 Microcoleus occultus BM001215366
TTTAGGGATAGAAAATGCTGTGACTTTGCTGGGCCGCTCCGATGAAATTGCCCGAGTACCGCAGCACAAACAAGCTTACGATTTAGCGCTTCTGAGAGCAGTTGGAGCGGCTTCTCTGTGCGCTAAATGCGCGCTACCGCTGCTGAAAGATGGCGGTTTGGCTGTACTTTACCGGGGAAATTGGACGGTGGAGGAGGAGACGGAGTTGCAAAGTGCGATCGAGCATTTGGGCGGTAAAATTGAGTCAGTCGAAGCATTCACAACGCCGACGAGTCAGGGGGCGCGGCACTGCGTTTACTTGCGGAAAGTTGTACAGCAGTTCGAGCGTCCGGTGCGCTAGCTATAGCCGTTTTTCAATACTAACTATGCTTGCCAATAAGATTGCACTTGTCACAGGTAGCTCGAAAGGAATTGGTGCTGGCATCGCCCTTGAATTAGCCAAATCGGGTGCCGATGTTTGTGTCAACTATTGCGATTCTCCAACATCTGCGCGAGAAATAGTCAACCAGATTCACTCAGTCGGGCGTCGCGCTATAGCGATTCAAGCAGATGTCTCACAGCGCGACCAAGTGGAAAGGATGGTCGATAGGTGCGAGCAAGAACTCGGTCTAATCGATATTCTAGTAACAAATGCGATCGCTAGCGTCCGAAACACCTTGCTGGAAACTAAATTTGAGGATTTACAGCGGACACTAGAAATAGGGGTGTACGGTGTGTTTCATGTCTGTCAAATAGTCGCCCGCCGTATGGTGGAAAGGAAGGCACTCGGCTCGATTATCCATATCTCATCCCCGCACGCTCATTTTCCGTATAAGGGTGCGATTGACTACAACACCACCAAAGCAGCCTGTCATCACCTCGTTCTTTCTATGGCGAATGAACTGATGTGGCACAAAATTCGGGTCAACATCCTAGAGCCTGGGTGGACTGATACTCCGGGTGAGCGACGCTGGTATAGCGACGAATTGCTTGAGTCGTTCAGCAACAGAATGCCTCTTGGTCGGATGGGATTCCCGGAAGACTTAGGCAAAGCAGCAGTTTTCCTGGCATCTGATGCAGCTAGCTACATCACGGGTAGCGTGTTAAAGGTAGATGGTGGATTGTACATTGAGGGTAGCCCGAGTTTGACAGCAGAATCAGAAAATAAGTAGGTAGGTGGCATTAAACTGAACCATCTAACAGTATGGAAACAGGGCTAAGTCAGCCACGCTTAAGGCTCAGGATATTTTACAATCGTTTACTTACTTAATTGCGTTTTACAGCGCCTACCTACTTAAAACAGAGTTTGTTGTTGGGCTGTCTGCGCTTGAGCACAACAACAAACTTTGTGGAACTAGGCGCTCGCCTTTTCGTAGCGCTTGTTAATTTCCGCCCAATTAACCACATTCCACCAAGCCTTTAAGTAGTCAGCGCGCAGATTTTGGTATTTGAGATAATAAGCGTGTTCCCAAACATCATTGCCCATAATGGGATAGTTGCCCTCCATGAAAGGAGTGTCTTGATTGGCAGTAGTTGCAATCTCAAGTTTGCCAGCTTTATTGCGGACTAGCCACACCCAACCGCTGCCAAAACGCTTAGTACCGGCATCGTTGAATTTTGCTTTAAAATCGTCAACACTGCCGAAACTTTGCTTAATTGCTGTTGCTAAAGCACCT
>JAUBOH010000747.1:0-1650 GCA_036700145.1 Microcoleus occultus BM001215366
CGATTAAAACGATCGCACAGCCTATGCCCCAAGGAGTGTCAATTTGCCCGATCGCACTTTGAAAAATCGGCATTGCCAATTCCGGTTCCGCGTGCATCACTTGTCTCCAGTAAGGCATCAAACCTGTCAAATAAAAATATACGTCAGTAATCGCAGTGCCCAAAAGCGAACCTAAATAAAAATATGCTCCCACTTTCCCCCAAGATTTGCCCAAGCACCAAATCGCAAATGGCAAACCAATTGCTTCTATAGGTAGATGCAAAATTGGTTCCCATCTAAACCAGCCCCAATAAATCGAACCCGCCAGCCAACATCCCGCAAATCCTAATAATAAATCTCCCCACAGTTGGGTTTTGGGGCGAAAAATTAAGATTAAACTAAGTACGAACCAGGGGATGGTTGAGAGCAAACTGATGGTTGGATACAAACGTACTAAAGGTGCTTGTACAAAAACGGGAATTGAGACTAAAAATGCTGACGCACCAAATACCAACCACTGCTGAATGCTATTGCTTCTGTCTGAAGAAGATACAGGACTTTCTAGATTGGTAAGCGTAAAAATAGGTGCGATCGCAGATGATACTAAATTCAAGTTAAACAACTGATTGGACTCCGTACTGTTTCAATAAGTGAACTAAAAATGTTGCAGCGGTGGCTGGTTTCGTCGTCTCTGTACGATCGGCTGTTTGACTGATTTGCCAACCTTTGGCTGTTTGGGGACTGCGCCACAAATCCAAATGTTCAACGGGCGGATCTGCATAAAAACTATCTCCACCGCTGCCGAGAATAGCCGAACTCCAGTGTGTAAAAGAATCGTGGCTGATCCTGTGTATGGGAAAAGTGCCCCCCAGGGGTACTCCCCAACCGTCTAAGGCAAAAAAAGCCCCGACTTTGCCGCCGATTTGTTGCCACATCCACGCCGCCCCGATCGCCCCAGCTACCCCAGCCGAAAAGCTGACGAATACTAGACTTTCTCCTGTCAACTCTTGACTGCACAAAAAGTGAAATATGTCAAGTGCTGAAAAAGGCGGATGTTTATGAGCGGGAAAAATCTTGACATGGGAGACTACTTGCGGATTTGGCCGAGGTTCTACATCTCCCCAAACCTCCGAAAGTCCCTCTAGGAAACAATCGGTTAGTTTTGGGTCGTGAATTCCGGGGCAAATTACCAGTCTCATCGTGCTTCAAAAAACTTAATTAAGAGCTTAACATAACTTTACTTTATTGTACACCATAATTTATTATATGCCATCCGGGGGGATAGGGTGTTAAACTTATAATAGAGTCAAGTTTGAAGAGTATCCCCCCAAAATAAACGCTGGGAACGCTCCAAACCCCCGGAATCCGAGGCAAGGTGAGAGAGTCTTAAGAAAACATAAAACTTATCCCCCCCGGCCCCATTCCCTGTCAGGCTTAACAAAGCCTGATTCTAGTTCTAGCTGCCCTACGAGTTTCGGGTCGAAATCAAAAAACCGATTTAGGACTGACACTCATCAACCCGGTTTCTAGGATAAATAAGAGGTTTAGCCCGGAAGTATCGGTGCAGAAACCGGGAATCAGCCCAGCGCGCGCAACTCGTGCGATCGCCAACAACTAAAAATCTCAGATCCACTCTTCATCCTGTCTGGATCTCTTAGAATAAATAAAATT
>JAUBOH010000748.1:0-1633 GCA_036700145.1 Microcoleus occultus BM001215366
TGGGATAAATGGCTGTGGGATATTCGCCAGTGTTTCCGAGGGGATAAAGATCCTTTGGGGGATTTAGACGAGCAAAATCGAGAATTTGATAATGAAGGAGATTACTGGCGCTGGAATGGTGGCGAATTACCTGAAAGTTTATCAAGTCGCCCTTTATTTACAATGGGACACAAAGCAACGATTAGTTTTGGCATTGTTATCGCTCACCATTCCGTACCGATGGCGATCGCTTTGGAGAATCTTTGGGAAGCTGAGGAGGAAGCGAAGGCTCAAAAGTATCATAACGGTTGTCTAATTAAAGACAAGAAAAAGTGTTATGCCCAAAAGGATGCTGTACAAGTTCGCATTCTTTACGGCAATGGCAACATTTTGAAAGCTACTTGTAAGTTTGATGTGTTCCATCAATGGCAAGAATTGATTGCTATTCCAGGTTTAGATAGCGCGATTTTTGAGCAAGCCGCGACTATCTGGAATCAACATCCTGCACCGATATATGAGGCAATTGAACCGTGGACAAATGCCTTTTGTAGTCGCCGAGAAGCTTTGAAAGACGATAAATCAATGCGGGAAAAATTTCAAGAATTGTTGATCCAGTTTTTGCAAGGATTATGGCTGACAACTGAATCTGGGACAGAGTGCGATCAACAAATCAACAACTGGCTGAAAGTCGCCGCCTTTCTCATCCGCAACCGCGACATCGACATCAAACTAGGAGGTGAACGTCAATGAATTGGTACACAATTACCCCTCTCGATATTTTATTATTCAGGGATGCCAAACCCTTCACACCAGGTGAAAGAGCCTGGGCTAGTAGCACTTTTCCTCCCAATGGACACACCATTGCTGGGGCCTTGCGGAAACTGCTAGGAGACAAGATAGATTTGCAACTTACTGGCCCGTTTTTGTGTCGAGATGAAACTCTTTATTTCTCTCGTCCCATCGGGTTTGTCGGCTCAATTCCCTTCGTGCCTTTAGCCTGGGATGAAAACTCTAACTTGCACCAAGCATTGTGGGATAAGCAACAGCCTTGTCCTTTGGTGAAACCTTCGGATCGCAACAGGGAGGATGAACGCAAAGATGAGGAAATTGGCAATTTCAAATTCAGGGAATATTTGCCATTTACAACTGTACAAAACTATCTACATTCTGGTAAAATCAACAGAGGTGACTGGCTGACAGAAGACAAAACAAAAACAGAAATTGAACCTTGGCTAGTTGAAACTCGATCGCACAATGCCATTCAAGAAGGCACGCGACAAGTCAAAGATTCTGACGGGTATTTTGTCGAAAACGCCATTCGTTTAAAGGAAGGTTGGAGTTTGGCGATCGGCCTCGAACCAACTATCAATCAAGCCATCGAAACACCAGCGATAATTCAATTAGGCGGTGAAGGACACCGGGCTATCTTGCAGCGGGTAGAAGTCTTAGATAACCAATGGCAAGAACTCCAAGACTTATCAAAGGAAAACTTAAGTAAAGGTGGCAAATCAATAGCGTATCTCGTCACTCCTGGAGTATTTGAACGCTGGGACAGCAAAGATAACCGTCTCTCTATATGCAGTGCGTGGCCCTCGGAATGGAAATTAGCTCATGCAGTTAATAGCAATCAAAAAATTGGGCCATTAGTCAGCGT
>JAUBOH010000749.1:0-1629 GCA_036700145.1 Microcoleus occultus BM001215366
CCGTTGGCTAAGGTTTGGGCTTCGGGTACGGCGCTGTCGATAAATGCGATCGACCTTGTAATTGTCTGAGTGATTGAGTTTGCCATGATACACCTCTAAAATATTTTGCTTAAATTGGGTAGAGTCAAATCTGCAACGTGCTAATTTGGGAATATATTCTGTAGTTAAAACTTGTACTTGATACAATAATCGCAACTGTAGATAATGTCAATTCATAAAAATCATAACTTAAAGTCATAAAAGTCATATTTATAAAAATATATTTCAATCAGTAGACAAAGCTATCAAAGTCAAGTTAAATCATATGTAACAGAAATATAGGGGTCAAAAAATGTATACCTCCTGTACAAATCACTTAAAATATGAAGCTATGACGGTAGAAGAAGCAATAATCTTTTTGGACAACCTGGTATACGAACAAAGGGAAAAAAACCTGAGTCGGTTGCAGCAGTCGATAATTAAAGGCGTTGTAGCGGGTTTGACGTACCAAGAAATTCAGCAAAACGATCCGATCGCCCGCGGCTACACAGTGGGCTACCTGGGGCGCTACGTCGGCTACAACTTGTGGAAAGACCTCACCAAGGTACTGAAGCAAGCAGAAATTATTGAACCAGAAGAAAGAGTAGTCGGAGCAAACCTTTGGGACTGTATGATGAGAGCTGTACAAAAAGGCACACAACCAGCTAAATCTGTCGATCCGATCTTGCAAAAGCTGCTGCGAATGCGTTACCGAATCAGAGAACATTTGGTCAGCACCGAGTACAGCGACACATATCTGGCTGAAGATGAAAATTTGCCCGATCGACCTTTGTGTCTCGTCAAGCGTCTGAAAAGCCAGTCTGAGAGAACCAGCTATTTATTCGATCGAGAAACAGAGGTATTATATCGCTTGGGCAAGCACGATCGAATACCAGAATTGTTAGCACGTTTTGAAGAAGACGGGTATTTTTATTTAGTCTATCAATTCATCGAAGGACAACCACTGTATCAAGAACTAATCGAGGGTCAACCTTGGGAAGAACATCAAGTTATTGCCTTGCTGAAAGATATCTTGGAAGTGCTGGTATTCGTTCACAAAAAAAATGTAATTCACCGCGATGTTCATCCTCAAAACTTGATTAGACGCACATCTGACAATAAGATTGTATTAATTGACTTTGGCTCAGTCAAAGAAATTAGTAATTCCCAGAATAACATCGGCCAAACAAAATCGCGCGGCGGTACTCAGCAAGACTACATTCCCCCCGAACAAGCCATCGGTTCCCCGAAATTTTGCAGCGACATCTATGCTGTCGGGATTATCGGGATTCAAGCCTTGACAGGGATGCGGCCCAAACAACTCAAAGTCGATAATTTAGGAAATCTCATCTGGCGGCAAAATGCAACTGTCACCCCGGAGTTTGCTCGCGTTTTAGACCAGATGGTGCTGTACGCTTTCCCCCAGCGTTACCCCTCAGCAACCGAAGCTTTAGAAGCACTTCAAAACTTGTCAGTTGACCCTTGTCATTAGTGTCAACAATCGCCTGAAAGCCTTGATAAATCTCGTTTTTCCCTAAGTCTAGCTCCCCCTCGCATCCCCCGAATCGTTGCGGGGACGAAAGAAAAAACTCCTGTCCCCCCGCAACGATT
>JAUBOH010000750.1:0-1629 GCA_036700145.1 Microcoleus occultus BM001215366
GATAATCCCACAAACTAGGAGATTAAGATGCAAGTCAAAGATATGACAGTTGAGCAACTGAGGGACTTGATTCGGCACACCGTTGAACAGTGCTTAGAAGAATATTTGGGCGATCCTGATGCAGGTTTAGAAATTAAGGAAGAAGTCAAGCTGAAATTGTTAGAGTCAATGAAGCGCGATCGGGTAACAACCCAAACTCAGGGTAAACGATCGTCCATTGATGCAGCACTGATTGAAATGGTACAAGATCCAGAGTATCAAGCTCAAGTGCTACAGATGGAGGCTGAGTTTGCGGTAGCGAGTTGGGAAGCGTTGCAATTGGGAGAATCTCCTGTATGAACCGGGGAGAAGTCTATGATGCTAGACTTGAACCTGTTGAGGGTTCTGAACAAGGAGGAACCCGTCCTGTTATCATCGTTAGTCGAGCTACAATCAATACATATAGCCCTGTAGTTTTGGCTATTCCCTGCACTACTTATCAAATTGGTAAACGAGTTTATCCCACTCAGGTATTAATTAAAGCTCCCGACGGTGGATTAACCAACGATTCTATCGCTATGGCAGATCAAGTACGGGTATTATCTAAATCTCGTTTATTGAGTTTACGAGGAATGCTTAGTGATGAAGCAATACTTCTGCTGAATCAAGCTCTATTAATTGCGTTGGATTTGCCTGGTCAAGTTTAATTGCATTTGAGGAAGAGATGGGCGATCGCACTTTGGGAAAATTAAGGGCGATCGCTTTTCCCCGAATCCCGAATTGAGATATAATAAATAACAAGCAAAAAAATCAACGAAATTTAATGTAAGTTAAGATAGCCTATGTTGACTATTGAACAGATAGAAAATGCGATTCTCCAACTTCCGCCCAACAAGATTGGAGAGTTGTTAGAGTGGTTTCTAAATTTGGATTACCAACGATGGGATGTTCAGTTAGAGAAAGATATTGCTGAGGGGAAACTGGATGCTTTAGCAGCAGAGGCGATCGCAGATTTTGAGAGTGGTAACTATCGAGAGATTTAATGCACTACACTACTCGAAAATTTTGGGATTGTTACAATGCTTTGCCATCAAATGTACAAGCTACAGCAGATCAGTGTTATGAGTTGCTGAAGGCAGATCCGTCTCATCCTTCTCTGCATTTTAAGAAGGTTGGTAATTATTGGTCTGTAAGGGCCGGACAAGCTTATCGGGCGTTGGGTATTGAAATTAAAACAGGTATTTTGTGGTTTTGGATTGGTACTCACGCAGAGTACGATCGGCTGATAGGAAAATAAGGGCGATCGCACTTTGCGGAAGATAAGGGCGATCGTACTTTGGGAAGATAAGGGCGATCGCACTTCCCTAGCTCCTAAATTGCTATAATGACAATCAGCCAAAAAATCTCAACATCAAGCCTATGTCTACTTATAGCGAGGTACTGAGTCAGGCTCAAAGTCTCACTCCTGACGAGCAACAGCAACTTTTAGAAGTATTGTCAGCTTTGATGCGCGATCGGGTAACAACCCAAACTCAGGGTAGCAGTGAAAGATTGCCCAGGAAAAGTTTAAAGAGATGGCGCGGTTTTTTGCCGTGTCGTGTGGATGCTTTGGAATTCCAGTTGCAACTTAGAGCAGAATGGGATGATTAA
>JAUBOH010000751.1:0-1628 GCA_036700145.1 Microcoleus occultus BM001215366
CCTTTACAAGGGGGGAATTCCACAAGTTCCCCCGGGGGTAAGGGGGGTGCTGATTGGTACGTTGTAGATGCCACCGAAACAGGGGAATTGCTCGGACTTGCCGATGTTCCCTACCGTCTCGGAATTGACCCCCGATCGCCCTTAGAACCTTCTTCAGCAAGCCCTGCGGGAGACACCTATTGCACTCAAGGTTTTACCTACACTTTTGCGATGGAGGCAACGAAGGAACCGCAGCAGCACCAAGTGCCGTCTTTCTATCAACAATACGCTCCTTATTACAGTTACGAATTGCAAAGATTAGCCAGCTTTCCGCTCGTTTTCAGCTACCGTCAAATTAGGAGCATGAGACCGGATGAACCGCGCCCTTCCGACCCGAAACAATTCCCGATTTATCCGGGGGATATTTCCATGCAAAACTGGACTTGGGGGAATGACTACCGTCCGGGTTCTGCCCAGGATAATTTAATTTATTCTCGCGCGCAACTAGAAGCGGCAGGTCAACTGCAACCGGGGGGATGGATGGGCGGTTTGCGAACGGAAACTTTGCGGCGAGGAGAAGAAAATGCCAAAGGATTTTTCTACTGGTTGGTAGCAGGAACTACGGACTCGCAGCTCGGAAATGGGGTGAAAAAGCCTTATCCAAACAATCGTTTTTTGAGCGGGTTAGATTCGCCGATGGGGACGGTGCACGGACTTTCTAAATATCCTTATATGCGGGAGGGGCGGCGGATTATTGGTCGCCCGAGTTTCAATCAGCCTCAAGGTTTTACGGTGTGGGAAGTTGATATGTCTCGCACTGATTTTAAGGCGGATTTTTATCGTCAGAATTTGTCGGAGAAAGAGTACCGCAATTTGTGGTTGGCTGTGGGTGGTTTGAATGCGCCGGCTTTGGCTGTGGGAAGTCAATCGGTAGAGGATACAAAATCGCGATCGCGCGCTACGATATATCCTGACAGTGTTGGTATCGGTCACTACGCGATCGACTTTCACCCCTGCATGACCAACAGCCCCCCAGAAGCACCGGGAAATACCGAACGAGAAGGAACTCGCAAAGGTCAAGGCCAAGCTTATCCGTTCCAAATTCCGCTGCGGGCAATGATTCCTCAAAAGATTGACAATATGTTAGTAGCTGGCAAAAGTATTGCTGTCAGCCACACAGCAGCGGCGGCTTATCGAGTGCATTCTTTTGAATGGTCAGCCGGTGCGGCGGCGGGAGTTACTGCTGCTTTTTCCCTAGAAAATGGGATTATACCTTATGAATTGGTGGACGAATTGCCGTCCCGCGAACCGAACTTGGAAGTGTTGCAGTTGCGGTTGCAGCAAAATCAGAATCCGATCGCATTTCCGGGTACTTCTATCTTCAATAGTTCGTGGCAAAACTGGAAATAATCTTAGTGATTATTTGTAGTGTCAACAACCAAGCTAAAACCCTCTGTATCTTTCATTTGTATCGAAGTTTCGATCCCCCTAAATCCCCCTTAAAAAGGGGGACTTTGAGTGTTCCGATTCCCCCCTTTTTTAATGGGGATAGGGCGTGTTTTCTATCCCTAGAATTGGCTTAAATTGTAGGTTGGGTTGAGGAACGAAACCCAACCTTTTTCGTAGATTTGTTGGGTTTCGTTCCTCAA
>JAUBOH010000752.1:0-1626 GCA_036700145.1 Microcoleus occultus BM001215366
GCAGGTTTCGGTGCCGTCACAGGCATATTTTTACTGTTAATTTATACCATTCTGCAATGGTTGCACGTTCCCGCCGGCAGTTTTATTGATTGGGTAATTGCCATTGCTATTTTTGAATGGCTGTTGCTGATAGTTACAGTTCCTTGGAATATCCATTTTGAAGCGAAAGAAGTTTTAGCGCAAGCCGCAGAATCAACCGAAAAAGGTATTGCAGTTGACGAGAAACAAGTTAAATACGTTACTGCATTAGCTAGCCGATCGTTCCTAGCGGCGATCGCCCTTCACCTCGGGAGCGCGATCGGACTTTACGCCCTATCCGCCGCCGGAATTAGCGCTGTTGGCTATCTCAGTTCCGGTGCTGCGCTGCTGTTAACTCTACTGCGTCCAGCTATCCGAAGTTATCAGTATTTAGCCCAGCGGCTGAGGGCGATCCGCAGCCAATTTCTCTACCCGCGCGAAGATATTGTCGAACTTCGCAGCCGCTTTGCAGAATTGGAATCTACAGTTACAAATTTGGCCGCTCAATTAAATTCAGACGATCCCAATTCCTGGGTAGCTTTGCAAGAGCAGCAGCAACGAGCCGCTAGAATAGAATTAACTAATTTAGCTGCATCCGTTGAAGATTTGCGATCGACAAATCAGGCAGAACACACTAAACTCGCAAGAGATGCAGAAAGTGCGATCGCCCAACTCACCTCGGACGGACAATTTCTCAACCACGTCCGCGAAATCATCCGCTTCTTTAAAGAATCGTAAAATCAGTCATTAGTCATTAGTCATTAGTCATTAGTTATTAGTCATAGCTCAAGAATTCCAGTTAACTGTCAACTGTCAACTGACAACTGACAACTGACTAATTCCCTACCTTTAGATAGATGTCAGATAGTTGCAGGGTGTGAAACTTTACCACAAAAAAGAAATTTATCAGTCTTAAGGAACACTCAATAAATGTATTTTAGATAACAGCAATTTCTCGCAAACTATAACTAAAGATAGTTTGTGAATGAGCTAGCTTGGACTTAATATTTAAACATAACCCAAAGACCTTTTGAAAAGATAACTCAGGAATAAATCATGACTAATCGCCAACCAACACCAACCGACGCAGAAATTAGCAAATCAACACCGACCGACGCAGAAATTGAAGCGAAGATGGAAGCCCCCCACTACGACAGGGGGATTACTCCTGCGGAGACAGCAGCGCGGCAAGAACGCGAAGGCTCTAACTTCATGCACGCCACCACTGAAGCGAAGCAGAAAAGCGCAAAAACAGACGACCAAACCGATGACGAAAGCATTCACACTACAGATGGTTATACAGTAGACCAAGAAGGTCTGGTTAACAACTACGCGATCGAACCCGAAATGTACATCAACGAACCGGGCGATTTGAGAGAAAAAGAGGAAGCCGAAGCCGCAGAACGCGCTCGAATTCTCGCAGAAGTCAAAAGTAAAAAAGGCGAAGAAGGAAAACTGACAACGGAAGCAGACACCCGTGGGAAAGGCCCGGGAATTATCTAGGTTGTGTGGTTATATCAATTCCGGTTGCATCGCAATTAATATTACCCGAAATTAGGACACGGCAGTGCCGTTTCCCTACGCCAGATCAATTGTAGGGAAACGGCA
>JAUBOH010000753.1:0-1623 GCA_036700145.1 Microcoleus occultus BM001215366
GGAATCGATTCGCGATGTCATGGCGTTTCCGAAGACGCAGCAAGCCGGGTGTTTGCTGACGAATGCGCCGTCTGGTGTTGATGAGAAGCAGTTGAAGGAGTTGCAAGTGCGATCGACTTATGTACCGAAATCATAGGTATGTAAACCATCTTGAGGATTCTCAATAATCTTTTCCGGGCGGGCTAGAAGCCCACCCCACAAGAAAATTCATCTGTTGTGGAACAGGCATCTTGCCTGTTCTTGAGAATCGTGGAGGATGTATGATAAGGTCAAATTAAAACAAAAAAATGTTTTCATATTAAAACTTTTTTTCAAGGCTATGGCAATCATTATGATTCAAGTTGATCGCAATATTAAGACAGCGTTTGAAGAAGCTAGTCCCCAGACTCAGCAAGAGTTAAGTTGCCTAAAAAATCTTTGTAAGTTGAAATTTTTGTCCCCTCAAAATTTACCAAAGTCAATAAATCTCCATCTCCTGTAATCAAAAAATCAGCTTGACTGTCCTTCGCTAAAGCCAACAAATAATTATCTTTAGCATCTCTACAAATAGAGACTTCCGAGATTACTTCTATCCATAAACCAATAATTCTCAACAATTCAAGCAATTCTTGAACTTTCGTGGCAGGAAAATATTTTTGGAGTTTTGGTCTTTGAGTTACCAGATTGATTTCTTCGATAATTTGTTCGCACAAGACAACTTGGATAGTTCGATCGACTATTAACTGTTTGAGATTAGCTAATTCTTTGCCAATCAAGAAGCTAATCCAAAGATTAGTGTCTATGATTACTTTAATTTTTTGTTTTTCTGGCATGAATTTCGCTTCGGACTGCTTCTACTTCTTGGGCGATCGTTTCTAAAGAAAGTTCATCGGTTCTAAATGACTCCAAAAGAACTGTTAATTTACTGTTTAATACTTCTTTTTCAAGCTCTTGACTTAACTGCAATTTTTCTGGATAGGGCAGTTGTTTGACTAGGGCTAAAATTTGTTGAAAATTTAGGGATAGTTGATAGTTAGCTAGAGTCATTGTTCGTTATGTTGAGGGCTTGTCTATATTTTATCTCAAATCGCGGGTGGCCAGAAACCGGGTTTTTCCCTTGAATTATTCGCTGCGCCTCGTAGAAGTAGCCAAAAACCCGGTTTCTTTAAGACTCAAAATGAACTCTTTTGAGCCAATTTACGACAGATTGCAGTAAATCCGGGTCATGGGGCGAGAAGGTTTGCAGGGGTGGGTGAGGTGTGTCGGTGATGAGACAGATTGTACCGTCGAAGCGGGTAAGGGCTTCGAGGAAAGTAGGGCTCAAACCTTGGGCGGCGGGGGATGTGGGGTCTTGGTAGAAGATGAGGATGGGGTGTTTGTCGCTGTGGCGGCGGAGTTGATTCCAGTAGGATTTGAGTTGGGGGAGGGTTTCGGGTTCGCCGTTGGGGCGTTGGGGACAGTTTTTGTCGAGGAATTGTCCGTAGATGTCGAGGGCGGGGTTATGGGAGTCGATGAATTTGCTGGTGTCGATGCAAATTAGCTGTAGGGATTCGATTAATTGTGTTTCTACAAGTTTGGTATCAAGGATGTTGGGTAAATCTGCTAAATTGAGGCTTTGGGTGAAGGGGGTAGAACCGACTCCTG
>JAUBOH010000754.1:0-1621 GCA_036700145.1 Microcoleus occultus BM001215366
AAAAAGGGCTAAAGCCCTCACTACAAACCTTGAATTATTTACACCGACTTACTTAATTAACAGGTGAGGATTATGAAAATTCTGCTAGTAGAAGATGACACAATTACCACTAATTTGCTGACCAGAGCGCTGAACTCTCACAATTACAATGTGAATGCGGCAGCAGACGGTGAAACAGCCTTGCAGTTGGCGCAGGCCTACGATTACGACCTGATTGTTTTGGATGTGCTGATTCCGAAACTCGACGGCATTAGTTTGTGTCGGGAATTGCGATCGTCCGGCTGCCAAGTGCCGATTTTACTGCTGACAGCCCTAGACAGCAGAAGCAATCTAGTCCAAGGTTTAGAAGCGGGTGCAGACGATTATATGGTCAAACCCTTTAATATCGAAGAATTAATGGCTCGAATTCGGGCTTTGCTGCGCCGGGGAAAGGCAGCTTTGTCGAGTACAAATTTGACCTGGGAAAACCTCCTAGTCAACCCGGATACTACGGAAGTAAGTTATGCCGAAAAAGTGCTGCACTTGACTCCGAAAGAGTACCATCTGCTGGAACTTTTTCTGAGAAATCCCCGGCGTATTTTCAGCCGCAGCGCTATCCTCGATCGCATTTGGTCGGCCGGCGAATTTCCTCAAGAAGAAGCTGTTACCGCTCACATTAAGGGGCTGCGGCACAAGCTGAAAGCAGCCGGGATGTCTGTAGATTTAGTCGAAACTGTGTACGGATTGGGCTACCGGCTCAAAAGTCTGCCGGAGGATATTGAGTGTCAAAAAGTTGCCGGGGAAACGGCAGAAACTGCATCTGCTGAATCCAGCGGATCGAACCTGGAATTAAGCAATGACGAGCGCCGCCTCAAAGTCCTGAGTGTGGTTGCCCAAATTCGGGGCAAGTTAAGAGCCAATTTTATCGAAAAGGTGGCGATATTCGATCGCGCGATCGCTCAAATCCAAACCGGAACCCTGGCGGACGAACTGCGACGGGAAGCCCAGGATCAAGCTCACAAATTAGTCGGTTCTTTGGGAACTTTAGGGCTCCCGCAAGGTTCGGACGTTGCGCGCAATATCGAACATTTGCTCAAGGCCCAAAACGTCTTGAAACCGGGGAATGCTCAGCAGATTGAGGAATTGCTGCATTTGCTCAAACAAATCTTCGATCGCCCGCCCTCGGAACCTGAAAGCGAGTTGGTTGCTGAGGTTTCGCAACAGCGGCGCATCCTGATTGTTGATGATGATATTTTGGCGAGCGATCGACTAAAAATAGCAGCATCCGGTTCCGGCTTCGAGATAGAAGTTGCCAACTCTCCGCAAGCGGCAAGAATTGCAATTTCTCAACAGTGTCCCGATGCGATTTTGTTGGATTTGAGCTTTTCCCGAACTCAGGAAAAAGGACTTTCTCTCCTCGCGGAACTTCGCAGTAAAAAACCAGAAGTTCCGGTGATGGTGTTTAGCGGGCACAATCAATTGAGCGATCGAATTGAAGTTGCTCGTTTGGGAGCTTCCGGCTTTTTGCACAAATCCATCCCCCCAGCAGATATACTCAAAGCAGTTGCCCAAGTTCTAGACCAGACTGGCCCTGCTGCTGAAGCTAAAGTTATGGTGGTAGATGATGACGTGCATCTATTGG
>JAUBOH010000755.1:0-1613 GCA_036700145.1 Microcoleus occultus BM001215366
CCTTGTCCCTCACCTGAACTTTCTGCATCAACAGTACCGCCGTGGAGTTCTACTAAATGGCGGACTATCGAGAGCCCTAGCCCCAATCCAGAGTCTTTTCGAGTGTAGCTGCTGTCCGCTTGGCGGAAGCGATCGAACACATGGGGGAGAAAATCAGGGTGAATGCCCTTACCAGTATCGCTAATTTGGATTTGAGCCATGCCATCAATGCAGTCTAATGCGATGTCAACTCTGCCTCCGGCTGGGGTGAATTTAATCGCGTTTGAAAGTAGATTCCACAGCGCCTGCTGCAAGCGGCTCGGATCGCCCAACACTTTTACGGTTAAAGGAGTTAGGCTGGATTCAAGTTGAATGTGTTTGGCTTCTGCGGACAGGCGAACCACCCCGATCGCATTTTGCACCAATGGATTCAGCTCAATTAGATAACGGTTGAGCCGAAACTTGCCTGTGGTAATCCGCGAAACGTCTAGAATGTCATCGATGAGCTGGTTTTGTGCTTTGGCGCTGCGCTCGATCGTCCTTAGCCCCTCATCGATTTTAGCCGCATCAAATTTTCGCAGGCGCAGCAACTGTGCCCAGCCAATCATCGCATTCAGCGGCGTCCGCAGTTCGTGAGAAAGCACGGACAAAAACTCATCTTTGGCGCGGTTGGCCCCCTCTGCCGCCGCCCGAGCCGACTGTTCTTGAATCAGGAGGCTGCGTTCTGTCTCCAACTGTTTTTGCTCGGTGATATCCTCGATCGCCAACAGAATCATCTGTGTATCGCCGATCGGAGGCATTTTGCGGGCATTCAGCAGCATGATTTTGTGTCCGATCTGCTCAAAGTCATGCTCCACCTCTAAATCTTGAAACTCGGCATTTCCTGCCAGAATTTCTTCTAGGAGCGATCGCAACTTGGGAATATTCCATTGTCCGTTACCCAGATCGAAGATCGAGCGGTGCTCTGTTTGGGCGGGCGTGACCTGAAACGTCTCGTAGAAAGCATGGTTTGCCGTAATCGCCCGCAGGTTGAGATCCAGCACTAGCAGCGGTTGCGCCACGGTTTCCACGATCGTTTCGGCGTAATTTTTCGCTTCAATCAAGTGCTGGGCGCTCAGTTTGAGTTCGTTGATATCCACCAACACCAGCACAGCCCCGTCAATCTTGTTGTCGATCGTCCGATACGGTCGAATCTGCAAATCGTACCAACGACCGTCTCGATCTTGAACCTCCTGAAATTTAAAGTTGAGCGTGCGAATCACCTCTAAAATCTGTTGCTCTAAGTCCGGCACTATCAACTTGTGGGTGATGTCGCTCAAAGAGCGCCCGACATCGGTAGAAATCAAGTTGAAGATGCCTTCGACTGCGGTCGTAAATCGGCGGATTCGCAGGTCGTCTCCCAGCATCAGAATCGGAATATTGATGCTGCTGAGCAGATTCTGTAAATCGTTGCAAACCTGAGTTGATTCCACATTGCGCCGCTGCAATTCGTCATTAATCGTGTTCAGTTCTTCATTGGTTGCCTGAATTTCTTCTTTCGCGGTTTCCAGTTCCTCATTCATACTCTGCAACTCTTCGTTGCTCGACAAAATCTCCTCGTTGGCGGCTCTCAAATCTTGGTTGGCGGCTTGATG
>JAUBOH010000756.1:0-1612 GCA_036700145.1 Microcoleus occultus BM001215366
AAAACAGCATTTCCCCCAATTCCGGCCGCACCAAACGACCCGTTCCCGAGTCCCATAAACCCGCAATTGCCCGCAGCAAAGAACTCTTACCAGCGCCGCTTTGACCGACAATTAACAGTCCTTCACCGGGCTGCACCGCTAGCGACAAATCGCTAATTAAAGTCTTTTGATGTTTCGGAGTATCTAATGTAACGTGTTCCAGCAACAACTGCGAATCAACAGTTACATCTATAGTAGTTCCTCCTGCACTAGATACGGCTCTTTCTGCTTCCAGGGTATCTGTAAATACAGTCAAACGATTGATACTAGCGGCAAAAGACGAGAGCTGTTCAATCTGATTTACAATCAACGAAAAAGCAGTTAAGACCTGACTGAAAGCAAAACCTGCTTGAGTGATATCTCCAAACTCGATTTGACCGCTTTTATCAGCAAAGTAAGCTGGAGCTAAAAATAAAGCTGGAATAATTACCACCGCATATCCGTATCCAGTTGTAAAATAATCGACATTCCGCTGCCAGCCTATTAGCAAATTAAAATTGCGGACTGCTTCGATAAATCGATTTTTTATTTGAAATAATTCCTGCAGCTCTCCACTATAAAAGGCTACAGATTCAGCATTGTTACGAATGTGAACCAGTCCGTAGCGGAAATTTGCTTCTTTTTTAAGTTGGTTGAAATTTAGGGGTACTAATCTTTGACCAAAAACTAGAGTGGCGGTTGTGCCCAAAATAGCATAGACAATCAGGAAAATCGAAAGTTCTTTTGAGATCGACCACAGGATACCTGTGAAAGATATAATATCAACTATTGAACCCAGTGCGATCAGCATAAATGTCAAACTTGTCTTGGTAAACGATTTGACATCTTCAGAAATTCGCTGGTCGGGATTGTCGATTTCTTTGTGCGAGTTGATTTTGTAATAAGCCCGATCGCGAAAATACTTTTCTAGGAACTTGTTAGTCATCCACTCCCGCCAGTAGAGACCCAATTTATCTCGGGTATAGCGGTACATTACTACAATAGGAGTGCCGACCACAAAAACTCCTGCATAGACAAACAGATACTTCCAGTAATTGATTTCGTCTTTCTTAGCTAGTGCTGTGTTGAAAAAGTTACCGACGTAACTAATAATTACATTCAGACCGCTGACTGACAGCGACAAAAACAGCAGCAAAGTCAATAAAGCCCAGGGCTGAAAGTGCGGAGTCAATCTACCTTTGAAGCAGACAAAAGCAATGAGAGGAATAATTAGCATCAAAGCTACGATCGCAATTGCAGGCGAATTGATAATTCCTTTCAATAAAGTAACTAATCCCGCCGCAATACTATTGACAAAATCTGGGGAAATAGCAGCACCACCCAAACAGACAACACTGACGAACACAAACATCGCAGCGAAGAGAAATATCAACAACAGCGCTACTAATCCTAAAAAGATCCTGCCGCCCCCAGGCTCTAAAGGATAAAAATAAGGCTGGGCGATCGCAATAAATCGCTTCCACAACTGACGGTCAAATCGATTCATCTTTGCTGTTTACAAAACTACTTTGGCAGTTATAACATATCAAGTTTTATTTCCCATTCCTGGAGTAATTTATTCGAGTGTTTAGCT
>JAUBOH010000757.1:0-1610 GCA_036700145.1 Microcoleus occultus BM001215366
GAAAACTACTTTAGGGCGACCTAACGTGGGTTCAAATCCCACCCTCTCCGTTTAAAAATCTATTTTTAGGGGATTTTAAAACCCGGTTTCTTTAAAAAACCGGGTTTTTTAGCTGGTAGAACAACTTAAAAAAAATAGAACACCCAGAGCCCCGACTTTTTTTAAGTGCTGCGGGGCTTCAAAGCGAAAAAGTTGACGAGCGCACTATAATGAGAATTGTTATCATTCGCAAATTTCGCAATTCTCATGCAAGCGAACTCAGAAACCACGCCGCCCCAACTTGATTTAGCTTCGATCGGCGCTGGGCCCCACGCCCTGACTCTCATAGCACACATATTGAAAAAACGCAACAGCCTCCGGGATAAATTTTTAGCATTCGATCCCAGCGGCGAATGGCTGAGTCAGTGGCGGCGGCAATTTGCAGCATTAGAAATTGGGCATTTGCGATCGCCCGCAGTCCACCACCCAGATCCCAACCCTTACGAATTGCGGAGGTTTGCCGAAAATCGCTCTTCCGAATTGTTTCCCCCCTACGATTTGCCCGGAAGTCGGTTATTTGAGGAATTTTGTGCTGATACAGTTAAAAAGTGGCAATTGGGCGATCGAGTTTTCAAAGCAAAAGTTACCCGCATTCAGCCGAAATCCGGCCGTTTCCGCCTGTGGTTTGAAGACGGAAAAAGTGCGATCGCCCGCCGAGTAATTGTCGCCGCCGGCAGTGGAAAACCGCATTTACCAGCCTGGGCAAATCAAATCCAAACACAGCATCCCGCCGAAAGAATTCGCCACTCCCATCAAGTAGATTTGCGAAATTTGCAATTGCAAGGAGAACAAATATTAATTGTCGGCGGCGGACTAACCAGCGGACATTTAGCAGTAGGAGCAATTGCCAAAGGAGCAAAAGTTTTGTTAATGACGAGGCGCTATTTCCAAGAAAAACTATTTGATGCCGAACCCGGTTGGTTGGGGCCAAAATACCTCAAAGGATTCGAGGCCGAACCGGATTGTCAGAAGCGTTGGGAAATTATTCAACAAGCTCGCAACGGCGGTTCGATGACACCTGAAATTATGACACAGTTGCGCAGGCTGTCCCGCAGCGAACAACTGACTTTTCACGAACAGTGCGAAATTGTTGCCGTTCGGTGGGAAAATAACAGGTGGACTGTGGATTGTAGCGGTGGGGAGACGTTATTTGCCGATCGAATTTGGCTAGCAACCGGCACCAAACTAGACATTGCAGCCGAGCCTTTGTTCAAAGAAATGCTAGAAACGCATCCCATTCAAATAGTTAAAGGTTTGCCAGTTTTAGACAAACACCTGCGCTGGCCCGGATGCGAATTGTTTTTGACCGGTGGTTTAGCAGCGCTGCAAGTAGGCCCTGTCGCCAGAAACCTTTCGGGGGCGAGAATGGCCTGCGATCGCATTGTACCGGCGATCGTCAAATCCAGCATTGCACTCTCGCCAGCAATAATTAGTCATCAGTCATTAGTCAGCAGTCATTAGTTATTAGTTATTGGCAAGTAATATCAAATTTGTTAGCATCGGAATGATATAAACGGAGGACACTCAAGATGCCGTGTCCCTACCACGATCAATTGTAGGGACACGGCATC
>JAUBOH010000758.1:0-1608 GCA_036700145.1 Microcoleus occultus BM001215366
GGGGGGACAAGACTCTTCTCAAAGTCCCCCTTCTTAAGGGGGATTTAGGGGGATCGAGATATATGCAACGACCCATTAAATTAATATAAGAGGCTATATCTTAGCAATTAAGGCTGATGTTCATTCAACCAATTGGTTAAATCTGAGGCTGATGAAAAATCCAGCAGCGCCTCTCCTAAATCCTCTAATTCTTCTACGGATAAAGTCTGAATTTGCTCGCGGGTTTCAGGTGCGATCGAACCAATCCGTCGAGTCAACTGGCGAGTGAGGAACGACAGCGCCTCATCTTTCCTTCCTTCAAGGAGGCCTAGTTGTCTTCCTTCAAGGAGGCCGTCTTCGCGAATCTCTTGGTAAATCACAGAACCGCGCATAGTTTCTTTCCTAAATAGTTGTCTGATTAAGTCTTTTTCAAATCTCAAACCTGCGAGCACTTGGGTACAAGCGAGTAAATCTGCTTGTTGAGTAGGTTCTTGTATTGTAGCAATCTGAGTAGCTATTTGCTCTAACAAAGTTCGCGGCGAGTTGGTTTGGGATAGTGTCGCCAGCGGGAGTAAGCCGGGGACGGACAGCAGTGAAGCGGGGTCTTGTTCCCACAGGCGGATAACTCGATAGCTGTGTCGGGTGTTCGAGTCTGTGTACTCGGATACAAAAACTTGTTCTGAGGCTGTTTACTGCAAAAAAATCACTACTTGATTGATGGAACAGGAGTATTGCCGTTTGAGCCTGACGTAGTAGTCTAGCATCCTGAAGGCGATCGCCCTATGCGTGACTCAAAATCTCTAAAAATTCCTGCACAACGCGATCGGCTTCTTGACTGCACCTGTGGGCTTCACAATAGTAGATAGTGCAGATGCCAGCAGAGGCAAAGTCGCGATCGCGTTCTTCGTTTTTTTGTGTATCGGGATGCCATATCTCAAGAATACCCAATTTGCCTTGGTGAAATATGAGGAAATCGGGTTCTTGGTTTTGCCTGCCTTCCGGTGTTGTGAGGCGGGCTTTGGAGTTGGGGAAAAAGAGGGTGTTTGTGCGATCGAGTGCTTCGGCAATTTTCACTTCTTCTTCGCAGCGAAAACACAAATCATTCCAGTGATAAATTAGTTCTTCTGTGTTAGACTCAATTCCTTCGTTGTTTCCATTTTCATCTTGTATCTTTTCATCGCCTAAATCTGATTCTGTCTTATTATCAGGATTGATTACATTGTCTAAATTAGCTGGAGATGAATTGGCTCCGTTTAAGTTGTTGGCAAAGCATAGTATTGAGCCACTTAAGTCTGCTCCACTAAGGTTAATCCCCATTAACTGATTTCGCTGTGAGTTCACTTGATGTCGCCGCAAGTATCCATTTACTACTGATTTCAAATTATTTCTTTTGACATTATCATCAAAAGCTTTTGATAGCAACTTCCATAATTTTCCAGCAATGTACTTTATATATTCATCATCATAACTGTAGATTCGAGCAATTTCTTTATAAGACTGTCGTCCTTCCCAACATTGCTTGAAGATTAGCTCTTGAATGTCGTTCAACCGTTCGCCCTTTAGAACGGTTTCCACCAGCGCTAGAGCTTCATCAGCAGTCATGAGTCAATTCTCCTTAAAAATATTTTT
>JAUBOH010000759.1:0-1607 GCA_036700145.1 Microcoleus occultus BM001215366
GTAGTGCGGACTTAAGTCCGCTCGCTTGTTGCGGACTTAAGTCCGCACTACGACGAACCAGTTTTATAATGGTCGATCGACTGGACACGATATAATTGGTAATTTAGCACCTTACCCCACGGACAGCTTGAAAATTGGTCGATCGCGTCCAGGACTATAATTACTGGCTGACGTAAATCACTTACTTGAGAATCACTATAATAGCAAATAGATACCTAATTCATAAATCAAATAGATTCTATGACAATCCAAGAATTAGAAGTACAACTCCTGGCCTTAACGCCAACCGAGAAAGCTCAAATTATCCAATTATTAACTCAAAACTTAGCTAACACCTGGCAAGGAATTAGCAAAACCCCCGGTGTCTGCGGCGGTGATGCTTGTATCAGACAGACTCGCATTCCTGTTTGGGTGCTAGAGAGCTTTCGTCGTTTGGGTATGAACGAGTCGAAACTCTTAGATAACTATCCCACACTAACGGCTACAGATTTTGCAAATGCCTGGGCTTATGCGGCAGCTTTTCCAGATGAAATTGAAATAGCTATCCGCGAAAATGACGAGGATTGAGATAATGGCGCGTCTTTATTTCGAGCATCAATAGCCAGCGGTGGGATATACAAGTCCGATGCTAGCAGATTTGATATAAGCCCTTAATAACGCACCAAACTCTTATCTTTCCAACTGCTGCGCCTCCAGCCAAGCGTGCAAATCCGCCATAGTAGCAAAATCCAACAGTGCCTCACTCAAATCTTCGAGCACTAACAAGGGCAGATTGGCAAGGCGCGATCGCATTTCCTCAGAAATTTCTTGCCGTAACCGACGGGTTAATAGTCGGACAATCAGGGCACAGGCTTCTGCCTGCCGTCCTTCCTGCCGTCCTTCCGCCTTAGCTTCTTGATAGAATCTCGTTTCCTGTAATGTAATTCCCAACATTGATTCCACCTCGGCTCGACTCAACGATGTAAATTTGTACGACAAAATAGTAGCCAATAGGTCTATTATGTCACGACCTGCTGCTGGTGGAACTTCTTCCTGGACTCGGCTCAGCAAATATCTTGCTTCTGCTGGTGCTTGAGTCTCCCCGACAGTCGTCAACACCATCAGCGCAATTCCTAAAGGCAAAGCGCGAATGTCCCCCAACTCATCCAAGCATACCCGATGCACTTGATTACTGTTGAGCAAAGCTCGATAAGGATAAACATCGCTTTGTTCGACGCTGCGTGATGGATAAATTACCACAGCTTGCCAATCGCTGTAACGACTGCGATTGCGGTAAAAATATAAAAACGATTCACCAAACAATCGTTCGTAAAGTTGTTCGTCTTTCTGAAACTGAACTTCACAAAAATAGACGATGCCCGGTTCCTCAGATTCTGGGGGCAAAAATACGCCGTCAATTTCAAATTTAGGTTCTTTGACTGCAACCGAGTCAAAGCGATAATTGGCAGCATTTGCTGGAGTTGTCGTCAGTAGATCGAACAGCAAAGTGGGCGCTTGTCCGAACAGTTTGTAGAAAATTGAATCCCGCCGCATGAAAGATTTACAAAGAAAGAGAGACAAATTAATACTACTGTATAATGGTTCGCCAAAAATATGCGATCGCCCTC
>JAUBOH010000760.1:0-1605 GCA_036700145.1 Microcoleus occultus BM001215366
GACGCAGAATGGGAGAGAGGGGCGATCGAGGCTGTAGCATCCCGAACTCAACAATCTTTCAAGTCATAATTCCCAATATTGGGAATTTTCGGATAAAAGCACTTGACACTGTGCGGGAATTTTTCATATTATAGGATTTGTTCGGCTTAATCATTAATTACGGTTAGATTTTGTTGAAAACGGTTAGATAAAAAAATTACATATTTTAGCCTACTCCCAAACATTTGTCAATGATTTTGGCAAGTTAATTAAACTAAAAATTTGGGAGTATAAACACTTGCCATGAAAATTTTTATTTAATATAATCTAGAAAAGATGACGCCCAATTACAAGCGCGTCACTTTGTTTTTTAAAGATTACACCAATGATAACACACAAAGACTCGCTAGCGTTACTAGCAGCACTGCTTGCTCATCCTCACGGTCAAGAGTTAGCCGATCTGGCTTCTCAGCTTCATCAAGATGCTCAAAAAAGTCGGCTTGTTGCGATCGCCTTGAACCTAGCCAAGCGTCAAGGTATAAAAGACAGACCATACTTCAAAAGTATGGCTAATCACGAGATTCGCGGGTGGATTGCTCAGCACTCTCCCAAGCAGGAAATTAACTGAGAACAAAATAGCCTAGACAGCAGCCAGTCAGCTTACTGGCTGGCTTAGCTGTATCTAATCTATTTGTTGTAATTGTGAGTATCAATCCACCCAACACTTAGTCAAAGAAGCAAATGGCTAACATCCTAATTTCTGAAAATAGACAGCTCACTGAGCAACTTAAAATAGCACACTCTACTCAAGCCAACTTGATCCGCACTCTGATTGAAGAAATAGAAGCAAAGGAGAAAATTATCGAATTGCTTCAAATTGAGAATCAACAAAAATGTAATGAAAATCTAGAACTCCAACAAAAGTTAGATGACTCGGAACATGAAAAGCTTGAACTACAGTACAAGGTAGGTTCATTGGAGGATCGGAACCTTGAACTGCAACAACTAGCAAATCCCTGTTCGCCAGATTGTCTTTCGATTGAAGACTCTTTTCACGAGGAATATTAAACAGGGATGTAGGTAAATTCATCAAAAGGGCGATCGGGATTTACGCACTCCGACAAAGAAACCGGGTTTTTAGCGCATTTACTCGCTGCAACGAAGTATTTTCGCAAAAACCCGGTTTCTGAGCCCATGCGTCAGTTGTATAATCGCAACTGATGCAGATAAACCGTTTCAACACCTATCGTTTCCATAAATGCCCCCGGTTCATCCTCACTTGCAGGAACAAAATCTCCGCCAACTTCCGCTTTCACCCATCCGCCAAATAGTTCTACTAAATAAGCTTCACCATTCTTGAAAACCTCAACAATTGCCCCGGCTGTTTCTGGCGGTGCAATCTCGCCATCAGCGAGGGGGATTGCTTCGATTAAATTAACTGCATCGAATAATTGAAATTTGCTCATTGCTGTCTCCCAAAGCGTTGAGGAAATGCGGTAACAAATCTAGCAATATCTTCACCAAATAAAACAATCTAACCTGTACGGATCTGCTAAATCCTGTAACAAGAAATCAGGACACGGCAGTGCCGTTTCCCTACAATATTATTTTCGGGTAGGGAAACGG
>JAUBOH010000761.1:0-1603 GCA_036700145.1 Microcoleus occultus BM001215366
AGCTAAACACTCGAATAAATTACTCCAGGAATGGGAAATAAAACTTGATATGTTAGAACAGTTAAAGTTGTTTTGTAAACAGCAAAGATGAATCGATTTGACCGTCAGTTGTGGGAGCGATTTATTGCGATCGCCCAGCCTTATTTTTATCCTTTGGAGCCTGGGGGCGGCAGGATTTTTTTGGGATTAGTAGCGATGTTGTTGATATTTCTATTCGCTGCGATGTTTGTGGTTGTAAGTGT
This sequence comes from Microcoleus occultus BM001215366, assembly GCA_036700145.1. Lineage (GTDB taxonomy): Bacteria > Cyanobacteriota > Cyanobacteriia > Cyanobacteriales > Microcoleaceae > Microcoleus. The sequence goes on from JAUBOH010000761.1 coordinate 243, forward strand.
TCTAAGTTTGGGTGTTCAAGTCCTTTTTCCCGATGCTTTTAATGGGGTTGCCGCTGGCTTAGCTACTTTGATTAAAGGGATTATCTACTCGCCGACAATTGCGATCGTTGGTTTAATGTTAATCCTGCCGCTGGTTGCTTTTGGATTTTTCAGAAGCAAGTTGATACCGCGCTGGAAGCAGTGGGTAATGTTAGCTTTGTTGCTATTTTTGTCGCTGTCAGTTAGTGGGATGAACGTAGTAATTAGCTACATTGAAAACTTTTTTACGACAGCACTTGCTGAAAAAGATCAGAGCACTTTTTGGCGGTTTATGTGGGTTTATGCTGGAGTTTTCATCATCGCTACTCCGATAGTAGTTATTTACCGCTATACCCAAGACAAACTGGGACTGTATTGGCGAGAGTGGATGACTGATAGTTTTCTGAAGAGATATTTTCAAAACCGCGCTTATTACGAAATAAATTCTCAGAAGGAAATCGACAATCCCGATCAGCGAATCGCTGAAGATATTAAATCTTTCACTAGCACGAGTTTGAATTTTTTGCTACTGATGTTGGGAGCAGTTATTGATGTTATTTCTTTTACGGGTATTCTGTGGTCTATTTCTAAAAGTCTTTCGATCGGACTAATCATTTATGCTGTCTTTGGGACAGTAGTAATGGTAATTTTTGGCAAAAAATTGATAGTTTTGAACTTCAATCAGCTCCGTAAAGAAGCTGACTTTCGCTATGGATTAGTTCACATTCGGGACAATGCAGAATCAATTGCTTTTTACCGGGGAGAAGCGCAGGAATCTGTTCAAGTAAAAAACCGATTCTCAGAAGCAGTTGGGAACTTTAATTTACTAATTGGCTGGCAGCGGAATCTGCAATATTTTAGATACAGCTATAAGTATGCAACTTATATTATCCCCTCTTTATTTCTGGCTTCTATCTACTTTGCAGGTGAGATCAGATACGGCGATATTACTCAAGCTGAATTTGCTTTTCGTCAGGTTTTAGAGGCATTTTCTTTGGTTGTCTACAAGATTGAAACTTTGAGTTTATTTGCAGCGGGAATTAATCGTTTAGCCACGTTCAATGAGTGTTTGAAAAATAAAAAAGATCCGGTTGAAGTCGAAGTCAGAACAATTGATACAGTTATAGATTTCAACTTGTTACTGGAACACGTCACCTTAGATACTCCGAAGCATGAAAAAACTTTAATTAGTGATTTGTCCCTAGCAGTGCAGCCCGGTGAAGGACTGTTAATTGTCGGTCAAAGCGGTGCTGGGAAGAGTTCTTTGCTGCGGGCAATTGCGGGTTTGTGGGACTCGGGAACGGGTCGTTTGGTGCGGCCGGAATTGGGGGAAATGCTGTTTT
>JAUBOH010000762.1:0-1596 GCA_036700145.1 Microcoleus occultus BM001215366
GTGCCGTGTCCCTACATTAATCGGGGTAGGGAAACGGCACTGCCGTGTCCTCCATTTATATCATAAGGAGTGTTACCGGAATTAATATTACTATCGGTCGATCGCGTATTTCCGAACTACAGGCTGTAACGTGAAAGCAACATTACCGCTGACTGTGATTTTTTCAATTAGCGATCGCCATCCCAGAGATTCCAGCGCTTCCATCAACTTCGAGCTAGAAACTGGTGCAGAAAGTCCCCCGCGCAATTGAGCGAGATCCATTGGCACTCCCGCAGTTGCCAACTGCTTCATTACCTCTGTTTCTAACACCGAAAGCCGCTGAAATTGCTGGGATAAAATATGATTGATTTGACCTAAAAATACCGTATTTTGTCTGATAAATTCCGAAGTTTTACCGTCAAAAAGTTCTAAAATCATTGCCGAAACAATCCTGAGCGCCAAAGGATGACCCGCGTAACATTCAATCAATTCGTCCCATTCTCTTTCTTTAATCAAGCCTCTTTCTTGCAGGATTTCCCGCGCTGCCATATTTTCTAAACCTGTGAGTTTATAAGAGCGAACCGGGCGGGTTTGACCTTCTAACAAAGCAATGTCTCTGGATTTTTCCGCACTGGTCAGCAACAAACAGCTTTGATGGTTTGATTCTCCTATTTGCTTGAACAGCCTTTCGTAATCTTGATAGCCCGATCGGTATTTGCCAGCCAAACCGCCCGTATCTAAAATCGCTTCTACGCCGTCAAACACGATTAAACAGCGGTGCGCTTCCAAATGCTCAATCAGAACGGAAATGCCGTCACTGAGGTTTTCCGGCAGTTTTTTGCCCTGACTGTCGCAGATAAATTTAATTAGGTCAATCGCCAAATCTTGACAAAGTGGCGCATTAGACAAACTCCGCCAGATGACGAATTCAAACTCGTGCTGAATTTGCTTGGCTAATTGCGCCGAAAGTGCAGTTTTGCCAATTCCCGCCATCCCGAAGATCGCAACTAAGCGACAGCGATCGCCCGAAATCCAGTTTTTCAGCAAACCCAATTCTTCCCGGCGACCGCAAAAACCCGAAATATCCGGCAATTCGCTGCAATTTGAGCGGGTTTGAGGAGTTGGAGCGGGCGCGAGATTCCCCGAAATATCTCCCGAAGTTCGATCGTCAGGTTCGAGTCGCAGTCCAAAACTCGCAAACAAACTCTCAATTTTGGCTTTGTCAGCCGGTGCTCGCCGATTCAATATATTAGACACCGTATCCGTGGAGACGAAAGAGGGAGATTTTGGATTAAGTCCAGGATCGGTAAGTTCTGAGATTTTCTGCAAACCGGGGCGATCGGCAAATTTGAGGTAAATTGCGTCCCAGATTCTCTTCCATCCTTTGTCAGTCAGTATTCTGCCGCGATCGCGCCTTGCTTTGGGTAAAGTCATTTTGATTTTTGATTTTTGATTTTTGATTTTTGATTTTAAATCGGGAACTCAAGGGACACGGCGTCGTGTCCTCGATCGTGTCAACTTAAGACTAAAACCCTTGATATATATCGTTTTTACCCCAGTCTAGATCCCCCTAAATCCCCCTTAAGAAGGGGGACTTTGAGTAAGTTCTTGTCCCCC
>JAUBOH010000763.1:0-1594 GCA_036700145.1 Microcoleus occultus BM001215366
TTGCAGGTTATTATAAACCCGGATATGAAAATTACGGAACCCTATTTAAACTCATCGGCGAAATTCCCCACAATAGCTGCTTAATCCTCAATAGTTGGGAACCTCCCTCAGACATCCTCACATTCACCGACGATAATTCAGCAGTTTGTTTATTGCAATTAACTGGCTTAGGTGAAGCAGCAACCGAAATTCTGAGAAAAAAAGGTTTATTGGATGAAGAAACCTGGCCAGAATTGATTAACCTTTATCAAGGCAATCCACTCTGGTTAAAATTAGTCGCTCAAACTATTAACAACTTATTTAACGGTAGAGTATCTCAATATTTAAGCTATCAACCAGTATTTTTAAGCGATGAGTTGACACCGCTATTGCAGCAGCATTATCAGCGGTTGTCGGAAATAGAAAAACAGGCAATATCGCAACTTAGTAATGAAACCGAACCTGTTTCGTTTGCCCAATTAGTGGCAAAATATCAAGGCTCGCAGGGCGAATTATTCAAAGCAATACAATCTTTAGCCAGACGGGGAATGATCGAAAAATTGAGCTGTGAAACTGAAACCGTTTTCACGATTGCACCTGTGTTAAAACAGTATGTTAAACTGGTTGCAGATCCCCCCTAGCCCCCCTTAATAAGGGGGGGACAAGATTGTTCTCAAAGTCCCCCTTCTTAAGGGGGATTTAGGGGGATCTAGATATGTGCAACGACCCATTAAATTGGTATAAGTCCTAATCTAGTTAAATGAGAGTAAACCATGACCACAACTCGTACCCAACCTAAGCAGATGCTCAGTTTCGAGCAATTTGTAAAGCAACTTCCCGATGAAGAAGGCCGCTATGAACTTGTCAATGGAGAAATTGTGAAAATATTACCAATCAGACTGCATGAGGATGTTGCCGATTTTCTGATCAAACAATTTGATAGAGAAGTCGATCGCGTCCCCCTCAATTACAGGGTATCTGGCAGATTTATGTTGAGAACTTTAACTCCAAATGGTAAAGAACAAGGCCGCCATCCTGATGTTACTGTAGTAGACAAAACTCTTTGGGAGTCGAAGCCTTTCGCTTACTCAGCCCTAACTGAACCGCTGCAATTAGTTGTAGAAGTTGTCTCGACAAATTGGGAAGATGATTATATCGACAAGCTGGACGAATATCAGCGGCTGGGAATTTATGAATACTGGATTGTCGATTATTTAGCTTTGGGTAGCAGAAACTATTTGGGCAACCCGAAAGAGCCGACTGTTTTTGTTTACCTGCTCGATGAAAATGGGGTTTATCAAATGACTGCTTACCGAGGGACTGAGCGAATTATATCTCGAACTTTCCCGGAATTAGCGCTGACAGCAGAGCAAGTTTTGGATGTATGATATCAAATCCGGTTGCACTCCTTATGATAGAGGAGACGGCAATGCCGTGTCCCTACCCCAAAATAATATTGTAGGGACACGGCACTGCCGTGTCCTTTTTACCAAAGCACCAGCGGAGGAGACGGCAATGCCGTGTCCCTACAGATGTTGCTGTTCACCAATTGGTATAATTTACGATCGCATCGAAGCCTTTTGCTCAGCCTTCAAATCCCGATTGCTAGCAGCCG
>JAUBOH010000764.1:0-1590 GCA_036700145.1 Microcoleus occultus BM001215366
CTGTGTCTCGATCGCGCACAAAGATATCATTAGTACCGTTGGTATCTGCGGCCGCTAAGTTGTCAGCTAGAGAGTCAAAAGCCACGAATCTACCATCATCAGAAATTGATGCCTTAAATGAGCTTCTATTAGCGATCTCGCCTGTAGAATTCATTTAGGCCATGCTAGTAGTATTCGTCAGCCGATCGTGGACGAAAATATCGGAAGTGCCGTTAGTATCTCCGGTAACTAAATTGCTAGCATTTGACTGAAATGCGACAAAGCGACCATCAGCAGAAACAACAGCAGAAATAGATCCCAAATTTCCCTGATTTCCAGATGAATTTACCGATACGCGAGTAGTAGTATTTGTTTGGATATCACGGACAAAAATGTCTCTAGTGCTGTTAGTATCTGCCGCCACTAAGTTATCTGCTAAAGAGTCAAAGGCAACAAAGCGACCCTTGGCGGAAATTGAGGGGTTGAAAGAGCCAATATTTCCCCGATTTCCTGTTGAGTCAACTGAGATATGGGTAGTAATTCCAGTAAATATGTCTCGGACAAAAATGTCTGAGTTGTTGTTAGTATAGCAACCGTCAAGGTGGTTAGGACACTTCCGGTCACTGAGCCCTTGGCGACTGCTATATCTCCCGGTACTATGTTGGTTGAATTAGATTCAAAGGCCACAAAGCGGCCATCGGCAGAAATTGAGGGGTTAAGTGAAGGGCGATCGCCCTCTTGGCCTGTCGAATCAACGGAGATGCGGGTTGTGTTACCATTTAGGCGATCGTGCAGGAAAATATCTGATGTATTGTTAGTATCTACTGCTACTAAGTTTGTTGAATTAGATTCAAAAGCCACAAAACGTCCGTCAGCAGAAATAGCAGGGTTAAAAGCATCAAAATTCCCTTGATTTTCGGTTGAGTTTACAGAGATGCGCGTGGTGATATTAGTAAGTCTGTCGCGAACAAAAATATCTGAATTGTTGTTAGTATATCCCGTGACTAAATTAGTAGCAGTGGATTCAAAAGCGATGAAGCGGCCATCGGCAGAGATTTACGGATTGATTGAAAAGCGATCGCCTTCTTTGCCTAATGAATTGATAGAAACACGGGTGAGGATAGTTTTAAGTTCTGGCGATTTTTTGTTCATTTGTATTTCTGTTGATTCATTATTATTCATCTCTCTCTTCTCTGACTCTGTGCTCTCTGCGCTCTCTGTGGTTAAATCATTCCGATCCAACCATAAACGATATCAATAGATGAATCAGTCCATAAAAACTCCCTCGGAAACCAAGCAGTATCCGATGCCGAATCTCCGACACAAATGCCATCTGATTGCCAATAAAATTCAATGCAAAACCATCTGAATTTCCAACAAAGCTGTTAGAAATTACAGCAGGCAAAAGCACAGCAAGATTTCTTGTATCTGAAACTAGATAATACTGTTGGGGCTAAAGTCTTCTTTCCTCACGATATTCCCCTGAAAACCAATTCCACCACAGGTTTCTCACGGGTTAAGGAGTATAATCGCTCTTCGTGCAGCGTCGGTGAAAGAGAATCGAATTGAAAACAAAATGCTGAATACATCCGTACCTCGCAGATGGGTTAA
>JAUBOH010000765.1:0-1581 GCA_036700145.1 Microcoleus occultus BM001215366
AGAGACAAATTAATACTACTGTATAATGGTTCGCCAAAAATATGCGATCGCCCTCAATCCAACTCTCGAAATATGCGATCGCCCTTAATTCAAATTTTATTAAAAGTTCGATCGGCAAAAACCGAAGCCCTAAAATAACAAAGGCTCCTTAAGGAGCCTTCGCCAAAATATAAATTTTGGTATTAAGAACGTCTTTACCGGAATTCCTCGACCTCGTGGGTAACGGGATGTCATGATTAGATCATGTCTGCTGCATCCATGTTTTTAATATAGTTCATAGTTTAGATATGGGTCAATTTTTACTCAGGAAAAGTAGGAAAATTTTCCAGTGTGGGCAATTTACGGTATAGTACGCTTTCTAGTTCTGGATTACCGCAGTTTTTTCGTTTGGTCGATCGCGCCTATGATCTTTCTGGCCTAGGAGGAGATTTGAGACCAACGTCCGGTTATTGATAGGGGGTTGGTGCGATCGGCGTTGGGCGATGGAATAGCGATTTGTTAGGTTGCTGAATAATTTGCAGCACTCTTCAATAGTAGTGCCTTAATTTCCTCAATCGTAAGTGGTGGCGAACGTCGATGAATCATGGCATGGCAATTGGGGCATACAGGACGCAAATCTTCTACAGGATTAACCTCGTATTCTTCACCAATCTCAGAAAGCGGCCGAAGATGATGGATGTGAATAAAGCCATCTCCTAATTCTCCAAACACTTTCCCAAAATTGAAACAGCAGACATAGCAAGTTGCGCCGTAGTGTTCAATACATTTTTGTCGCACAACTGGGTTGCGTTCATAGGCGTTGACTGATACTTTACAGACTGTTCCTTCTCGGAAAGTCGTAGATGGAGAAATTTCATCAGGGAATATTTCTGTCTCAAATGTCCAAATGATTTTGACAGGTGTAATATCTTCTAGTTCTTCTGCGTTTCCAATTCCAGCAAAGATGAAGGGTTCTTTGTTATCTTCACGCCATAAAATATAGGTATCGCTATCTACACTTAACATGGACTGGATGGATGGATGGTGTAATTGTGAAGTAGTTCTGCCATACCACTCCAGTCGATTTCCTACCCATTGATTGGCATAGTCATGACCTGTGCGTCCAGATGTTCCAATGTTGCAAAAGATGAACCAAGAATTATCGTAACGAGCATATCCTGTAGCCCAGTTTCCTCCGTGAGTGTCTTCAGAAATTCCAATAATTCGATAAACATCACGTCTTGTATATCTCTGCCCAATTTGAAATGAATATGACATCAATCCCTCACCTGAAACACCTCACCAATTCGCTCGCAATACTGCTTCGACAGACAATGTATGCAACCTAACTAAATATTGACCAGCATTTCCGGTACAAACACATATTTCCTAGTACATTAGCACATATTTTATTTCCGGTAAAGTCTGATGCACCCTACAAGATCGAGTTGGGTGCGTCCCCAGAGAAACTTTAATTACTGCACTCGCCATCGAAAGGGACGCACCCTACAAGCCACTAAATTTCTAGTAGCGCGGTTTACGGACATGAGGCTGCTATAACTTTAGCGTTAATTAAGGTGAAAATCCGATCGAGTTCTAGTA
>JAUBOH010000766.1:0-1569 GCA_036700145.1 Microcoleus occultus BM001215366
GAATGGGGCTTTTGCTGCGGCGACGGATACGATTTATTTATCGAAGGAATTTTTGGCTGGGAATGCGGCGAATCCGGCGGCGGTTGCGGATGTGTTGCTGGAAGAAATCGGGCACTCTGTTGATTCGCGGTTGAATGTTACGGATTCACCGGGAGATGAGGGGGCGATTTTTTCGAGGGTTGTGCAGGGTAAGGAGTTGACTCAGGGTGAGCTTCAGGCGTTGAAGGGTGAGGATGATACAGCAACTATTCTATTAGATGGACACCAATATCTAATAGAGAAGCAGTTGAGTTCATTTCCGATCCAAGGTAGTATTGGTTCTTTTTACAACAGAAGTCCAGCTATAGCTCAGGCTTTGGGTGGATCTACGGGTGCTGAATTCCAATTTTCACCTGGTAAATGGCGACAAAACTTCCAAAACGGTGCAATTTTTCACTCAGCCAATGGTACTTTCTCTGTTCGCGGTAGTTTGGGCAGGCATTACCTGAATTCAGGAGGTCAAAATAGTCAGCTAGGTTTACCTACAAGTGAAGAATCCCATATTGGCAACGGCAATTGGCGACAAAGTTTTGAAAATGGTGTACTTAATTGGCTAAATAATGGTACTGCTCAAGTGCAGCTAAATGGAGGTAGTGCGAGCCTTGTAAAATTTGGTAGTCTATCAGGAAACGATCGGAATTTGCCAGGAACTGTCATTCCTTATCCTAACCCCTTCGCTAGCATATCAAACACGACTCCAGAGCGCTGGTCAGGACAGTCTGGAGACCAAGCACGTTACATTCAAGATCCAGAGATGCCTGTTGTAGCTGATACTCGATATCGTTCAGCAGACCAAATTCGTCAAGTTATTAACTATTTCAATGTTGAAGATCAACAAAACTTGCGTTACAAACCTAATGGATGGGTCACTTTTTGTAACATTTTTGCTACAGATGTCATTCGGGCTTTACGGGCCCCTCTACCTCACTGGACAAATACTGGGCGAGAGCTAGATGCTAACGGAATGAATGACTGGTTAAATAATTCAGCGAATGGATGGAAAAAAGTTACTGCACAAGATGCAACAAAGGCAGCCTCTCAAGGCATTCCTACTGTAGCAAGCTGGAAAAATGTTGGGGGAATTGGACATATTGCCGTAGTACGCCCGGAAGCGGGACCAACCCCTGATAACCCTCAAATTGCTCAAGCAGGTGCTACAAACCGGACTCAGACAACAGTTAGCGTTGGGTTTGGACAAACAAAAAATGTCAGCTACTTCGCTTATGGCTAGACACTTTTATTGATGTCTGACTTATAGAGGCGATCGCCCTCATCGGATGCGCGATCGCTCCTATTCCTCTCCCTAACAAATCCATCCAAATCTACGTAAACCTACATCCAATAAGAGTCTGAAAATGCCACAAAACACTGCGAAAATTACGATTTTAGGAGCTACATTTTCCATACTAGCAGCTCTAATGTCATTTCCCCTTGTAGCTTTGGCCAACAACTGGGCTGGTCCAGAAAGAAGAGGATCTTGTTTCATTCCCAGAGCAGAACGTAGCTTTGAATGCAAGTTTGGCCCCTATA
>JAUBOH010000767.1:0-1568 GCA_036700145.1 Microcoleus occultus BM001215366
GTGCCGATTCTGACCCTATCTATGGCACATCAATTACTTTTGATTTGTAAGTAACGTGCCATAGCCTAGCGAAAGATGATTACAACAGCTCAAACAGAAATCATCAAGCACTAGAGAACAGTAGAAACTGGAACTGTGCTGACTCCAAAATTAAAAGAGCCAGAGGCTAATCCTATTTGATTGATTCCCCAAACCTGAGCAGTGGCAAGGAAAGAATCAACTTCTGGAGGAAGGTCTATTCCTAAGGTATTCGTGACTTGGACGAACTCACTTAATACCAGATTTACGCCGAACGTTCCTTCGACCGCGATCGTAGATTGCCCTGTTAAGCTATCAGCTAATATGTTGGGATCGAATCCATCAATAACAATGGAATTTGTACCGTCAGAGTAGCGGATATCAAAGCCAGTCGTTCCTCCCCCATTCGTCAATGTGCCACTGGCTTCTAAATCAAAATCGAGTAATTTATCGGCGAATTCAACGGCAGAATTGACATCCGTAATTCCTAAAGAATTGAAACCTTCAGCGAGAGCAGAGGGAACAGTAATTCCCACACTCCATAAAACATCAATGAAAGAATCTTCCAGGTTAATTCCTAAGGTGTCAGCAAGTAAGGGCAAGTCTAGATTAAGGTCGCCATCTGCATATTCGGCGGGGTTGCTGGGAGGGGTGAAACGACCTGTAAAAGGTTCATCAGTAATCGTCCACGCCGTTGGTAAGTCCACTTGGAAATAATTTTCAACGAACCCAACCACTGCTGGATTAAAGTTGACATTCGCAGAAAAATTACCCGCAAAATCAAACGTTACTGGAGTCCCCGCAGATGGATCTGACGTTACCTCACCTATTTGCTGAGAAGCTAGTTCTGGTAATAATGCTGTCATGGTTTTTGTCCCTGTTTTTGTGTATTGGAGTTTGGACAATTTGTTTGAAGTCCAAATTGTGGAAAGCTTAATTATTAATACGATAAATAAATAGATTGGATAAAACTAGATTACTTTGTGTCAAGTTAATTGCTTAAGTTTGTATTTCCTGTTGCTCTCTAAGGTAGTTATCATTGCACAACTCTGCAATGGGTAATTATTGGACTTGGGACAAAAAAGAATGTCTTCGCGAGATTTGCTCGCAAAGACAAACTCCAAAATTAGTCAATATCTGGGGTTTTTAGCTGCTCTCAATCGAATTTTTCGTTGTTTTTGGCTCTTGCGTGATAACTTTCTGTTTAGGACGAGTCATGTTATTGAATGCGAGAACATTCTCGACTCATAACAAGTTTCCCATTCGGCAGTCGATACACGCCTTGAGGTTCTACAATTGGGTCGCCTGTTTGCCAAGAACGATTTGAGGATGTGGCGTCACTGGGTAGAGTTTCCACATCTACTGTGGGAAAGTCGGACATTTGAGCATCTCCGGGGCGCTGCGGTAAGCCACCCGTACCTGTGACGGTAAAACTTCCTGCTTTTGGTCGATCGCGCCGGACAATGCAGCTACTTGCCAGAAGGCTGTCGGTGTCAATCCGATCGCCCGGTAACTCGTTGAGACTGTTTTGGATGAAGGTGGTATCGGGT
>JAUBOH010000768.1:0-1566 GCA_036700145.1 Microcoleus occultus BM001215366
GTTTGTAGTGAGGACTTTAGTCCTTAGAAATGGAAAGGACTGAAGTCCTCACTACGAACTTGCAATCAATTTTATAGTGAGGACTTTAGCAAAGTCCGATCTAAAGACTAGAAGTTTTCCCTACTTGAGCCTGAGTAGCAATTGGTTTAACATCCGTGTAGCCCATATTATTAGCTACGTCGCGCAGCACCGAAATTTGCTGTTCAAAATCAAGAGCTTCAATTTTACCCAACACGCCGTTAACAGCCTCAGTTGCCTCATATCCTTCGGGGATATCGACAATTTTCTCCCCCATACCAATAGCCCAAGCATACCAAACCACCAACTGATTGTTAGCAGTCAAAGCTCCGTAAGCGTGAGAATACGGCGTGTCGGATCGGTTGACAATACCTCGCATTATATTCAGTTGTTCGTCATGGGAAAGGTTGTAAAAATCATTCAGCAGCACGGGAGCTAATTCTGGTTCGGCGGCGGCGGGAGCGGCTGGTGTAATTGAATCTCCCATTTTTTCATAAATAAAGTAGAGCAGCGCCAGTTTTTCGTCGGTACCCAGCCCGTTGATTGTCTGAACGATGTTTTGAGTGTCGTTGGAAAGAGCGTGAGAATTGGTGGCGGCGGGTGAGTTCATAAATCAAATTCCTTAAAAATGTTTCCAGAATATATAAATATCAACATTTGCAGGTGCAAGTCACCATCCCCTAGAGGTAATACGATTTGGGCATTGGGCATTGGGCATTGGGCATTGGGTATTGGGAATGACTTATGATGTATGGGTTTGGATCGCTGGCCTAGAGTAGCCTTCTTTTTTTACACAAATAATTTTGAGCGATCGCCTTAGCATAAATCATCCTTGAGATAGAAGCGCACGATACATCTGCGGATAGATGAAAAAGCCGGGAATTTAAGTGATTGTTAATACAGTGAATTGTTAAATAAAACTTGCAAGGAGTCGGCTATGTCTGAAATAAATACAGCATCAAATAACATTGAAAGTTTTGACGCGGCTCAGATAACTGAAAGCGTGGAAGCTGGAGAACAAAAGTTGCCGACGGTGGATGTATCAGCCGACTACGAAGCTTCAAAAGAATTCAGCGTTAGTGATATCGATCGCACGAGTGCCGGCGCTGAAGCTGCGGCCGCTGCAACTGCACCTAAGTTTGATATTCCCGCTCCTCAAGACATTGCAATGCCGGCAGATTCAAGCGGCAATCCCGCTGATTTTCTGTCGATGGCTAAGGAAGTTAACCCCGCAGGTGCGCCGGGGAATGTTACCGACGATTTGGTGCAGAAGGCGATCGAACTCGGCACTCCTGGCAGTTAATTTAGTTAGCAATTCTCAATCGCGACTTAAAATTAACTCTTTAAGGACACGGCGAGTCCCGCGCGTCCCTACAATTAATCGCGGTAGGGACACGGCATCTTGAGTGTCCTCCGTTTCTATCATTCCGATGTAACTGGAATTGATGTAACGGAGGTCAGGAAGGAATAAGGAAAAATGAATAATCGCAAAAGTTTGTAGTGAGGACTTTAGTCCTTAGAAATGGAAAGGACTGAAGTCCTCACTAC
>JAUBOH010000769.1:0-1549 GCA_036700145.1 Microcoleus occultus BM001215366
TTCCCCGTAGGGACACGGCACTGCCGTGTCCCTACACTTCACAAACCTGGAATACTCTGTATTCATTTAGTTAGGTTAATTTTTCTGACCAATTTTAGACAACTTCATTTGAATTAAGCTAAATAAAGGAACGAGATACAAATAAAAGGCATAGGGAATAAAATCCGCATTCACACTCAAGACAGTCGCCGGAACTAATCCGGCAATATTCCAAGGTATTAAGGGAGAAATCAAAACAGCGGTATTTTCTAAGTCTACAGCAAGTTGATCGTCATCTAATTTTAATTGGCGATACTTTGATGCGACTAATTGATGAGTCAAAATAATTGCGATTGTTTGGGTGCAGCCAAATGCTGCTGAGAAAATGCTAATTACTGTTGTACCAAAGAATAAATCTCCTCTGGTTCGAGCTTTATTGAGATACACTTCTACAAAATATAAAATTCTGGTGCCGGCAAAAATGCCAGCAAATGCTGTGGAGACAACTACAACTAATGAAACCTTAGCCATAGACAAAACTCCTCCTCCCGCCACAATCTCTTTTAAACTAGAAGTTGGCGCTAATTTAAATCCGCCGATCGCAAATTGCAGAATCTCGATCGCCGAATAACCTTGGACGAAATGGGCGATCGCACTTGCGGCAATTATACTCACACCCATTGCGATTTTGACTTCAACTCGCAGCACACAAAGTATGAGAATTGTCAAGGCTGGCAGCAAAGTTATCGAGTGGAGATTGAAGGCTTTGCCCAGTTCCAAATCCAGGTTGCTACCAGCAAGTTCGACGGGATTTGAAGCAGATAAAATTAAATACAACAGGCTGGAAACAATCAGGGGGAATAAGCCAGTCACGGCCATATTTTTGAGATTGGTATAAATTTCGGTTTTGGTAAGGATGGCAATCAAATTAGCGCTCGAAGACATCGGAGAACACCGATCGCCCACATAAGCTCCCGCCACAATTGCCCCGGCGATAATATTCGGATTGACACCGCTGCCGTTTGCCATTATCATTAAGGCAATGCCGATCGTACTCACAGCACCAAAAGATGTTCCCAGCAGTACAGAAAAAACGCTCGTTAAGATAAACGCCCAAAAAATGAAATACTGAGGGTTGATCGATTTAATCCCCCAATATACCAGAACCGGAACAGTCCCCGCCGCCATCCAGACAGCCATTACCGCTCCGATTAAAAGTAAAATAGCGATAACTGAAAAAGATTTTTGACTGCCAGCAACAGCCATTTCGATTAAGCTTTTTAGCGAAAATCCCCTGCTCAACAAAATAACTGTCAAAATTGCCATCGAAGCCAGCAGTGGAGCAACTATAAAATAACCTTTGATGGCACTGATAAAAAGTAGAATAAATGAGATACTTACAAAAAATAGTAAATCCATTATTGATTGGCTTTCATGTATTCTCGCAGTTTACTTGCTTTGGAAGCATCTCATTTTTGCTTTCAGATCGTGAACGGTTGCATCATAATAATATATCTGGATTATATTCAGTGCGAGCGTCTCGCTCGCGGCATACATCGCGAGCGAGACG
>JAUBOH010000770.1:0-1534 GCA_036700145.1 Microcoleus occultus BM001215366
CCCCTAGCCCCCCTTAAGAAGGGGGGAACCGGAAGCTTCTTGAAGTCCCCCTTTTTAAGGGGGATTTAGGGGGATCGAGATATGTGCAACTTCACATTAAATTGGTATGACTAATGACTAATGACTAATGACTACTGACTAACAACTATGATTAACGAATATTGGTTGCTCGATCGCGATATCACTTTCCTCAATCACGGTTCTTTTGGCGCCTGTCCGATTCCCGTACTCGAAGCACAGAGCAGTTTTCGAGAACAACTCGAAAGAGAACCACTGCGCTTTTTAATGCGCGAATTTGAGCCGCTGTTGGATAATGCCAGAAATCAGTTAGCAGCATTTATCGGTGCGAGTGAGGATCAGTTGGCATTTGTGCCGAATGCGACGACGGGAGTCAATGCAGTTTTGCGATCGCTCTCTTTTGCTCCGGGCGACGAATTGCTAACCACAAATCAGGAATACAACGCTTGTCGCAACACACTTGATTTTGTAGCAAGCCGCACAGGTGCTAAAGTAATAGTCGCAGAAATACCTTTTCCAATTGAGTCGCCCGCACAAATTATAGAAGCAATAATTAAGTGCGTTTCACCGAAAACAAAGTTAGCCTTATTAGACCACATTGTCAGCCAAACAGGTTTAATCTTTCCCATCAAACAGTTAGTCGGCGAGTTAGCGAATCGCGGCGTGGATGTATTGGTAGACGGAGCTCATGCGCCGGGAATGGTAGCGCTGAATTTAGATGAAATTGGCGCGGCTTACTATACAGGAAATTGCCACAAATGGCTGTGCGCGCCAAAAGGTGCGGCCTTTTTGTACGTGCGGCGCGACAAGCAAGCTGCCATTCGGCCAACTACGATCAGTCACGGTGCTAATTCGCCCCGCACTGATAAATCGCGCTTTCAATTAGAATTTGACTGGATGGGAACTGTCGATCCGAGTCCTTATTTGTGCGTCCCTGTCGCCATTGATTTTATGGGTTCTTTATGGGATGGCGGCTGGCCGGAATTGATGGCAAAAAATCATGCTTTGGCGTTGGCTGGAAGACAGATATTGGCCGAGAAATTAGATTTGCCACTGCCTTGTCCCGATGAAATGGTGGGTTCGATGGCAGTTGTGCAACTGAGCGATCAAAAGTCTGATGCGGTTTCAAAGGGAGGAATTCCACTTTTGCAAGAGGCGCTGTGGGATATTTTTAAGATTGAAGTGCCGGTGATTCCTTGGCCGGATGCTAGCAAGCGGTTGGTGAGAATTTCGGCTCAGTTTTATAATACTTTGCCGCAATATGAATATTTGGCTAAGGCGCTAGTTGAACTTACCCAAATTTGAGCTGCCGGTTCAAAAAAAACTGCACAGCCAAGTACAAACAGTTAGAGGTGGGTTTCTTCAATTCTTCTTAAATCTCAAATCTCAAATCGATTGACTGAACTGTATTGATATACAGCATATTCCATGTATATGTGGTACACATAATCTGATGGTAAGTAATATCAATTCCGGCTGTGCCGGAATAATATAGAGGAGACGGCAGTGCCGTGTC
>JAUBOH010000771.1:0-1534 GCA_036700145.1 Microcoleus occultus BM001215366
GAGACGGAGGTTATTAATCGAAAAAGTCCAAAAGGGCGATCGCACCCTGTTCACACTCCAACGGGCGATCGCAGAATACATAAAAACTCACATCTTATAACTTCAAAAATATCCAAATTCATAGCGCGTTAATCCGCGTTCATCAGCGGTTAAAAAATAAAAACACCCCACTTTTAGCAAAACATTAATCCAAACATCCGCATTTAGCCTTAAAATAAAAAAGACTGACTAGCCCACAAAGCCCTATGTTTGAAGCCCTTGCCGATCGACTCGAATCCACACTGCAAGAAGATCCGGCAGATGAAATTTTAAATCCACCCTAGAACATCTACAAGTAAAATATGGCATAGTATAGATATTCGTTTCATAGCATCCCACCTATGACCGCCCAAATCACCCTGAATTTGTCCGATGAAGTCTATCGCCAAGCAGAATTACTAGCGCTGCAACGCCACCGCAGCGTCAGTGAAATTTTAGTAGAAACTCTGGAAAATTTTCTCTTACCAACCGCTAAACCATTATCAGCATTGTCTGATTCGGAAGTAATCGCCTTAACTCAACTCCGGCTGCAACCAGTCCAAGAGCAACGATTGAGTGAATTACTAGAACGCAAACAATGCGGTACAATTACCCAAGTTGAACGTGAAGAATTGCAGGCATTAATTAATATCTATGAAGATAGACTGCTGATCCAAGCTCAAGCCTTAAATGAATCTGTGCGACGCGGCTTGCTCGAACCATTACAAGGATAACTATAATGGCTATTTCTGAACAAGTCAAAACCAGAATTCGCGCACAAGCTCAAAACCGATGCGGTTATTGCCGTAGTTTACAAATGTATGTCCTGGGAATATTGGAAATTGACCATATTATTCCCAAAGCAGTTGGCGGCACTGACGATGAAGAAAATCTCTGGCTGGCTTGTAGTCTGTGCAATAATTACAAAGGAACCCAAACGGACGCATTAGATGCTGTCACGCAAACGCGCGTTAGGTTGTTTAATCCGCGCACTCAGCAATGGTCAGAACATTTTGCTTGGAGTGAAGAAGGCACAGAAATTAGAGGACTCACAGACTGCGGTAGCGTGACAGTCACAGCACTACAACTAAACAATAATATTGCTGTTACCGTTAGGCGTCAGTGGATTAGTGCTGGCTGGCATCCGCCAACAGAATAAAACATTGTCGTACTAATGTCTTGTCTTTTCGATCGTGAAATTAGATCCTTGACGCGGTTCGCGGGAATTGCGATCGCCTTAGTTCATCTCTTTAGTAAGTTGTTAATCATCGCAGGCATTATTATCACTAATAGACAGTAAGTATATAACAAAATATCCCAACTCATAGCGCGTTAATCCGCGTTCATCAGCGGTTAAAAAATAAAAACATCCAACTTTTCCCAAAACTTGCATCCAAACAGCCGCATTTAGCCCTAAAATAAAAAAGACTGACTAGCCAACAATGCCCTATGTTTGAAGCACTTGCCGATCGACTCGAATCCACCTGGAAAAAACTGCGCGGACAAAATAAAATCT
>JAUBOH010000772.1:0-1528 GCA_036700145.1 Microcoleus occultus BM001215366
GTTGACAGTTGACAGTCACCAGTGATTAGCAATTAGCGATAAACTAAGAACTAATGACAGGTGACTGTTGACAACTAAGAAATAAATAGTGACAAATCACAGATATGAATATTGCAGTCGTAGGTCTCAGCCACAAAACAGCGCCGGTTGAAGTTCGCGAAAAACTGAGCATTCCAGAACAGAAAGTTGAAGCGGCGATCGCCCAATTGCGCGGCTACCCCCACATTCAAGAAGTGGCCATCCTCAGCACTTGCAACCGCTTAGAAATTTATATCGTTACCAGCGAGTCGGAGCCTGGCGTGCGAGAGGTTATTCAGTTCCTTTCCGAATGCAGTAAAGTTTATGTGCAGTCTTTGCGCCCTCACCTGTTTATTTTGCTGCACGAAGATGCGGTGATGCACTTGATGCGAGTGGCTTCTGGCCTCGACAGCTTGGTGCTCGGAGAAGGACAAATTTTGGCTCAGGTGAAACAAACTCACAAACTCGCCCAACAGTACAAAGGTGTCGGCAGAATTTTAGAGCGCTTGTTCAAGCAAGCTCTCACCGCAGGGAAGCGAGTTCGCACCGAAACTAGCATCGGTACCGGTGCGGTTTCGATTTCTTCGGCGGCGGCAGAATTGGCTCAAATGAAAGGTCAGCATTTAGCAAGCAGCCGGATTGCCATTATCGGTGCTGGCAAAATGTCGCGGCTTTTGGTGCAGCATTTGCTCTCAAAAGGAGCTAGCCATATTTCCATCGTAAATCGATCGATGCGCGGTGCCGAGGAATTGGCGAGCCTCTTTAAGGATGCTCAATTGCACCTATATCCGCTCTCGGAAATGATGCAGGTAATTGCAGATTCTAACTTGGTTTTTACCAGCACAGCCGCTACAGAACCTCTGTTAAATAAAGCTAAATTAGCAACTGTTTTAGAACCCGATCGCTCTTTGATGTTGGTGGATATTTCTGTGCCCCGCAACGTTGACTCGGATGCGAAGGAACTCCCTAATGTGAAGTCCTTTAATGTGGACGACTTGAAAGCAGTGGTAGCTCAAAATCACGAAAGCCGTCGCAAAATGGCAATGGAAGCTCAGGGCCTGCTGGAACAGGAAGTAGAGGCTTTTGATGTTTGGTGGCGCAGTCTGGAAACTGTTCCTACTATTAGTTGTTTGCGGGATAAGATCGAATTGATTCGGGAACAAGAGTTAGAAAAAGCTTTATCGCGTCTGGGTTCCGAATTTTCGGACAAACATCAAGATGTGATTGAATCTTTAACAAGAGGGATTGTGAATAAGATTCTGCACGATCCGATGGTACAGTTGCGCGCTCAGCAGGATATTGAGGCGCGCCGACAAGCGATGCACACTTTGCAAACGCTGTTTAATTTGGATGTGGATGTCAATCAACAGTATAGCTAGTTGATTTTTTTTAGATTTTTCCCAGGCTCAGCCTGGGAATTATTTTTCTTACCTGTTGCTATATAGCAATCCTAAATCATTTGTGAATTTCTTACTCCCTCCCCTGATTCAAGGGGAGGGTTGGGGTGGGG
>JAUBOH010000773.1:0-1525 GCA_036700145.1 Microcoleus occultus BM001215366
GCTGATTTCTTTCCTCAGACTTCTCATGTTGAGTGTGCGGCGTTTTTGGTGAGGTGAATGAAAGGGCGATCGCGCTTATTTGATTCTTGGCATTTTGGTTGAGTGTTATAATACTATTAGTGCTAAGTTCTTAAGTGCGTGGGTTTGGATAGAATGGAAACTAGGTCTTTGAGTAAAGTCTATGTCGGCTAGGGATGTTTTCCATGAGTCTGTGAAATCTGCTCTCTTGAAAGATAATTGGGTGATTACCCACGATCCGCTGAAGCTAAAGTTTAGCGAAGACGATCGGCTCAGGATTGACTTGGGAGCGGAACAGCTTCTAGTCGCAGAGCGAGGTGTGCAGAAGATTGCGGTGGAGGTTAAAAGCTTTTTGAGTGAATCAGCAATGTTTGATTTCCACTTAGCCCTCGGTCAATTTCTGAATTATCGACTAGCACTCAGAAATTTGGAGCCAGATTGATCGCTCTATTTGGCAGTTCCGATCGCAGCGTATAATTCATTTTTCTCTCGTGCTTTGCCGCAAGCAGCGATAGCTGAATATGATTTGAAGTTGTTGGTATACGACCCTACTAATGAGGTGATTTTGGAATGGATCGATTAACTAAATATAGGCAGATTGTTCGCACTTTCCTGATGGAATATAGTAAGACTAAACCCATCAATGGCGACATTGAAATCCAGGTATTATTTGACACCGAACATGACCATTATCAGATATTAGATTTAGGTTGGGACGGTCACAATCGGATTTATAGTTGCCCGATTCACTTAGATATCCGCAATGAAAAAATCTGGATTCAACGCAATCAAACTGATGAACTGATTGCTGAGGAATTAGTGCTGATGGGTGTGGCGCGGGAGGATATTGTTTTGGGGCTTCAACCTCCCTATGCAAGGCAGTTTACAAGCTATGGTGTTGCTTAGGTTGTTTGGGAAATTCGGTTTTACTCTCGATCGCGCGATCGCAAATTAGCTCGAATTTGTGCCATTGCAGTTGCACCATCTACAACTTCACCGCGTTGGGATGCAAGATGTCCAATCAGTGCGTCTCGTTGGAGTTCTTGCAGTCTTCCTTGATAAATGTCTTGCTGTTGTTCGAGTAGTTTAATGGCTGCAAGGATAACGTCGATCACACTGTTGTATTTGCCGCTGGTGAGGAAAGCGCTGCACTCCTAGCTTCGACTTCAGGAGGCAAAACAATTTGCATGGCGTTTGAGATGAGGAGTGTTCATTTTATTGTAGCCGATTCACGCTCGGGATAGCGGCGCTTCACGCCTTCAGTTAGATTGGTTTGTTGAGGTGCGATCGCTTTGTTTAATTCTTTTGATTTTTGCTGACTGTTATAATACTATTTGTGCTAATATCCTGTAGAGATAGATCCAAAAAGCAATGACATCAGCTTTAATTTATCCTCATATCGAGAAAGTAACTGGTCAACCCGCACGCTTGCAGCGGATACCCCGCGTGCGAGTTGCTCAGATTGTGATGGATTATCTAGCTTACGGTTGGTCAGTGGAAGAAATGT
>JAUBOH010000774.1:0-1522 GCA_036700145.1 Microcoleus occultus BM001215366
GTGTCCCTACAATTGATCGCGGTAGGGACACGGCACTGCCGTCTCCTCCGTCTCCATTGATCTGATGTTTGCTCAATCTGCTAAAATTGTAATCTCATCCAAAGATGCGATCGCCACATCAGCCTTTTCCAAATGACTAACCTGGGCATTCCCCCAACAAATCCCGATACAGCCAGCCGCGCCCGCATTTTTACCCATCTGAATATCGCCCGCCGAATCTCCTACCATCAAAGTTGCTGCGGGATTTACTCCCAGTTTCTCGCAAGCTTGCAAAAACAATTTCGGGTCTGGTTTGTGAAGCGTTGAATCGACTCCCATTTCTAACTGAATGTAGTCGGATAATGCGTGGTGTTTCACAAACTTTTGCACCGCTTCTGTTGTAGCAGCCGAAAGAATTCCCAGCTTCAAACCCGCTTCAGAAAGATATTTCAGCACTTCCAAACTGCCGACAAATAAAGCAGAAGTCGCACTGTTTTTGAACATTTCGTCAGCTTCGTCAAAAGCGCGGCGCGCAATAGTTAAAGATTCCAACCATGCCCTGCCGGTTTCGGCGATATATCCCGCTGCAACAATTTCATTTTCCCTGCGACTACCGACTGCTAGTAAACCCGTGGGATCGAGGCTACTTCCTTCGATACCGAAAGCCATTTGTAAAGGCTCTCCAACGCCGGGAATTTGAGCGTCTGCGAGGCGCGATCGCTTCATCCCCAAAAGTCTCAAAAATTCTTGAGAATCCTCTAGAGTGCCGTCTTTGTCAAAGATTACGGCTTGGATATTTGAGAAGGTAATGCCCCGACATTTAATAGTTACCAAGAATCTGAACTCCTTAATTTTTATATATTACGAAATTAGATTGTACACGATATCTGTAGGGCCACCGCACTGCTTATTAGTGTCAACTTAAGCCTGAGAGCCTTGATAAATCTCGTTTTTACCCCAGTCTCGATCCCCCTAAATCCCCCGAATCGTTGCGGGGACTTTGAGTAAGTTCTTGTCCCCCCCTTCTTAAGGGGGGCTAGGGGGGATCTGGCCTTAACTATTACGAGATGCCCGATCGTACTCTTGTCCCCCCCTTATTAAAGGGGCGCCAGGGTGATCTGGCCCTAAGAATGACGATCGCACGCACCCAACAACTCCTGACAAACTCCCTCAAAACACTGCAACACATCAACATTCGTAAACCTGACAACTTGCAGTCCATACCCCTCGAAAATCCCTGTTCTTTCCGCATCATATTGTTTCCCCTGTTCGGTAAAATGACTCTCGCCATCAACCTCAATTACCAATCTTAAAGCAGCACAATAAAAATCTACAATAAAATTGTCGATCGGGATCTGTCTCAAAACTCGAAAAGGGAAATTTCTCAAAAAATCTTCCCAAAGTTTCTTTTCGGCTGGAGTTGGATTTTTCCGAAGTTCCTTGGCGATAGGGATGAGTTTTGGGTTGTAAGGTAGGTGGAAATTGGAGTCGTTTAATTTGGTCATAATCCTCCTAATCTCGATCCGGAGATCCCCCCTAGCCC
>JAUBOH010000775.1:0-1519 GCA_036700145.1 Microcoleus occultus BM001215366
CACCTCAACGTTTGCGTCCGATTTTGATGACAACTATTACCACAGTTTTGGGTTTGTTTCCCCTCGCTTTGGGGATTGGAGAAGGTTCGGAGTTTCTACAACCTTTGGGTGTGGTGGTGTTTTCGGGTTTGTCGCTGGCCACTTTGCTGACGCTGTTTATTATTCCGTGTTTCTATATTTTGCTGCATGACTTTTTTGATATGTTAGCGGCGAAGCAGAAACCGCAAACGGTGGGTATTCCCGTGCAGAAAACGGCGAGAAAGACTACGAATTTATAAGATTTAGTGTCAACTTTATCCTCGTTCCCAGGCTCTGCCTGGTAACACATATCCGGAGGCTCTGCCTCCACTTTTTACACTCCAAGAGTGACGAGGCAGAGCCTCTAGGAATCAGTTCCCAGGCAGAGCCTAGGAACCAGTTGAACCAATTAAAGCTGAGTGATATTGACATCACTGTCAATCTATGCTACAAATATACTACATATTAAAGATACAAAACAAACTTAAACAAAAATGCCCTACGAAAAATTAGAAATATCAACCCCAAAACCCGTGCTATCTTGGGCAAATCACGCCCTGGGCGCTACAGAAACCAAGATGGCCGCAAATGTAGCATCTTTGCCATTTGTATTCAAACACGTCGCACTAATGCCCGACGTACATTTAGGCAAAGGTGCTTTAGTCGGCTCAGTAATTGCCACAAAAGAAGCGATTATTCCCGCTGCTGTCGGAGTTGATATTGGTTGTGGCGTAATTGCGATTAAAATGCCATTCAAGGCTCATAAATTAGAAGGCAAACTCAAACAAATCCGCCTCGATATCGAAGCAGCAATACCTGTCGGATTTTCCGAAAACAAAGAAGTAGAAACAACTGTCACCAACTGGCAAGGATGGGGAGAATTTAAGGAACTTCATCAAGGCGTGCAGCACCAAGACAATAAAGCTCTCAAACAATTGGGTTCCCTCGGCGGCGGCAATCATTTTATTGAGGTTTGCGTTGATACTGAAAACTTTGTTTGGCTGATGCTGCATTCCGGTTCTCGCGGCATTGGCAATTTGCTCGCACAACACCATATCGACACTGCTAAAGATTTAGCTAAACTGGCAGAAATTAATCTGGCTGACAAAGATTTGGCTTATTTCGTAACAGGTACGCCGGAGTTTGCGGCTTACTGGCACGATTTGCAGTGGGCGCAAGATTACGCTCGTTTTAACCGCGATGTGATGATGAATCGGTTTAAGCGGATTGTGGAAAAGCACGTCGCGGGCGGCAAATCTACTAAGCCGCTTTTAGAGGTGAATTGCCACCACAATTACGCGGAAAAAGAGGTGCATTTTGGCGAAGATGTGTATGTGACTCGCAAGGGTGCTGTGCGCGCGGATGTTGAGGATTACGGGATTATTCCGGGTTCGATGGGGGCGAAGTCTTTCATTGTTAAGGGGAAAGGTAATGTTGAAAGTTACTGTTCTTGTTCTCACGGTGCGGGACGGTTGATGTCTCGCAGCAAGGCGAAGAATGT
>JAUBOH010000776.1:0-1518 GCA_036700145.1 Microcoleus occultus BM001215366
CAGACGGTTTCGCCTTCATCCAGCGCATCGCCCAACTCACAAATACAAACGTTGCCGCTTCCCAAAACCTCACCGGAAGTGTAGCAAAAGGTGGGGACTGGGAACTAGAAGTCAGAACCGGAGAAATTAAAACACCGCTGGTATTTGCACCAGAAGTATTGGCTAATTACGAATACGTTTTGAATACCTTTGGTGCGGCGACAAATATTGGTACAGGGACAAGTCCTGCGGGCATCGCTACGGGGGATTTTAACCTCGATGGTAAACCCGATTTAGCTGTAGCAAACCAAGATTCTGACACCGTTTCTATCCTGTTAGGAAATGGCACTGGTGGCTTTAATCCCGCGCCTATTCCTACCTTAGCAGCGTCAAATGCTCGATCGATCGCGATCGGCAATTTTAACAACGATAATTTCCCCGACTTAGCGGTAGTAGGTAGCGGCAGTGGCGGCGCCCTCTCAATTTTCTTAGGAAATGGTACGGGCGGTTTTGGCAGCCCCACTCCATATCCCGCAGGAGTATCCCCAATATCGGTTGCAGTTGGAAAGTTTAACAGCGATAACTTTTCAGACGTAGCAGTAGTCAATGCCAGCCCTGGCAGCACCTCTGGTACTATCACAATTTTGCTGGCAAATAGCAGCGGTACTGGCGCATTAAATTTCAGCACCAACTTAACCGTGCAGTCGCTTCCCGCTTTCGTGGCTGTCGGGGACTTTAACGGAGATACTTTTGCCGATTTAGCTGTGCCCAACAGTGTATCTAACAACATTTCTGTTTTTTTAGGAAATGGCACTGGCGGCTTTGGCGCCCGTACTAATTTTGGGGCTGGGACAAATCCCAATTCGATCGCCCTAGGAGACTTTAACGGAGACAACAAACTTGACTTGGCTGCGGTGAACAATGGTTCAAATAACGTTTCCATTCTGTTAGGAAATGGCACGGGCGGTTTTGGCGCGGCTACCAACTTTCCTGTGGGGACAAACCTGCAAGGAATTGTGGCGAATGACTTTAGTGGAGATGGTAAACTTGACTTGGCAGTAAGTGGAACCAACGGCGCTGGAATTTTAGTAGGCAACGGTAATGGCGGTTTTAGTCTACCGATTAATTTTCCGGCGGGGACAGATCCAATTTCGATTGTTGCAGGCAACTTTAACGGTGACACTTTTCCCGATCTGGCAGTAGCGAATAACGGTTCAGACAATGTTTCAATTCTGCTGAATACACCCAACACAGTCAATTTTGGTGCGGCAACTTACAGTGGTATAGAAGGAACAACAGACACAGTAGTTAATATTCCCGTCACTCTCAGCGGCGGTACTACTATTAGCCAGGTATTTGTACCGATCGTAATTAATCCCAGCAGCACAGCCACCCAAAATTCAGACTACATCATTGCACCTACAATTATTACATTCCCCGTAGGTGCAACAGATACAGCACCCACGGAAAACGTTGCAGTTACGATCAAACCCGACAACATCGCAGAAAACGCCGAAACCGCAATTCTCAACTTCGGCA
>JAUBOH010000777.1:0-1506 GCA_036700145.1 Microcoleus occultus BM001215366
CTGATAGTAACGGATCTGCGGTGCGGCCGTCAGCATTTGTTGTTACAGTTTTTAGCAGGGTTTTTGCGCCGGAGTTTGGGTCAATTGAATGCAGGGCGATCGGCATATTTGCAGCCGGACAGCCGCGGGCTGTATCGAGAACGTGAGTAGTGAGTTTTCCTGACATTTTTGAATGTTTAAATTGTGATTTTTTATCTGTATCTAAGTCCGACAGTCCGACAGGGGTTGAAACCCCTGTCTCAAAGCGAAAGTCCTCTAAAGAGGACTGAGAAAAAGACTTTTAAACTCATTAGTCCTCTTAAGAGGACTTCAGCTATTAGACAGGGGTTTCAACCCCTGGCGGACTATCGGTTGTACCCTAAGTTGACACCAATGAGCACGGCGCTGTGTCCTAGCAACGATCTATTCGTATTAGTGTAACGGGCCGGCCGATATGACTTTGACGATCGCATCTGTGACATCTGTCGGCCGTTCACAGGCTAATTGTTGATACCATTTTTCTGTGACAACCGGATCTTTACCGTGTATTTGTTCCGCGCGCTGTCGGGCTTTTTCAACAACTGCATTCGCCCGCTGTTTGCGCTCGGTTTCGTAACGTTTGAGCGCGTCTTCTACCCCCAAATTCGTACTCAAAAGGTAGTTGGTGAGTACCAGCCCGTCTTCCATCGCCTGACAGCCTCCTTGGCCGAGATCCGGGCAGGTGGCGTGGGCCGCATCTCCCAGTAAAGCTACTTTACCGCGAACGAAATGGTCGATCGGTCCTACGTCATGAATTTCCGGCCGCGCCACTGCTGCGGGCTCGAAAGTATCTATCAGCAATTGCACTGGTTCGGCCCAACCTTTAAAATGTTGTTTAAGTTCGGCTTTGTAATTGTCGGGATTGGGGGGAGTGCCTTTGGACAAGGGAACATCGAAGAAAAAGTAAAATCGATCGCCCGCAACTGGCATCATTGAAGCTCGTTTGTGATCGCCGACATATATCGCCCAAGTGTTTTTCGGCGCTAGTTTTTCCGCTGCGGGTACTAACCCGTTCCAGTTGATATAACCGCCGTATTTCGGCTCTACTTCCCGACCCAATACATAGGTACGCAAGAGCGATCGCACGCCGTCAGCCGCCACTAACAAATCGCCCTGCGCTTTATCTCCATTTTCAAAGATTGCTGTTACTTTGCTTGCATCTTCTTCAACGGCAACACATTTGCGATCGAGCTTGACTTTTCCCTTAAAAGCTGCTAGCAACATATTTTGCAAATCGCGGCGCGCAACCGGATAGGGGCGCTGGCCGACTTGTTGAATTAGCGGCATCAAATCGATGTCATTCAGCAGTTCGCCGGTTTTGGTGCGGTATTCCATGCGCTCCATTTTACCGCCGATTTTCGCCATGTTTTCCCCTAAGCCCAAGCGGTTGAGAACTTTGACTCCGTTCGACCACAGGGAGATGCCGGCACCTGCGGGGCGCAGTTCTTTGACGCGATCGTAAATTTCAACTTCATAGCCCGCTTGTTC
>JAUBOH010000778.1:0-1497 GCA_036700145.1 Microcoleus occultus BM001215366
AATTATCGAAAAATAGGTAATGGGGCATGGGGCATGGGGCATGGGGCATAGTTAGTAGTTAGTGGTTAGTGGTTAGTGGTTACTTGTTAGTAGTTTTTCAAATAACAAATAACAAATAACAAATAACAAATGCCCAATGCCCTGGGAAGGCCAATGCCCAATTACCAATCCCCAATGCCCAATGCCCAATGCCCAATGCCCAATGCCCAATTAACAAAGGATTAAAAATTGTGAATCTAGCCGAAGGGGTTCAAATTGTTTCATTTGGCATACTGTCCTTAATGATGATTGGAGGAGCATTAGGAGTAGTCCTGTTCTCCAACATCGTTTACTCAGCTTTTTTGCTGTGCGGCGTATTTACCAGCATTGCCGGTTTGTACCTGTTGTTGAATGCTGATTTTGTAGCAGCAGCGCAAGTGTTGATTTATGTTGGTGCTGTTAACGTCTTGATTTTGTTTGCCATCATGTTGGTGAACAAGCGAGAAGATTTCCGCACTATATCCAATGCTTGGGTGCGTCAAGTAGCAACTGCAGTGGTATGTGCTGGTTTGTTTGCGCTTTTGGGTACGATGGTAGTGTCTACTCCTTGGGCGATTGTGACAACGACGGGAGCACCGGCCGAAAGTTCAATTGTGACGATCGCCAAACATTTCTTCACTGACTATTTGCTACCTTTTGAGTTAGCATCAGTGTTTTTGTTGATGGCAATGGTGGGAGCAATTGTCTTGGCGCGCCGCGATTTCTTGCCGGATGAATTGTCCAACAAACTATCTGAAACACCTGCTTTTAGTTTGCCAGAAAGACCTCGCGAATTAGTTTCTGCCGGAGATGCTTCCTTGCCAGAATCTAAGTAATAGTAGGGTGCGCGCAGCGCACCTACCAGCCTGTTTTGTAGTAATTTTGACAGAGAAACTCAAAAAATTTATGCAACTGCAACTCCAGTATTTCCTGTTATTAGGTGCTGCACTTTTCTGCATTGGCATTTACGGTTTAATTACCAGCCGAAATGCAGTGCGGGTGTTAATGTCGATCGAGTTGATGCTGAATGCAGTCAATCTCAACCTGATGGCTTTTTCTAACTATCTTGACCCCGTACAGATTAAAGGTCAAGTATTTACCGTGTTTGTAGTTACGATAGCCGCTGCTGAGGCTGCGGTGGGTTTGGCGATTGTTTTGGCGATTTATCGCAACCGAAATACGGTAGACATGGAAGAGTTTAATTTGCTGAAGTGGTAATTAGTCAATAGTCATCAGTCATTAGTCATTAGTCATTGGTCAAGACTTCGGACAGTTTCAGGGCTTACGCGCGTGGGTGGAGAAACCCGGTTCCTACGAGTTTTGCTCTACCGTCACGAGAAATCTAGGAAGAAACCGGGTTTCTGAGGTTTCTGTATATCTCGCTTGTAGGCGACTGACTAAATACTAATGACTAATACCAATTTCATAAAGTAGCGCAACATAACTACCCCCCCAACCCCCCGAACTCGCGGGGGGGCT
>JAUBOH010000779.1:0-1491 GCA_036700145.1 Microcoleus occultus BM001215366
TGTGCTTTCCTCAAGAGAAGAGCCGATCGCACTTTTGTATCTAAATAAAATAAGTACGATCGCACTTTTGCAGAAATAGAGCTCGCCCTGTTAAATTTAGCTAAGTGTCAATCACTTTGGCTAAAGAAGGTGGTGCTGGTGGAGACTGAGAAGGTCGGGGAATATAGCTCGGTTTAGGAGGACAAGCTTCTATAATTTCGTGACGAAACTGGTTAACTTTATCATTTTTTGTATAAAACAGAATGAGATTACTACTACTCGTGTAAATGACAATATAACGCTGTTTTACAACAAAAGCTAACACAATGAAGATAATACCAATGGTATAAGAATGACATGGCTCGTACAGGGACACGGCATTGCCGTGTCCCTACACCGATCGCTCTTCTGAGTTGGTATTACATTAAAGCTTGAAATCTTTCTAGTGCTTTGTTCAAATACTCAATGGCTTTTTTGAGATTTTCGATTTCTTTTTGATCTTTTTCTTCTTCACGAAGTAGAGCGTCGCGTTGGTCTTCAAGGGAACGAATACCTAGCTTTAGTTGTTTGATAATTTCTTGAAGCTTGATATTTTTTTGAGCCTTGCTAGTATTTTTTTGAAGGTAAATAATCTCTTTGATCACAAATTCCAGTCCGACTGTACCAACGAACCAAGGATTTATATCGCCGTTAATTTCTTTGATAGTTTCTTTGTAGTTGGACTTAAAACGGAGAACACAATTTGGATCGATGTCTAGTTTTGTAGCAAAATACCTGAGCTTTCCGGTGAGTCTTTTTTGATTGGCAATTTTCAAATCTTTGAATGCTCGATCGCGACTATCGCTCAATCGGTAATAGGGTTGAAACAGTGTTACTTCTAATAAAGTTAGATACCGCGTCAATTGATTACCAGGAGCGATTAGGCTGGATGTTACCGATTTTTGGAGGTGGTCAAAATTAGTAATTAATTTCAATGAACTGTCATGTGTAGTTTCTGGTGTAACTTGGATCTTCAAAAAAAGCATGGTTGACTTTTCCCACTTGCGCAACCACTCTTGCTTAAGAGATATTTGACTGTAATCCGATTCTTGGTCAATATCATCTTGCACCAAGTGGTACTGATAGCTGAATATAATTCTAGTTTGTTCTAGAGTCAACCCAAATTCTTTCATAGGTTGCGAGTCCTCTTTAATCGCAGAAGATTCCGTCGCAATGGTAGCAGTATCAGCCGTAGTTTCATCAGAATCTAATTCTAATTCGTCTTGCGATTCATCCCGGATTCTGAAATAGTAAAGGAGATTAGCAACAGCCAAATCAGAGGCTTTTTCCAAGTTCGACGATACTAAACTTTTATGACCCGCTATTTCCCCTTGCTCAATGATATAATCTTCGTAATCTTGACGCTGCTGCGGTTCGAGCATCAGTTCCAGTTGAGTGCGAAGCGCATAAAAATGAGACTTCGGCCGCAAATTTTCATAAAATAACTGTTCATCGGCTATTGCTAAAGCGGTC
>JAUBOH010000780.1:0-1486 GCA_036700145.1 Microcoleus occultus BM001215366
GTTACTTACAAATCAAAAGTAATTGATGTGCCATAGATAGGGTCAGAATCGGCACAGTTTCCAGCGTGAAAAAGTGCAACGTTGAATTATCAATACCTCTAAAACTCTCGAACTTAAATTGGAGAATAAGTTCTGTTTGTGAGTGGCAGCTTATTAAAAAAGCACGATTTGTAGCAAACATTGAGGTCGTTGATATGCCTCTCTCCCGCCGCATCAAAATTCGCTCAATTGCTCGCTTTTTCCAATTTGACCAATTAGGAACTAGCTACCGTACCGAAATCCTTGCAGGTGTCACCACATTCATCACGTTGGCGCATACGCTAGTGGTCATACCCAGCATTCTTTCTAACGCGATTTTCTTACAGCAACCTGGAGATCTCTTTGATGAACTCGTGGTGGCTACCGCGATCGTCTCAGCCATCTCCACTCTCTTGATGAGCCTTTGGACAAACTATCCCTTCGCCCTCGCCCCCGGCATAGGAATCAGTTCGGTGTTTGTGTTCTCAGTGATGTTAGGTTTGAAGCTGGACTGGCGGCTGGCATTAATGGCGGCACTGATAGCAGCATTGCTGTTCGTGGGGCTATGCGTTAGCGGATGGCACAATCGCTTAGTCAATGCGCTGCCGCTGTCGCTCAAGCACGCGATCGTTGCAGGGATTGGTTTATTCATTACGTATACGGCTCTTTCTGGCAATCCTGCACCACCAAAGTTAGGAGCGGGCATTATCGTTGCCAGTGATGTCACTAAAACGACATTCGGCTCTTTGGCAAATCCAGTCACATTGCTGGCAGTATTCGGGTTATTGCTCACAGCAGGGTTGATGGTACGACGGGTAAAAGGCGGGCTGCTGTGGGGCGTCTTGGCAACCGCAGGACTGGGATGGGGATTTGGAGTCGCACCTGCACCCAAGGGACTGATGGCAATGCCGCATTTTCCAGTTCATCTATTTGGTCAAGCCTTGACTGGGTTCGAGTATTTCACACCGAGCCAAACGGGTAATATGATTGCAGCAATATTTATTCTGCTGTTTGTCACGCTGTTTGACAGCATTGGATCGTTGATGGGATTGGGTCAACAGGCAGGTCGTCTCAATGCAGAGGGAGAACTGCCTCGTTTGGGTCAGTCATTAGTGACAATTGCTGCTGGCAACCTGCTCGGGTCACTCTTGGGTCTCTCCCCCATTGTGGCTTTCTTGGAGTCTGGTGCTGGAATTGCCGAAGGAGGACGTAGCGGGTTTTCCACCATCATCGTGAGCGGTTTGCTGTTCGTCTCCGTTCTATTTTTGCCGCTGTTCGCTGCTGTGCCCGCCTTTGCCACGGCACCCGTTTTGATTCTGGTCGGCTTTTTGATGGTCAGTGGCAGCGTGTTGTCCATTCACTGGAACGACCATGCAGAAGCGATTCCGGCTTTTCTGATGATTCTGATGATGGCGCTGACCTTTTCGATCGCTGATGGAATCGCGATCGGGTTTATCACTTACCCCTT
>JAUBOH010000781.1:0-1483 GCA_036700145.1 Microcoleus occultus BM001215366
CCCAAGAAACGGCTTTGGAATTTGGACGTTTGTATCAGAAGAATGGCGAATGGAGGTTTCAGGCGGTGGGACAGGGATATAATGCTGGGTTGCAGAGTTTTGTGGATAAGTATTATGTTGAGAATGGCGCGAATGTTGGTGGGAAGGTTGATGATGCTGAGGTTTTGAGGCAGTTTAGCGATCGGGTGGACAAGCTATTGCGGGAAGAATCAGTATCCAGCGAACCGGTAGAACAGCCGATCGCTATTCCTGTGAATGCTGATATTATTGTGCAATCTGAGGAAGAGGCAAAAATTGATGATTCTGGACTAGAAAATTTGGAACCCGTTATTAGTGCTGAGGAATTTTTGAAACGGTATAACGGGGGAGAACGAGATTTTACAGGGATTAACTTATCGGGAGTGGATCTGAGCGGAAAAACCCTGCATTCTGTCAATCTGAGTAACGCTAATCTAAGCCGTGCAGAACTTTCTGAAGCAGACTTATCTTATGCTAACCTGGCTGGGGCAAATTTATGTCATACAAACCTTCACACAGCTAATCTAACCGGAGTAAACTTAGGGAAAACAAAATTCATAAATGCAAATTTAAGTGAAGTAAATCTGCATTGTGCAAACTTAAGTGAAGCTAATTTAAGTGGAGTAAATCTCAGTAGTGTTCATTTGTTTTCGAAGACAAACTTCAGCAAGGCAAACCTCAGTAAAGCGAACTTAACTGGGTTGAATTTGAGGGAATCACAATTGATGAAGGCTGATTTGAGTAATGCAAACCTAAGTAATACTAACCTATTAAAGGCAAACCTTAAAGGGGCAAATCTTGAAGGAGCAGAATTGCAACAAGCGCTTTACAACGCAGATACGATCTTCCCCACAGGCTTTGACCCTATTACAGCAGGTGCTTGCTTAATTGATTCTAATGCTTCACTGCAAAAAGCAAACCTAGTGGGTCGTAACTTGAGTTATGTCAACCTGAGTGAAGCTAACTTGAGTGGTGCAAATCTAACTAATGCAAATTTGCAGGGTATAAACCTCCTGCAAGCTAATTTAAGTAACACCAACTTCAATGGAGCAAATCTAAGGGGTGCTAACCTAATTGCAGCAGACTTAAGTAAAGCGAATCTGAAAAATACAGAAACAGGTGGGGCAAATTTTAGTGGCGCTAATCTGACAAAAGTTAATCTGGTTGGTGGAACTCTTCAACACTGTAATCTAACTGGAGCAATATTAAGTGAAGGAAATCTCTGTGGAGCTAACCTTAGTTATGGAAATTTTAGTGGAGCAGACTTAACTGCCGCAGATTTGCGCGGGGCAAATTTGCAGGGTACAAACCTAGAAAAAGCAAACCTAAAGGGAGCGAATCTAAGTGGCGTGGTAAATCTGGAAACGGCAAACCTCGCAGGTACAATTATGCCAGATGGCACAATTCACGAATAAATTAATGTTTGTAGTCAGGACTTTAGTCCTTAGAAAAAGAAGGACTAAAG
>JAUBOH010000782.1:0-1482 GCA_036700145.1 Microcoleus occultus BM001215366
TTAAACTAGAATTAGACCAACTTGCCAAAAATCCCGATCGCACCTCGTTTTTCTCGGAACCTTGGAAAGCGCAAATCCAACGCCAGAAATCAGAAAATCTGGTACAGCAACTCGAAAATGCCAACAGCCGCATTCAAATCGAAGAAAGAGCTAAAAATAATTGGGATGAATCTGCTAAACTAGCCCGTGAAGCTGTCTCGATCGGACGCAATGCGAAAGCCGATCCTGCTAGTTGGGAACAGTCGCAACGCCTGTGGAATTTAGCGATAGATACACTCCGCCAAATTCCTCACGGTTCTTTTTTGACTCCTCGCGCGATCGACAAAACCATCGAATACCAAGGAAACTTAACTGTCGCCACCTACGAACTGCAAATAGCACGTTCTGTTGCGAAAATTAGAGCCGAGGAAGAACAAATCCGAGAACAAGCTAGAAAAGAGCAAGAGAAAAAAGAACAAGCCAGAAAAGAGTTAGAAAGACAAGAGTTTGAGAAAAAAGAACAAGCCAGGAAAGAGTTAGAAAGACGAGAGTTCGAGAAAAAGGAAATTGTTAGAAAAGAGTTAGAAAGACAAGAATTAGCCCGCAAAGAACTCGAAAGACAAGAACGAGAAAAGCAAGAATTAGCCCGTAAAGAGCTTGAAACACAAGAATTAGCCCGCAAAGAACTCGAAAAACAAGAACGAGAAAAGCAAGAATTAGCCCGCAAAGAATTAGAGCAAAATCAACCAACTACTCCCCAGCCAACCACTCAAGAAACACCAACGTCAACTCCCGCCCTGTCGCCGACTAACTTCTTCTTTGCGGGAGATACTAACAGAGATGGCAAAATTAATCAGCAAGACGAAGCCGGAAAGGATAAATGGTCTTTGTCTAGCGGCGCGCTAGTTTTATTTAACGATAAAAAGAGCGATCGCCGCACCAAGATACCGACTTGGGAACAAACCAAAGTTAGCATCCCCCGCCGCGCAGCAATGCTTTCTCAAGTTAACTTAACACTGTCTGAAAATTTCAAAACCTCTCAATTATTTATCACTGCTGACAGCATTGCCAGCCCTCACATCAGCGTTTTTCAGAAAACGGGCGACGGCTGGCAAGCTGTCGATATATCCGGTGTTAAACCGCTAGTTTTTAGCAGCAATATTGTGTTAGGTGTCGAAGCGAAGAAATTTGCCGATCGCAACTGGAACGGCATCGTTAATCTCAAAGCAACTGCCCAAAACAACGGTAAAGAAACTGCCTCCACAACAATTCAAATGGGCGTTAGTCCTTGGATAATGCCTCCGAATACAGCAGCAGTTACAGAAGTTCAAGTCAGCGACAGAGGTGCGGCTAACAGCGAATTTATCTCCCAACTCAAACAAGCAGTAGAACCCACAGGAGCTCAGGTAAAAATCATCCAGGGCGATCGGGCTTGGATGCAAGACACCCAGAAAAACGGCTACGTTCAATTTCCCGAAAAACTGAAACTCCGCAATTTTAATG
>JAUBOH010000783.1:0-1475 GCA_036700145.1 Microcoleus occultus BM001215366
CAACTTAGAGCAGAATGGGATGATTAATAAATATCTTCTCGATACCAACATCCTGTTGGGAGGAATAAGACACACGCTCCTTAAAACTCATCTTCCCTAAAGTCATTCATACTGTGCTTGCCAGAACTAACTATTTTAGCTTTTAATCGATAAATTATAGCATCTATTCGATCCAAAATATAATTTTTATCGTTAGATTTGCCGATTGGTAATCGATATAACTCTTGATTTAGAATTTTTATTACACCATCTATATAACCTTGATGACCGCCGCTATGTATTGGAAGACGTTGACCAGTTTCTTGATAAATTAAAGCAGCAGAATCTGCGTCTTTAGGTAAATATATTTCATTCTGTTGATCGTTAATATCATAACCTGCTTGTGTAAGTAATCCGTGATTGTTTAAAGATTTGGGAATGACATGATGAGCGCGGTATTCACCTTTAGTACCAGTGTACTTAGAGGATGTTCCCGGAACATCAATACCTCTTTCAAACCTTTTTGGATTTCCTAGATTTTCTGTGATAAATCGTAAAGCATCACCACCAGCTAGTAAGGCTAATATCTCGAATCCATCTAAGGTAAAACTAACGCTTTTTCCCAGATTACTGGTTATACTTAAATCTTGGCCATTCCACTCTACTAAACAGTCGCCACATATGCCTAGCTTTTTAGCTTGAGGAGAGTCTGCTGGAATACGTAATCGCCGTTGAAACTTTGTCATATTTTTGAATTCCTGCTAGATATGAAAAGGTGTTCATCTGGAAAAGCTTGTTTGATGTTGGCAATCAATCAAATAAGACCATGTGCTCTGAGTATCATCTCAAAAAGAATTTCCATTTCTTCTTGTGACAATATTTCCTCAATTCGCTTACCAGGTGAATTCTTGATTTTTTCTAAAATCAGAGCTTCTATTGAGGCAGTTGATTTTGATTCAACATACTTTTCTAGCTCTTTACCATAATTATTTACTATTTTATCGGTTGTTGAACGAGAAATAGTTTCTGGAGTTGGAGGATCTGGTGTGGGAGGATCTTCAGTTCTATTTAACCATCTCCACCAAGAGCCGTCTCCCAACCACAAATCAACAAGTCCTAAAAGTAGCAAAGTCCATCGCAAAGAAGTGAGAAAATACCACTTGATGAATTTCCAAATAGCCGAAAATATTTTGCCTATAATTTCCATAATATTGTCCTAGGATAAAACCTTTGTGGTACAAGAATTCCCTTTTTTTATTTGCTCTACCCTGGTTCTAATCAAAGTTCGCTACAGGACGAACGCTCAGCGTGCAGCGGATAAGTACATTGAAAAGGTCGAAAATATCCACAATAGCGGATGTAGCCCGATCGCTCTCAGCACCAGCAACCTCAACTAAAAAAATCATACAATGACCACTTTGGAGGCTCACCCACCCCATCGCGTTAGAAAATGTTATGTAATGTTATCTAAAAAGTTATAAAAAATAAGTTATAAT
>JAUBOH010000784.1:0-1469 GCA_036700145.1 Microcoleus occultus BM001215366
GTATATTATTTTTAGTCAATTCTATTGTACCTCATAACATCCGGAAGTGCTGTAATAAAATTATCAGTTATATAATGCTAGATTAACTACTAAAATGTAAAGTAGCCCCGCCTAGAACAAGATTTTGGAGTGAGCGGGAAATTACCCTATCCCCGCCTAAAGCTCCCAGCGGGATTTTTACGACTGGCTGTTAAGTCTTTGCCGAAATGGAAAAACTTAAAAGACCGTCGGAAAAATAGCTGCCTACCCGTCCGGCAGAGGACAGTTAAAGCCATGTGTCACGCGCTTGACACTATTTAATGACCTTAGCGGTTCCAGGTTCTGGCTTAGGATATATGGCTAACCTGATTTAACGCCCCAACTTAGATTTTCCGCAGCAGCTTGGGCTGAGGGTAAGTTTGTAGTACCAGTCTGGTTAGATGTGATTTATGGGCGGTTGCGTAAGAAGATGGAGGGGTAGGGTGGAGCGAATTGTGACTAATGGGTGCGATCATAAGCAGTGGTTAGCCCAGAATGGAGCAAGTTATGATCTTTAAGGATGAGTGAGACGTGTGGGTGATCGCGTTTGGCGCATACTAATTCAGAATACTGCCTAATACAGATAAAAATGGCTATCAACGATTTATATTCAAAGCGCAAGAAGCTTGCTGAGCATGGTAATCAACCAGAAGTATATCAGTATACAAATTTGCCAGTCGAATTTCGACGCCAGGTAATACTTATTTGGTCGGATGCTATTGGGTCTTATAGTGCAGGACAATTCAATTACGAGCCATTGGTAAGTCGTTTATGGCGCAAAATTCATGACTCGTTTGCTAGGGAACTAGGTTTGTTTAATCTTGAAAGCGAACTCCGAAATCCCTTCGATCAATGTCAGTCTTTTTTGCTTAATGAAGACACTCCTGTTGAGAATCTTCTCGATCTAATTGAATTTACATTTCGCCACATAGATAAAGATATCCGCGAATTATTGCAACACCCTCGATACTCAGTTGAGCTAAATGTGTCTCAACATCCTGATAGTGCTATTTATGAGTTAAATCATCGCTTTCGTGAGCATGCAATAGGCTATCAGTACAATAACGGTCAGATCATTCGTGTTGATTCAGGTTTAATCCACGCTGAGGTTGTTGTCCCCGCGCTTAGCTTACTCTCTAGTGAGCATTTTAAAGGAGCTGAGGAAGAATTCCGAAGTGCTCACGCACATTATAGAAATAAGAAACACAAAGAGGCAATCGTTGATGCACTGAAGGCTTTTGAGAGTGCTATGAAAATAATTTGTGAGGAGTGTGAATGGTCTTACCCCAAGAACCCTAATGCTCCCAAAAATCCTACTGCTAAAGACCTTATTAAACTCGTGCTTGAAAACAAGCTTGTCCCAGAGTATCTTCAAAGCCATCTATCAGGCTTACGCTCTGTTCTTGAAGCTGGTGTCCCCACTGTTCGCAATAAAACATCTGGTCATGGTC
>JAUBOH010000785.1:0-1468 GCA_036700145.1 Microcoleus occultus BM001215366
AGGTTCGTAGTGAGGACTTTAGTCCGCATCAAATTCTGAGGACTAAAGTCCTCACTACGAACCTAATTATCTGTTTTCCCAGCTCAGATACTCAGTCAAAACACAGTCCCATCACTTTCAATCTGAATTGGCGGCACTCCACCAGCCCTCAATTCGGCTGCAATTTTCCGCCCCGCCGCCCAAGTTCCTCCTTGCAAAATCTTCACCAGCGGCAATTCTGCCGCACTCAAATGCAGCTTTTCTCGCATAGCTGCAGCAATTTTATCTAAAAGAATCACAGTTAGCGATCGCCATTCCACTATAACTTCCGAACCAGGCAAGTAACTCTGTTCAAAAACAGCCGCATCCTTTGCCCGCAGCAGCCCGATATCCAAACACAAACCGCCGTTGCGGTACTCCGGCAATCCCGTTAACTCATCCAATCCGCAGACTTCTAAACCGAGTTCTTGCAGCGGTTCCAACAGCGAATAAGTCAACCACTGCGAGAGTTTGTGAAACGGCACAAATTCATCTCCCAGACTTTCTCCTTGTAATGCCGGATGCCGCCAAACATCGCCTAAATTAACACCGCCAATTGCATATCTTCCCGGCCAAATTTCCCCAAAACTTGTCAAAACAGCGCTCAATATTTCAGCAGCATTCACAGTTTTGACTCCAGAAGCGCGACTGTCGAGCAAATATTTTGCCAAATTGCCGGGACGCGGGTTTTCGCTGCCAAATAATAATGGATGCTGGCAAACCGCATTTCCCAAACGCTGCAACAATTCTAATCTGCCTGTTAAACCAACTAGCGGATTGTCTCGGCTTACTTGAAATCCAGCAGCTAAAGTTTCTAGTTTTAATTGAGAAAGTCCCAGAGAATCAGCTTGCCAAGGAAAATCGGGATTGCTGGAAAAAACACCTTGACAAAACATCCGAAAAGTGGCTACTGCTAATCCTTCAGAACGGCAGTGAACCAGCCCGGTTTCTGCTTCGCAAAACTGCCAATCTGCACCAGCACCGGCATCGAGCAAAACGCTGACAATTGCTAAATCAAATTTGATCTTAGCTTGCTCTATGAGTGCAAATTCTGCTAAAGCTGCATCCAATTCGGCGATTCGCGGCTGGTTGCCGGCTTCAAAATGCCGCCAGCGGCTGTGAAAGGGAATGTTAAAATCGGGATACTGTTGGCGGGTTGTGTCGATTACATAGTTTGCTGCTTTGTCGAGTTGCGATAAATCGACGCGGAAGTGGCGGAGTTTATTTTCGGAGGCTAAATCAAAAAGCCGATCGCACTTTTGGCGAATCGCAGCCGGCCTTCTCAGATATTCTACAGTCTCAAGTTCAATTTTATTCAACTTCATACAGCGATCCTAAATCATTTGTGTAATTCTTGTAGGGGCTCTTCCCCCCCGTGGTTGCCCGATAGACAGGGGTAGGCACGGGGGCACTACCCCTACAAATTTATCTGAATCATTTAGGATTGCTA
>JAUBOH010000786.1:0-1464 GCA_036700145.1 Microcoleus occultus BM001215366
CCCCCCCTTCTTAAGGGGGGCTAGGGGGGATCTAGGTTTAATAGTCAAACAGCAGTCTCTGACTGGGTTCAACGTTAAGTTGACACCTATGGGTACTGCCGTTTCCCTACCACAATTAATTGTCAGGACACAGCACTGCCGTATCCTGACTGTGGGTAACTAACAACAAATAACCAATAACCAATAACCACTAACTACTAACTAATAACTAACTATTAATTTTCATGCTCAAATCCAGCCAAGTCGATCGCGTAATTGGAGCACTTGTAGAAATATAGTCAACTCCGGTTTCCGCCACACTCCGAATAGTTTCTAAAGTAACATTCCCAGAAGCTTCTATTTTCACTCTATCGCCCTTTTCGCGAATTATTGCCACAGCCTGCCGCATCAAATCAAAGGACATATTATCTAACATGATAATATCCGCCTTGTGCTGCAAAGCTGTCTCCACCTCAGCCAGAGTTTCCGTTTCAACTTCGATCGTCAGCGGATAGGGGATAGAATTGCGAATAAGGGCGATCGCCTCTGCAATTCCTCCAGCCGCCGCAATGTGATTGTCTTTAATCATCACCGCGTCATCCAATCCCATCCGGTGATTGCAAGCACCCCCGACTTGAGTCGCGTATTTTTCCAACAATCTCAACCCCGGCGTTGTCTTGCGCGTATCCACCAATTGCACGGGCAAATCGGCAATTTTGTCAACATATTTCTGAGTTAAAGTAGCGATGCCGCTCAAACGCATTGCCAAGTTTAATGCTACTCTTTCTCCGGTTAGCAGCGCATCGAAATTGCCGGAAATCTCGGCGATTACTTCTCCTTTTTCGCACAGTTTCCCTTCGGGTACTTGGGGGATGAAACTGAGGCTGCTGTCTAAAAGTTTAAATGTGCGATCGGCGATCGGCAATCCGGCGATGACTCCAGCTTCTTTGACAATCCATTTAGCAGTACCCTGGATGCTGGCTGCGGGGAATAAAGCCGATGTTGTGCGATCGCCCCTACCGATATCTTCTAGTAGCCAGTTGTGCAGTAGGGAGTCTAGAACTATCCAAGGTGGCAATATTGCTGTCATGTTTTTGTCAGTTGTTATATCAACAGGAATTACGCATCAAAACCCAAGAAACCGGGTTTTTGCCAGAGAATCGGGCTGTAACAAAGTATCTCGGAAAAAACCCGGTTTCTGACTCCCCGTGCGTTTGGGACTGCTATTAGGAACAATAGTCGATCGGGTAGTTTTCGGCAAGTTGCAGAATGATGATGGTGGTGTTAGTGCGATTTTGGGCGATCGGGCTAGATAATGGGCTATTCTGTTGCTGACATTGGGTTTTGGTGCTTTAATGGAGTAGATGGGCGATCGCGAGCAGAAACCATGATACAGCCAGTCATTTTAGAAAAATTAGCAGAACTCCCTGAGTCTCTTCAGACAGAAGTGCTTCATTATATTGAGTTTTTGATCGAAAAGCAGGC
>JAUBOH010000787.1:0-1446 GCA_036700145.1 Microcoleus occultus BM001215366
ACTAATTAAGCACTTCTGAGTGCCACAATCGGGTCTAGTTTAGCAGCTTGTTTTGCGGGTACGACGCCGAAGAATAAGCCGATACCGCCGGAAACACCGACTGCAAGGGCGATCGCCACTGGGGAAACACTAGCTTGCAAAGGAGTCAAAGCAGCCACCAAAAGCACGCCGCCGATACCGAATCCAGTGCCGATCGCACCGCCGGCTGCAGACAAAATCACAGACTCAATCATAAACTGAATCAAGATATCTTGGGGAGAAGCTCCGATCGCCTTTCTGAGTCCAATTTCCTTAGTCCGTTCGGTAACAGAAACCAGCATAATGTTCATAATCCCGATGCCGCCGACAAACAGCGAGATTGCCGCCACGAAAGCCAACATCAACGTCAAACCATCAGTAATAGTGCCCAAAGTCTTCATTAAATCTTTCTGATTTCGGACAGTAAAATCATCCTCCTTAGTAATTTTGTGACGCAACCTGATCAAGTTTTCTATTTGAAACTGCGCAGCTTGCATCATAGTTTCATCTTTGATGGAAACCGAAATAAATGTTACCTTTGTACCATAGGGAGACGAGCGACCTACGATCCGATTGGCCATTGTTGTCAGCGGCAAATAAACATTCATATCTTGGTTATCACCAAAACTAGAACCTTTCGGCTGCATGACTCCAATCACTTGAAAAGTAGAATTTTTGATGCGGACATATTGACCGATCGGCTGTGTATTGCCAAACAATTGTTCTGCTGCTTCTGAACCTAAAGCTACTACATTTTCTTCTCTTTGTAAATCTAATTTGTTTAAAAAACGACCTTGGCCAACATCAAAGCTTCTGACAGTCAGAAATTCTGGGGTAGTTCCGACAATGGAAGATGAAACGTTTTTGTTGCGGAAGGTAACGAGTTGACTATCATTGAGAGTAGGTGCAACTTCTTCGACAGAAGCAACTTGAGAGGCGATCGCCTCTGCATCTTCCAACACCAATGTCTGAGGTGGAATCACCGGGCGACTTTGCGCTTCAGGACTTCCGGGAATGATAAATAGCAAGTTTGACCCCAGAGAGTTAACTTGTCCCGCGATGAATGTTTTCGCACCTTCGCCGATGCCAATCATCGAAATTACCGAAGCATTCCCGATGATAATTCCTAACATCGTCAAGCTGCTGCGGAGCTTGTTTGCCATTAAAGTCGTGACAGCCATTTTGACGCTTTCAACAATATCCATGATTCTATTTTGGATTTTGGATTTTGGATTTTAGATTAGGATTCAATTTTGGTTATTGGTATCAACTTAAGACTGAAATCCATTATAAATCTCGCTTGTAGTCGAGGTCTCGATCCCCCTAAATCCCCCTTAAGAAGGGGGACTTTGAATACTTTTTTCTCCCCTTGTTAAGAGGGACTTTGACCGCTCTTGTCCCCCCCTTCTTAAGGGGGGTTAGGGGGGA
>JAUBOH010000788.1:0-1436 GCA_036700145.1 Microcoleus occultus BM001215366
TTTAGTTACCGGGGAGTTGGTTGCGGTTGCGATCGTATATTTCATAGAGTCGCTGCGCCATTGCGATCGGAATTCCCAAGGCAGGAGCCACGATTTTGATGCCTTCTACGCCGCCTGCAAACACTAGGCTCAAAAGGTCTACCCAGCCCCGCCATTCTTGTGGATTATCCTGATATATAGTTGCCAATGCACGCTGGATGATGTCAAGAATTTCTGCTTCTGAAGCTTCGGGATATTGTTGGCGAATGTTTTGAAGTTGTTGCGAAAATTCGCTGACTGCTTCCGCTTGTTTGGGGTCTGAAAAGGCATAATTGTATTGAAATCCTACCATATCACCCTGAATATTCACTTCATCATTATTGATGCTGCCGACTTGATTGATATGGAAAGTGTTTTGATTTTTAGATGGTTCTGTCATAAGTGTTATTAATTCGGGTTTGGCGATGAGAACAAGGGCATCAATTGCGCTCAGGCGCACTTGAATATCGGGGTCTGTTGAGACAGCATGGTAAAGCTCTGGAATAGCTGACTCGATGCCCAATTTTCCTAATGATAAGGCAGCTTTGGCACGGATTATGGGTTCTTCTGAATCTCGCAACTGTTTGCAAAGGATTTGGACGATCGCCTGTTGGTTTTCTGGGGTAATTGCCACAGTTGTCTTTAAGCAACCCGGTATTGGGCAACGTTACCCAAGGCATCGACGGCGCTTTCCCTGACGTGCGCGTTTGAGTCTTCTAGCAAGCGGATTAAGACTGGAATCAAGGCTTCGTTACCGAGTTTTCCGAGGGCGATCGCACTTGCTTGACGAATTTCGGCATCTGGATCTTCAAGAAGTTTGAGTAAGGCTGGAATTGCGGCATCGGAACCAATTTTGCCCAAGGCATCTGCTGCACTTTTACGCACATCATAGTCTGAATTTTCAACCAATTTGAGTAAGGCTGGAATCGCCGCCTCGGAACTAATTTTGCCTAACGCATCTGCCGCACTTTTACGCACATCGTAGTCTGAATCTTCAACGAGTTTGAGTAATGGCAGAATTGCGGCCTCGGAACCGATATTGCCTAATGCTTCAGCCACACTTTGACGCACAAAATTATCTGAATCTTGCCCCGCTGCTAGCAGGTGAGGAATGGAGGCTTGATCCTTCAGTTGTCCGAGGGCTTGGATGGCGCTGCGGCGGACTTCAGGGGCGGTGTCTTTGAGAGTTTTGAGTAGGATGGGGGCGATCGAAACATCTCCTATTTTTCCCAATGCTTCTGCTGCTTTTGCCCTGACAGCGGGGCTGGCATCCTCTAGGGCGGTGCAAAAGGTGTCTAGCACCATCTTCTGATATGCTGGGTTTTGAATCATGCTATAGAGCCTCCTGCGATCGCGCTTATCTTTGTTGTATCAATTTTTTGGGTGGATATTGTGCTGTGTGCCAATTTGGTCGCCTT
>JAUBOH010000789.1:0-1434 GCA_036700145.1 Microcoleus occultus BM001215366
TTGATCGAGGCGCAATTGGCACTGGGGCAGTTTAGCTCGCCGGAAGAGGTGATTACCAAAGCCCTCCTGACTTTGACGCAAACGCGGAAGCATTATTGGGAGTGGGTGGAAGAGGTACGATCGGGCGTGGAGGAAGCGGAGGCGGAACTGTCGCGGGGTGAGGGAATTCCATTGGAGAGTGCGATCGAGCAATTGCAAGAAAAGTTTCGCAAGGCGCGAGAGGTTCAGGGATGAGCCGATGCTATATCTCTCCAACTGCAACCCGAGACTTGGATGCCATTGGTGATTATTTTGTGGCGCGCAATATTGAGGCTGGAGAGCGACTGCTTCGGGAGTTTGTCAAAAAGTGTGACAACTTAGTCAAATTTCCGAATATGGGGCGCAATTACGATCGCATTAAGTCTGGACTCCGGGGAGTACCGCTAGATGGCTATATTATCTTTTATCGGGTAGTTGAGAATGGGATCGTAATTTTGCGGGTTGTGAGCGGTTTCCAAGACTTGGAAGCAATGTTTCCCGATGAAGAATGAGCGTTCGGGGTTCCTGTACATCCGCCAAATCCTGATAGTTCCAGTTTCCCAAATAAAAAGCCCTCAACTTTGTGAGGGCTTTGCGATGCCAAGACGGAGATTTGAACTCCGGACACGTGGATTTTCAGTCCACTGCTCTACCAACTGAGCTATCTCGGCTTGTTTTTTTACGCTTAACAACCTTAGCAGACATATAGGGATTTTAGCAAGCACTTTTCTAAAATAATTTTTAGAGCGCCCGGAACCGCCCGCCTGTAATCTAAAAGCTGCACGCCTAAAATTGAAAAATCGCAATGACACAGCAAAATCGCAGCGCGGACAAGAGTCTGTTTGTCTTGGGCATAATTTGGCTGTTGGGGGCAATTAGCGATCGCCTCTGGTTTGCCTTCGATCGTTCCATCCCCGCCTGGGATCAGGCAGAATACCTCACGAGTACGCTGAATTACTTGCAGGCGTTGCAGCAGCCTCAGTGGTTTTCCGGGGAGTGGTGGACGAATTTCTGGCTGCTTTCGACAAAAATTCCACCATTGGTGTACATCTTAACGGTGCCGTTTTTGCGTATTTTCGGTACTGGGGTCGATCGGGCAACCCTCGTTCATTTATTATTTAGTGCAATTCTGCTCGCCTCAGTCTACAGTCTGGGCGTCCAATTATTTAATCGGCAAGTGGGTTTGTGGGCGGCTGCTATTTGCGTTTTGTTGCCGGGACTTTATCGCTTCCGCTTGCAATTTTTACTCGACTTTCCCCTAACTGCTGCGATTACTTTTTGTTTCTATTGTTTGACAATGTGGAAGAGGGAATCAGAAAGTTCGGCAGCGGATTTTGTAGCGGATGTAGCGGATGGATATATCCCAGTAGGGACACGGCAAAGCCGTGTCCCTACGACTCGAGCATCTTTCTTTTG
>JAUBOH010000790.1:0-1431 GCA_036700145.1 Microcoleus occultus BM001215366
ATGCTAATCAGCCGAAAATTTCCTATTTATTTTATCCCGATTTTGATACTAATCCACATCCAGTTCTCCACACTTCCATGCACATAAATTTGCGCGGTCTTTCTGTGGGATATCAAGACTATTCTCATTTGCATAATCCGCCAATTTTAGTTAGAAAAGAAGCTTTTGTTTCTGTGAGTTATCCGCATTACCAGAAGTTTGCGAAGCTGAGTCGCCAAGAGGAAAAATTGGGAATTTTTGATAAGTGGGGTGGATTTAAGGAGCGGGAATTACTGAACTGTTTGGAGGAAAATTGTGTCAGAATTAAGGGTCATCGCTTGTTTTGGCGATCGGATATTGACCCGGAAAAATTAAAAATGCTGCAAAAGGCTGCGTCGGAACGCCAGCAGAAAAAGATTGAGGTTAATGCGGGAAAGAGTGAAGGAACCGCAGAGGGCGCAGAGGAAGGGAAAGAAGAGGGAGAGGAATAGTCATGGAAACGGAGAAAGTTTCTGCCTAACTACCCAAAATTGGGATATTAGACAGAAAATTTCTGCTTTTGGCCCCATGACGGGAAAGGAGTAGTTCCCAAAATCTCAAAATGTTGATAGACTTAATCAAAGATATCTTGTTCTGTTTAAAAGGTATAGCCATGACAAATCAAGAGTTTTTAGGTGAATTTTTATCTCTGCCGGCTGAAGCACAGAGTCAAGTGGTAAGTTTGATCGCCTTTTTAAAACAAAAGTACATATATGATGAACCTGTCTCTTCGTCAGTAAATGTTGATTTAATGAACGATCCATTTATTGGAATGTGGCGAGATCGTCAAGACTTAGGTAGCACTAGCTGGGTACGTAATCTCCGAGAAAACGAGTGGTAAAAAGCACATGGCTAGTTCAACTATCATAGATACCGACATAATCATTGATGTTGGTCGTGGTATTCCTGATGCAGTTAATTGTTTGCAAGGACTAAAATCAAGTTCTCGATTAGCAATTAGCATAATCACACAAATGGAGCTAATTGTTGGCTGCGCTAACAAGGTAGAGTTACAGACTCTAGAAAAATTTATCCAGCAGTTTGACGTGATTAGAATTGACCAGTCTATCTCAGATA
Source organism: Microcoleus occultus BM001215366 (assembly GCA_036700145.1). Lineage (GTDB taxonomy): Bacteria > Cyanobacteriota > Cyanobacteriia > Cyanobacteriales > Microcoleaceae > Microcoleus. Next base: position 1,096 of record JAUBOH010000790.1, read on the forward strand.
AGGCGGTTGGATTGTTACGGTTGTATCGGCTAAGTCACGGCTTACTAATTGCCGATGGCTTGATCGCAGCTACAGCAATAGTATGGGATTACCCTTTTATCACTAAGAACCAACGAGATTATCGATTCATTCAAAATTTAAATCTATTGCCCTATCCGTAAGAAGTCGATCGTAGATACGGGTTTTAATGGTTGGCTTTCATTACCTCCAGACAAACCATTAGGCTTCTTGCTACAATGTTTTGATACAGTTCAAGTCAGGTAGAATATGTCCCTAATGAGCGCCCCAGCAAAATTCCAAGCAACCTCTCCTCCTTTCCGTTGGGATGAAGCGGGA
>JAUBOH010000791.1:0-1420 GCA_036700145.1 Microcoleus occultus BM001215366
GCAGAAGAGTTGGAATTAGCCTCCCCTTGATAAGAGGGGGTTGGGGGGGTACTTGTATAGGCGTAACTGCTCCAATTAATGTAAGCTTTTGCTAAATCTGCATCATCTGTCCAGTTTTGAGCTTCAATTATGCCTTGAAGTCCCGCGCCGTAAGCACCCGGTTTGGAACCAAAGACGCGAAAGTGCGATCGAACTTCCGCCTCGAACCGACTCAAACCAGTCGATTCCCAATCCTGAATTTCCTGTTTAACTTGTGCCGCTAAAGGATTGCTTTCTGCAGGTTCATCTAAATCTGCCACAGCTTTTACCGCCGAATCAAACAAATCAATTAAATTAAAAAAAGCATCCCGAAAAAAGCCCGAAATCCGCAAAGTAACATCGACTCTGGGCCGTCCCAAAACAGAAACTGGCAAGATTTCAAAATCTACAACCCGGCGCGAAGGCCCATCCCAAATTGGTTGAACTCCGATCAATGCAAGCGCTTCTGCGATGTCATCTCCCCCCGTTCGCATCGTGGATGTTCCCCACACTGACAAGCCCAAAGTTTTCGGATATTCGCCATTTTCTTGAGTGTATCTCTCGATTAAAGTTTCTGCCGCAATTCTGCCAACTCTCCAGGCGGTTTCTGTGGGAATGGCGCGGATATCTACGGAGTAAAAATTGCGGCCGGTCGGCAATACATCGGGTCTCCCACGAGTTGGTGCGCCGGATGCGCCGCTGGGAATGTGTCGCCCATCTAAGCCGCGCAACAGGTTGGTAATTTCTTGGTTTGTTTGGAGGAGTGAAGGTAAAAGACTGTTTTCTATCCAGTCTATTTCCGGTTGTGTTGCTTGTCCTATTTTGATATTTTTAACCGCAGATGAACGCGGATTAACACAGATATTTTCAATTAAGTTATCTACTAATTCTGCGGCTTTATCTTCAAGTTCTGCGGTTAAATCGCCTGCGGTAGTTAAGGGGTCGAAGTCGTAGCCTGAGTCTTCTGCTAGGGCGCGGGTTAAGCCGGTGCGATTTGTGCTAGGATGGCGGGCGATCGCAATTATCAAGTCTCTCAACTGCCTACCTTCGGGGCACTGTCCAAAAATGTGCAATCCGTCGCGAATTTGGGATTCTTTGAGTTCGCAAAGATAGCCGTCTGTACGGGTGATAAATTCAGTAAATTCGGATTTATTTAGTTGGATTCCTAAGTCTTTGTCTAAGTTTTCCTTGTTGGTGAGGGCGACAATGCGATCGCGAATCATCGGTAATCTGGACGGATCTAAGCTTTGCGCCTCACAATATTCGTCGATTAATGCCTCTAACTGCTGCAAAGGCCCGTAAAGTTCGGCGCGAGTCATCGGCGGCGTCAGGTGGTCGATTATCACAGCTTGCGATCGTCTTTTTGCCTGGGAACCTTCCCCCGGATCGTTGACAATAAACG
>JAUBOH010000792.1:0-1413 GCA_036700145.1 Microcoleus occultus BM001215366
ATTTCCCGCGTCCACCCCGAAGACTTGGATGGCTACATCGCTTCCATAAACGAGGATTGCGATCGTTTTGGTTTGCATGATGGTTATGTAATGTTTGAATGACTGTTTTCAAATAAGCTAGAATTGCGGGGGACTAGAACCATTTTGCCCAAGCTTTAGCAATATCGTCTCGGAGTTTGGCATGGGCTATTCTATTTTGGTGCTTGTGCATCACAAAGTCGATGAAGTCGCTGACTTATGGCAAGAATGATTCTGGAAGTTGCTGCAATTTGGCGATCGTAATATTTTTATGTTGTACCTTTCGGGTATATTACCACACAACTTTCAAAACTACATACTTCTTGTATTCACCACCATCATCATAACTCCAGCTTATGCAGTGTGATTCCACCCCCCATGTTAGGCTTAGACCAGGTTCTGATTTGATAAACGCTATACGCATCCTATCGTATTCATCAAAGCGTGATGAGTATATTTCCCAGAATGAGTTCGATTCCAAATTTTGAATTAACCTTCCTCCGAGATCACTATGAGCCAAGGCGAAAGATTTAATAGCCTCTTCTCGCCTTCCGCTGCTTGCTGCCTCCTGAATCTGCTTCTTCAGATCGGGGATGCAGTTGTTGCGTTTTAACTGTTCTAATGCAAGCGCTTTTGCCTCTTTTGCTTCCTCTTTTGCTCGCGCTTTTTCGGCTTCTGCTCGCGCTTTTTCGGCAGCATTGCTTTGGGCTTCCAAACTCTTGCGGCGCATCTCCTCAGCGAATGACATTGTAACTTTATCCAAAGTAAGGTCATCCATCCCATTAAAGCACTCACACCCAACTTCGTCAAGAGGATACTTGCCGCAGCTATGACCATAACCGCTGAAGGTCATAGGCATCAAAAGCCACATCGCGACTAACCAAAACCAGGGAATGATTAATCGCCTGTGCCACCAGAATGCGATCGAAAGGATCTCGATGATGCAGGGGTAAATAACGGAATTGAACAGTATCGGCAAATGTCAGAGGAAGAATCGTTATACCCGCAGCAATGAGTTGAGGTTCAATGTCTTCAAAATTGCCCTGTAAGGGGAGTTTTCCAATATTGAGTTTAATTGCCATCTCCCAAAGACTTGCAATGCTCAAGAAAACATCGTCGGCAGATTCAATCTTGTCTCTAGTTGACACTGGCAGATTTGGATCATTGGATACAAACCAGATCAAAGCATGAGTATCTAATAGTAATCTATTCATTCCATGTATTCCTTCATATCCTCAAGCGGCTCATCAAAGTCATCAGGTAGCGGTAGAACAAACATTCCTTTCATTGTTCCGGCAACTCGACGCTTCTGTGTCGGCTTTTCTTGAGTTGAGTTTTTCGCCTGCTTTTCGATCAAAAACTCAATATAATGAAGCACTTCTGTCTGAAGAGACT
>JAUBOH010000793.1:0-1411 GCA_036700145.1 Microcoleus occultus BM001215366
CTGGCCGATTATTCGGCGGTGGTGGCCACCAACTACGCGAAAATGATAAGCTACAAAGGATTGACAACGAACGGGGTTGGTAACTGAGTTCGTATTGTTACACATTATTGTATAATTATGAACATTTTGGCCAATTTTGGCCTGCTATGTTCAATATTTAGATCAGAAAACAAAGTCAAAGGCTTGACTATTAAGCCAAAAATGCCTATTTTCACGCTGTGAAATCGCTCAAAATTCGCCTTGACCTTACTAATAAGCAGACAACCTTGTGCCGCCAACACGCGGGCGTGGCCCGTCATGCCTACAATTGGGGCGTGGCCGAGTGTCAGCAGGCGTTTGACAATAAAGAGAAGATTCCCTCCGCTATTGACCTCCACAAACGGCTGGTGGCCGAAGTGAAAACAGCTAATCCGTTTTACTACCAAGTCTCTAAATGCGCCCCTCAGCAGGCCCTTCGCAACCTCCAAACGGCATATACCAACTTCCACCGTATTCAGAAACCCTCGGGCTACAAAAAGCGTAAAACTCTTCATAAAATGGGCGCGGTAGTGACCGTTCTGGAAGGCTTGCCGCAGTTTAAAAAGAAAGGTCAGCGCGACGGGTTTTATCTGGAAGGCAGCATTCGCACTGATGGAAAAGCAATTAAACTGCCGCATCTGGGATGGGTGCGGTGCGCCGAGTTGTTGCCTGATTGCCCAATCAAAAACGTTAGCATTACCCGCACTGCCGATCATTGGTACATCTCTTTTAGAGTAGCCTTTGAGCCGGTTAAAACCGAAAAACAATCGGATATAGTCGCAGCGTCCACTGTAGGCGTTGATTTGGGTATTAAGACGCTGGCAACGCTCTCGGATAATACTGTTTTTCAATCTGTTAAGCCCTACAAACGTCATAAACGAAAACTCAAACTGGCCCAGCGAAAAGTCAGTAAGAAGTATCGCAAAGGCGTAAAAAGACAGAGCAAAAACTACGCAAAAGCACAGGCCAAAGTAGCCCGCCTTCACGCCCGGATTGCCAATATTCGGGCCGATGCCCTGCACAAACTCACCACCCATCTGGCTAAAAACCACAGCCGGATTGTGATTGAGGATCTGAATGTGCGGGGCATGAGCAAGAACCATAAACTGGCTTCGGCCCTTCTGGACGGCGGTTTTTTTGAGTTCAGACGGCAACTCACTTACAAAGCCGACTGGTACGGTTCGGAGTTGGTAGTAGCCGACCGTTTCTTTGCCAGCAGCAAGACTTGTTCGGGTTGCGGTTGTAAGAAGTCGGTGCTGAAGCTGTCGGAGCGCACCTATCACTGCGAGTCGTGCGGCTTGCAGATAGATCGCGATTTGAATGCGGCAATCAATTTGAAGCATTACACCGTGAGTTACACGGGAAGTGCCTGTGGAGCGACAAACAACCGAAC
>JAUBOH010000794.1:0-1411 GCA_036700145.1 Microcoleus occultus BM001215366
AGGTCTGTTGATGTATTACCCACCTTATTTCACCCCTACCCGCATGCGAGATATGTTGACCCGCATCAAGAAGATACGTGAGTTTTGCGGATACTCACAGAAAGAAGTAGCCGACAGGCTGGGAATTACGCAAACTACATATAGTCGGCTTGAAAATGGCCACACTCAGCTCGATTTTGCTCGCTTAGAGCAAATCGCCGGGCTGTATGGCCTGTCACAGGTTGATATTATGACCAAGCAATTGCTGGAGTTAATTAAATTACTGGTTGATCATCCAGAGTTTAAAAATAAATGGAAAGAATAATTGTATATTTACTTACTTAAATATACAATTATGTAAGTAATAAAATGAGCAGAGTTAGACATTGTTCTCTATATATTATAAATTTATCATATATATAGAATATCCACTTAGTGGTGTACATATGCGATCATAGCGGATAACAAGTAAGCACTTATCAAGAAACAGGTTACGCTGTAGCAGTAGCGTTTAATTGTGCGTAAGTACTTAGTATCTGAAGTTACGCAAGGTCTATGGTTGACAAAAGATTCTTCTGCTGAAGTAGTCTCAGTTCAGCCAAAGCGGCCTGTATGGCTTTGATATACAGTCGGCCTTTTAAGGCGAACTGATTCATTGATTCGGCAATCTTTAAGCCCTCTAACTTGACAAAAGCACAGACCGAAGCCAGTAAATGAGTACTCTGGCTGGTAATGTTGCGAGCGGGTGAATTTTGTAGCGAAGCGTTGTTTTTCAACGACTTATGATAGTCCTCAATCCCCCACCGTTTTTGATAGGTTGTCAGGATTTGTTGATAGCTCATCGTGGTGTCAGTCGTTAACAGCAGTAGTTCGCCCACGGAGCCATCCTTGTTTGGCAGGATGTCTTTACAGACCAGCACAGGTACTGCTACCGACCGGATGTAAACTTCACGTGGGACGCCTACTGCCAGCGTAACCATACTGATCGACACGAATCGGCCATTAGCGCGGTCCTGTTTGGAGAGGGCTACTTCCAGATTGGTCTTGAAGGCCCCTAACCAGTGCTTTTTGATGGCTAAGACGGCATTGATATTCTCGGCGTTGGTGTACCAACTGTCAGCCAGTACGTACTGAAAGGGAATAGCATTTTGGTGAGCCTGGCAGAGCAACTCCCGAAAGGCTTCATTCTTGGTTTGGGGGGCTTTCCAAACCTCTTTTTTATCCTTAAGCTGACATTGCAAGTACTTGATTACCAGATGTAATCCTACCGGCATCAAGATGTCTTCGACGCGGTAAAGCAACGTCAAAAAGTTGATGGCTTTGACATACTCGTTGCTAGTGTGGTCGAAATAAGTACTTACTAATCCCGTTTCCTGGCTGTGAGGTTTGTGAACCAAAGAATCATCAACCAGTAGTACGCCTTGTGCCGATT
>JAUBOH010000795.1:0-1406 GCA_036700145.1 Microcoleus occultus BM001215366
AGGCGAAGGGTAAGAAGCGGATGAAGTCTGTGGGTACTGTGGATGTGCCGCAGGAAGCCTTTATGGCTGTGCTTAAGCTCGATCGCGATTCGTAGATTTGGGTAGGGGCGATCGGCTTTAAGGGCGATCGTCCTTTCACAAATTGTTTGGAATCACCCGGCGGTTGAAACCGTCGAGTTTACCCGCACATAAACAAAGTCACCCGGCGGTTGAAACCGCGGCTATACAAACAAAGTCTGCCTCCGCAGACTAGAGATTAATATCGGTTATAATTAACAATATACAGCAGATTGCAGGTTTATAGGTACTATCAATATCCCCGTAGGGACACGGCACTGCCGTGTCCCTACAAGAACCATGTACATCACATACCAGCAAAAGTGCTGTAATTGTTCATTTAATTTACTATTATGACTACCCAAATATTACTAAAGCCGTCGGGAAAATTAACTGACTTTTCCTTGACAGCCGTCATTGAACAGAAAACAGACGGAAAATATCAAGCGATTGTATTGGGTTTACCAGAATGTCATGCAGATGGTAATACTCGCGATGAGGCGCTCGCAAATCTCAGCCAGTTAGTCACAAATCGTTTAGAAAAAGCTGAACTCATTTCGCTGGAAATCCAACACCAAAAACCCAATAGTCCAGCCTTGACAGTCTTGATTGAGCAGAAAATAGAGGGAAAATATGAAGGGATGGTTTTGGGTTGGGAAGGATGTAAAGCTGAGGGTAATAGCCGCGAAGAAGTTATTACCAATATTAGCAGAATTTTGGGCGATCGGCTAGAAAAAGCCGAACTCATTTCTTTGGCAATTCAACCGCCCAAACCGGAACATCCTTGGATGAAATTTGCTGGAATGTTCAAAGACGATCCGCAATTCGAGCAAATGGTGGCATTTATAGAAGAGGATCGCCGCCAACTAGATGCAAAAATGGAAGAATATTACCGTAAACTCGATGCGGAGGCTGAGGTAAAGTGAGTTTGTGGGTATTAGATACCGATCATGTTTCGCTGCTTCAAAGAGGGAATCCACTTGTTAGTCAGCGCCTAGAAGCAATCAATCCAGAAGAGATTGCTGTTACTATCGTTACAGTCGAAGAACAATTTGGCGGACGCCTTCATGTTATCAGGCAAGGTTCTTCACGGGATGAAATCTTATTAGCTTATGATAGGTTAATGACCACATTAAAATATTTTGGAACTGTCAACGTACTTGATTTTGATCAGGATGCTTGGAATTGCTATACAGATTTGGTGCGTCAAAAGATTCGCATCGGCACAAAAGATTTACGAATTGCTGCTGTTGTGATGTCAAAAAATGCGATTCTGGTGACGCGGAATCGGCGGGATTTTGAGCGAGTACCGGGTTTGAGGTTTGAAGATTGGACAATTTGAGGAGTCG
>JAUBOH010000796.1:0-1405 GCA_036700145.1 Microcoleus occultus BM001215366
TCGACGGCTGAGCCTAAATTGAGCCACACGCTGAGGTTAACCGCATCGACCGGCAGGTGTTCGGCGATCACTGTCAGGCCGTTGGGGAAATGGCGGACTGTTGGGGCGTTGAGGGGCACTCGGGAGGAGGATTTGAGCAGGGTTGATGTCATTGCGCTTTTAAATTTATCTTGTTCTCTATATCTTAAAGGGTCTTTAACGAAGGGATCGGTGATTCGGCATCCGCCATTCGCATAAAAACTGCCGCCGTGCAAAACTGTTAGTTTTTTTGTGACAGCAAAAGATGGAAAATCAAAAATTGCATAAAAACTTAATATTTCCACAGCCAGCTTGGCAGCGATTTTGGCGATCGACTTCGGGGAAAATCGGCTTAATTTTGACTGTAGCGCTGACGATCTCGGCACTGTTAGCCCCCGTACTTTCCCCTTACGATGCTGCGGTCGATCGAGATTATTTGTCGCGATTAGTGGCTCCTAGCGCCAAACATTGGTTCGGCACCGACGGTTTGGGGCGAGATTTGTTGGTGCGGGTGTGGCACGGATTGGGGATATCTTTGGTGGTGAGCGTCGTTTCAGTGAGTGCGGGTTTATTTGTGGGAGCGCTTTTGGGGCTGGTGGCCGGTTATTTTCGGGGGTGGGCCGAGGTGGCGATCGGCACTCTGGCGGATATTTTACTAGCGTTTCCTTCGATTTTACTGGCGATCGCCGTTGTTACCGTCACCGGGCCGAGCCTGCAAAGCGTAATTATCGCCGTCAGCGCCGTGCAAATTCCGATTTACATCCGCTTAACTCGCAGTATGGTGCTGTCTCTGCGAGAACAAGAATTTGTGTTAGCTGTCAAAGCCTTGGGCGCCAGCGACTTGCGGATTATTTTTCGCCACATTTTGCCGGGAAGTCTCGCACCGCTAGTTGTACAGGCGACTCTTTCCACCGGTACGGCGACGCTAGAAGCTGCCGGTTTGGGTTTTTTGGGTTTGGGAGCGCAGCCGCCCGCCCCGGAGTTGGGGACGATGCTTTCGGACGCTTTTAAAGGCGGATACGCTCTTTCGTCTCCTTGGACTATTTTGTTTCCCGGTTTGCTGATTACCTTGACTGTTCTGGGTTTCAACCTTTTGGGCGACGGCCTGCGAGACGCTTTAGACCCCAGAGGGAATTAGAGGGGAAGATGGGGAATTTATACTTTTGCCTTTTACCTCCTGCGCTCTTCCCTCAGCGCTCTTGGCGCCCTAGAAGAGTTCATCCCCTCGGACTTCTTCCTGACTCTAAAATCTCAAATCTCAAATAGACTGACTTGACTGCTGTCACGATCTACGCGAAACTTTACATACAACTGATGTATTGCTTCTACCTATTAATAACTTCTGTTAAGTTCTGACTCAAAACCTATCAATTCGTCAAAATTGATA
>JAUBOH010000797.1:0-1390 GCA_036700145.1 Microcoleus occultus BM001215366
TGAGGAGTTCTTTGATAGTCATCACGGCATCTGGTGGAGGATTGATACTTTGATTGTAACAAGTGTCGATCGCTCTTGATGCGTGATGGGGCGATCGCACTCCGTAGAATCATCACAGTGTTTGGTATTTGGTGCGAGGGGCGATCGCAATTCGTACAATCATTGTACTGTTTGGTATTTGGTGTCAGGGGCGATCGCACTCCCTTGAACAAACCTTACGAGAGTGCGATCGGACACGAGGCTTGATTTGGTGAGTCAACAACCTGAATTGCACTCACACATCTCAATTAATGGCAGTATAATTATAGTTGTTTGTCATCAGGGCTTTATGTCAGCAAAGGATAAATTTCATGATGTTGTGAAGATTGCCTTACAAAAGGAGGGTTGGCAGATTACAGATGACCCACTTTCCATCAGTGTGGGTGGAGTTGATATGTTAATCGATCTGGGGGCGGAACGTCTGCTCGCAGCCGAACGCCAGGGCGAGAAAATAGCTGTAGAAATCAAGACTTTTTTGAATACTTCAGCCATAACAGACTTTCATTTAGCGGTTGGACAATTTATCAACTACCGTACAGCACTCAAGTTCAAAGACCCCCAACGTCAGCTATTTTTGGCAATTCCTTTGACGGCGTATAACGATTTCTTCAAGCGTGAATTTACCACCGCTGTTGTCGAAGATTACCAGTTTAAATTATTGGTCTATGACGTAGAAGAAGAGGTGATAGCTTTATGGAAAAAGTAGAAAAATATCGGGATTGTATCAAACAAGTTCTCACGAAATATGCTGCATACAAGCCTTCTTATGGAGAAGTGGAAATGCAAGTTGTTTTTGACACAGAACACAATCATTATCAAGTTGTTCGAGTGGGTTGGGATAACAAACAGCGAGTTTACGGTTGTCCGATACATCTCGATATTAAGGATGGAAAAATCTGGATTCAGCAGAATGGAACAGAAATCGATTTAGGGCAAGAGTTGGTTAATATAGGTGTGCCGAAGTCGGACATTGTGGTGGGGTTTCATCCACCTTATATGCGTCAGTTCACAGAATTTGCAGTGAGTTAGAACTAACGTTGATGCTTTTGGTTGCAGACATCGATCGCTCTTTATGCGTGATGGGGCGATCGCACTCCGTACAATCATCGCATTGTTTGGTATTTGGTGTGAGGGGCGATCGCCCTTTATTGACTATTTAATGCGATTACTCTGGCGGTTCAGTACCTACATCCAACGGTAGGCGGTTTCAATTTCACCAAAAGCGGGTGGTTGAATTAGGACTTGATAACTCATAGACTCTGAGGAATATTGAACTGCTGCTGTAGGGCTGTCATAGCTCGATCGGCTGGGATTCCTTCACCTCGATCGAAACTTTCAAGTCCTTTGCGGA
>JAUBOH010000798.1:0-1387 GCA_036700145.1 Microcoleus occultus BM001215366
ATATCAATTCCGGCTGTGCCGGAATAATATAGAGGAGACGGCAGTGCCGTGTCCCTACCGCAATCAATTGTAGGGACAAAGGCACTCGCGGTCTCCTCCGTCTTCTCCGCTTATATCATTCTGATGCAAACGGATTTGATATCACCTCATAGCCTGATTTTCTGGCCCGGCGCCGCGAGCCGCTATGAGGTGACGCACCCTACTAATTAGCGACTAAGATAGATGCAAGCTGCTAAGGAAGCGGTGCTGCATCAACCTTTTATTGTATAAAAATTGACATGATGGGATTAATCCTGGAAGCGCTGGGAGCAATGGGACACAATGTCCGCTGGATGTCTTGGAATTTGTTTTTAGGTTTAGTACCGCTAGCCTTGAGTTTTTGGCTGTTCCGCAAACCCCGATCGCGCTGGCTGCTGTGGGGTACGGGCATTCTCCTGGGCGCTACTTTTTTGCCTAGTACGCGCCATGTTTTGGGCTATCTGAAGCACATCGTGCAAGATGTGGGCAAAACTTATGTTTTGGGGGCGATCGCCATTACACTCGCACTGATGGCTTTAGACATCTGGGTACTGCGCCAGCGCGGAGTTCGCTCCCTCCGCTGGTGGGGCGGTTTTTTCTGGTTTATCGGATTTTTGCCGAATGCGCCCTACGTTTTAACTGATATCATTCACCTGATCCGCCAAATTCAGGAAGGACACACGGTGTGGACTGTGACTCTGGCTTTGATCCCGCAATATTTGCTGTTTATGCTGGCGGGGTTTGGAGCTTACGTGCTGTCGGTGATGAATTTGGGTTACTATTTGAAACAACAGGGTTGGGGTAGATTTATCCTGGCAACGGAGATAATTATTCACGGACTTTCGGCGATCGGCATTTATTTAGGGCGATTTATCCGCTTCAACACTTGGGATATCCTGACTAATCCCGATGCGCTGGTTAACACCGTAATGAACGATTTGATTGGTAAGCGTCCGGTTGTAGTAATGGCTGCAACTTTTGTAGTAATTGCTGTTTTGTATTGGGTAATGAAACAAGTAATTTTAGGGATTAGCCAGCGATTTTACAGCACCCAATCGCAGCCGGAGCCGATCGGCGAGGGCGCGGCTGCTTCTGAGCCGATCGATTTGAGATTTTAGATTTGGATTGGCTCCACAACTAACGTCCCCAATTTTTTGCTCTGTACGACTTAATTTATCTGCAAGTCTAGCAACTGCTCTGACGCTGACGGCGTTCTTAGTTGTTGAAACTCTTGCTTTCATTGTCTTGTGCATAAGTGCCTTCTGCTTCCGAATGACGAAGGCTGTATCAGTCTTTGGGTGATGTCAATTATTTAGCTAAACACTCGAATAAATTACTCCAGGAATGGGAAATAAAACTTGATATGTTA
>JAUBOH010000799.1:0-1380 GCA_036700145.1 Microcoleus occultus BM001215366
CTTTGAATGTAACATCATAGAAATTTTCATAATTTTTTAACTATACCATTTCAGTGCAACTACGACTGAGATTGCAGCCAACCGAGAAAGTCTTCTGTACGCGAAAAATACTTTGTCACTCCAGCCTGTTGCAAAGCATCTTGAACTTCGGGAAGTTGGCGAAACTCTTTAACATTGCCGCTTAGAAATGCTTTAGTTTCTGTGGGGTGCGATCGGGCATGACTGAGGATACAGTGTAAAATCAAATTATCTGTTGGATCTTGAACAATTAGGGTTGCATTCAAACTTTCTTGAATAATATTAGCTGTTAAATCAATCATCTCAGCATTTTGAGACAACTGCTCAATAGATTCGCGCAGACGCAAATTGATATCGTCGAGTCGGTTTTCATGGTTGATTTTAGACTGACCTAAGTTGAAAAATAGAGACCGGGCATGGTGTGATGTCAAATCTCGGTTAGCCTCACTGATTTGATTTTTAAGTTGCTGTTTAAAATAGTTGTGTCGCTTCACTTCATCCTCTAAAGCAGAGAAAGATTCCATGTAGCAAATACTGGGTATTGTCAACTGTACAGATGCTGGCGTTTGCATCAGCAACGTACTTGCTTGAGGGTCACGCCCTGTGGCAATACTCATCAAAAAGTTTGTCTCGATATACAAAATTGCCAAGTTGCACTCCTGATTTTGTTGTTCCACCAGTCAGCCTTTGTAATAAGCCAATGATTGCTATCTGTTCTGATGCTGCTGGCATTTCCGATTTCCAGTTATATGCTAAGTCTTCCAGCCATGATTCGATTAGACTCTCTAAGTAACGCTCAGATATCCATTTTTTGCCAAATTCAGGCTCATAATGACGAAGTATCTCACCAGTGTTTAGGGAACAAACAGGTTCAGATAAGTTTTCTCCGTCCCATTTGAAAATCAGAATTTGTTCAGTGTCAACAAACATAGCATAGGGAATGAGTGTGCGTTGCTCGGATATCTTCGCTAACACAGCTTTCATCCAAGATATCATGTAGTCAGCAATTCTCTGCTTTGCTGCTGTTTCTTGAGCTTGAATAATTTTGACTTCAATCAGCATGATTACCCGATCGTCCTTATCGACAGCGATGATGTCAACGTCGATCGGCATTTCGATTTCCAAGTTTTCGGCAAGCATAGATTTCCATCCTAAATTAGCTGAAAATTGTCATAATCTGACAACTATTTTAGCACTAACAAAACTACAGCGTAAGCTGCGATGCCTTCTTCTCTGCCGACGGGGCCTAGCTTTTCGTTGGTGGTGGCTTTGATGCCGATTTGGTCTGGGTTGAGTTTGAGGACACTAGAAAGCCGATCGCGCATTTGCCCAATATGCGGTTTCAGCTTCGGGCGTTCTGCT
>JAUBOH010000800.1:0-1369 GCA_036700145.1 Microcoleus occultus BM001215366
TTTGGTTGGTTGCGAGGCTGGCGGTAAATTAGCTGAAATGACATTTTTGCGTCGCCAGCCTCGCAGCATTGCTGGACAAGGGTTTTAAGGATTATTTGTGAGCGAACACAGGTTTGATTTCCATGAAAAAGATCTGACCCTCGCAAACGGCCTCTAGACACCTTGCGGTGTATTGGGTGTAAGATGGAGGTGTCCCCACTCGCTGGGGAAACTAATTGAATGGAAACACTTTTTTGAGGTATGTCTGGGCTAGATAAACGTTGTCCCCACTCGCTGGGGAAACTAATTGAATGGAAACTTGTGAACTAATGACTCCCAATTAGGTCTAGCTTTGAATAATGCAGAGTAGTCCCCACTCGCTGGGGAAACTAATTGAATGGAAACCTGTTTGGCAACAATACCGCGTCTTTTGGCTTAGCACCGAATACTGAAAATGCAGGGATTTTTGCTTTGTTGTTGGGTCCCCACTCGCTGGGGAAACTAATTGAATGGAAACGTTGTTCTCTGGTCGTAAACGCCCGCGACCGTTGTCTCGTCCCCACTCGCTGGGGAAACTAATTGAATGGAAACTCAGTTTTTAGTCAAGATCGAACCCAACGCATTACTTCGAGTCCCCACTCGCTGGGGAAACTAATTGAATGGAAACGTTATCTACATAAACAGCAAAGGAGTCGTAGAAGGGGGAAGTCCCCACTCGCTGGGGAAACTAATTGAATGGAAACTTAAGCTGTTTACATCACTAATATCTACCGGATTACCCGAGTCCCCACTCGCTGGGGAAACTAATTGAATGGAAACATTTCTCAGATGCGCGTAAAATTCAGGACATTCTAATACAGAGTCCCCACTCGCTGGCGAAACTAATTGAATGGAAACTTGTCTGAGTCTGTGATAATGATTGGCATAGTTTTAAACTATACTCCCCACTCGCTGGGGAAACTAATTGAATGGAAACAGGAAATTCAATGCGTGTTCCAGTGTCGGGTGCAGTTTCTCCCCACTCGCTGGGGAAACTAATTGAATGGAAACGTTGTGGCAAATCCCATTAACGAAAAATTCACAAACTCCCCACTCGCTGGGGAAACTAATTGAATGGAAACTCTGGATCGTAAGCTACGTCAATAAAGTAACAACATTGAGATACTCCCCACTCGCTGGGGAAACTAATTGAATGGAAACTGTGCGCGCCTGAGAGTCACGCTCTTGTTTTGTATCTCCCCACTCGCTGGGGAAACTAATTGAATGGAAACAACAAAAAAGGTGGCTGATAGCCACCTTTTTCTTTGATCTACCCATGCCTAAGATATAATGAAAAAAGTTCTACAGGACTTACGCACGGGTGGCCAGAAACCGGGTTTTTTCCGAAAGA
>JAUBOH010000801.1:0-1360 GCA_036700145.1 Microcoleus occultus BM001215366
GGCTATCTATTTCGCACTCGATCGTTGTTAGTTCTCACGGTGGGAGTTTGACTTGTGTTTCTGCACCTGGAGAGGGCACGGAGTTTATTATTGAAATTCCGATCGCGCCCCGGCAAGTTTTGTAAGAAATAGGGCGAATGTTGGGCGAATATCCGGCGGTTGAAACCGCGTCTACACAAACAATGTCCGCCTTCGCGGACTAAGAAAATTGTATTTGGCGGTATAAATAAACTGAGTTTTGCTAAGATGTAATAAATAAGCTGAAATAGTTATTTTTTAGCTATAAATTCAAAAGAATACGCAGTCTTTCTTCTACCATAATTAATGTTGCTGGAGAAACTGTACCCCACCGTTCAAAAAATCTGTCTATACTGATCGATCGCACATCTTCACATTTAATGAAACTTCGCTGTCTAAGTCCTCCTTCTGGGGGGTTAAATTCGACGTGCCAGGGAATTCCTTTATCTTTCGATGTGACTGGTAGTACAACGACTAATCCCGAAGCACCCTGATTGAATAAATCTACAGATGTCACTAGACAGGGACGCTTGCCAGCTTGCTCTCTTCCTCGTGTTGGGTTCAAGTCAATCAGCCATATATCACCCCGTGATGGTTTTGCGGATGTCATTCTAAACCATCCTCTAAAGTGATATCCCAAGCTTCCCGCTCTTCAAGTTCTTCTTGCCAAGCTTCTGGGCGATCGCGTAAGGCAAGATAAGCTTGGTTGGCGGCTGTTAAAAACTGTTGTCTTCGGTATTGTTCGATCGCTTGTTCAAGGATTGTTTGGATTGGTTGTCCTAAGCTTGCAGAGATTTCTGCGAGGGCTTGATAAGATGTATTGCTAATTGTAACTGTTGAAGTTTGATCCATATTATTTTTCATCTGTCAATCCATCGGCAACTATTAGATCCCAAGCAGAGTCTACTTCACTATATGCTTGTCGGTAAGCAGATTCCAGTTCTTGATTCCGCAACAATTCCAAAGCTACTTCAATTACTTGGGATGGCGATTTACATCCTTTAGCAATTTTGTAGCTTTCAATGAACTGTAGTAGCGATTGTGATAAGGAAATTGATATTTTTTCAGCTTGCATTATCTTAGCAATTGGTAATTACAAAGATTTCTACTTGATTATAGCACAAGTAGTAAACTAGAGTAAATTTTACTATTTATAGGGCGATCGATCTTTTTTAAACCGATCCATTGTACAGGCGGGATGCCCGTGCCACGATTGACGCGAATGGATGAAGGTCGATCGCACTTTTACATGATTGCTCTCATCCCCGCCGATAGATTCCTGGTGCAATTCCTGTAGCAGAACGAAAATGCTTGTTGAGGTGACTTTGATTGGAAAAACCGC
>JAUBOH010000802.1:0-1356 GCA_036700145.1 Microcoleus occultus BM001215366
GTGAGGGTGCGGGAGTCTCCGGGTTCGCCTTCCCAAATTAGGGCGGCTTTATTTTTTCGCCAAGTTGTCAAATGGCGATCGAGACAATTGTAAGAAATGTTAATTTTACCATTGACAAACCATTTAGCAAAAGGTGGCTGCCAATCGAGTACGGCATCCCATTTTTGGAACCAGTCTAATTCCTGTGTGGCGAGTTCTGCCCAGAATGCTTGGGGGTCGGCTTTGGCTTTATCGTAGAGGGCTTGGTACTCTTCTAGGCTTTTGATGTGAGCTTTTTCGGAGAATTCAGCAGGCGGCTGAAATAGGCGTTTTTCTTGGAGGATTGATTCGATCGTATCTTGTGACATCGTTCTTAATTTTAGATTCGGTTAGTCTTTGTAACTATTGTTTGCATAAGTTGGAACAAAAGTATGTTTATTTTCCTTAAGACTTTGAGGAATTTTGTCAATGTTGAAGCTGCATCGGAAATTATAGCACTGGTAAATTGTAAATTCTATCTTGGTATTCATTGTCAAATGATGCTTCATAAATCAGAAGCAGTATTTCAATGTTTTGACCGATAGTCAGCTTGGTATTCAGGATGAAAATTCCTGGAATATGACAATCTTGCTCTAAATGTTCTGTCAAATGAACTGGCATAGAGCGGCGGTTGTTGGTAACAAGAATAAAATTGTGAATTTCACACCAAATAAGGATTTCCGGGTCGAGAGTTCCTTTGGAAGGTGCTGTTAGCTCTCCCACTGCTAAAACAACTAGATCGGGATTTCGCCTGCGAATTTGGTTGAAATACGCAGGATCGACATTTTCATCAAACAGATACTGAATTGGCATCAGCCTTGCTCCTTGCATCTCTTTCTGCTTTAAATTTGCGGAGTCTTTCTGTCGCTGGAGAAGGATTGCGACGTTGCTCTTCTTGCATTCTCTCGCTCCATTCCAGCCATTCAGTTATGTACTTACCGACTGCTTCTTTGTTATGCAGGTAGTACAAAATGGTCGCATAAACTTGTTCGAGGGTGAGGGATGTATAAATGTTAGCAATTTCTTCGGGAGTTCGAGCGCGAAACAGGTATTCATAAAGAATTGTTTCGATGCCGATGCGGGAACCTTTGAGCCGAATATCGTCAGGTCTTAAGAAGTTGAAGTAGTCTTCAAGTTGCATAGCTGGTTCGGGGTGATATTTGGTATGATTATATCATGTCAATTCCGATCGCACAAAAGCCATGACCCAAAATTTAGAAGCAAGCCAACTTTCGTTAAATGACGTTCGCCGCCTTCTCAAACTGGAAAGACAAACAGAAGGTTCTTTTACTGATTTTTTCTCTCTGGAACCTCTGACAGATTTTGAACAGCAGGAAT
>JAUBOH010000803.1:0-1350 GCA_036700145.1 Microcoleus occultus BM001215366
ACAAGCGCAACAGGCGATGATGAGCAAAATGCAGCTTCCGGCGATCGAGATTTTGCAGTTGTTAAACGAACAAGCTGAAGCTGGCGATTTGGACGCGGTAATCGAGATTGCGGAACAGATTCAAACAGCCAATCCACAACACGCGATTTTTGCAAATAAAATACTCGTTTTGGCAGAAGGTTTTCAAGTTAAAGAACTGCGGGCTTTGATTCAGGAATATTTATCATAAGCGTCAGGGGAAAATATCATGTCTGAACCGGATAAAAAATTTATTTTGATAGTAGATGACAGTTCCACAAATTTGTCGGTTCTGTCGCAGGCGCTAAAAACTGCAGGCTACAAAGTGAAAGTGGCAGTAGACGGCTTGTCGGCGATTGCGATGCTGGAAAAATGCGCGATCGCTCCCACAAAAAACCCTTTGCCGGAACTAATATTGCTAGATGTACAAATGCCAGGTATCGACGGCTTTGAAACCTGCCGCCAGCTCAAAGCAAACCAGGCGACAGCGCTAATTCCGGTGATTTTTATGACTGCTTTAGCAGATGCCGAAAGCAAGATTAAAGGCTTGTCATTAGGTGCTGTGGATTACATCACCAAACCTTTTGAACAAGACGAAGTAATTGCCAGGGTTAACATTCACTGGCGGCTGAAACAGCTAACCGACAATCTAGAACAACAAGTCACAGAACGCACCTGCGCTTTGCAACAAGCTCAAGTACAGGTTGTGCAGCAAGAAAAATTATCTGCCCTGGGGCAACTGGTTGCCGGAGTCGCCCATGAAATCAATAACCCGCTGAGTTTTATGGTCAGCAACATTGCGCCCGCCAAGGAATATCTGGCTGAGATTACAGAACTTCTTAGCCTCTATCAAAAACACTATCCTGAACCTGCATCAGATATCGCTATTAAGATTGATGACATAGATTTGGAGTTTGTAATCGAGGATTTTTCTCACCTCTTGGATTCGATGCAAGTAGGCACTGAACGTATTAAAGATATTTCGCTGTCGCTGCGGAACTTTGCCCGTTCTGATGTAGATACTGCCACGGCGATCGATCTGCACGAAACTCTAGATAGTACGCTGCTGCTGTTAAAACATCGACTGAAGAATCAAGGCGATCGCCCGGGAATTGAAGTTATTCAAAATTATGGTGAATTGCCGCTGATTAAATGCTATCCTGGCCCGATGAATCAGGTGTTTATGAATTTGTTGGCGAATGCGATCGATGCTGTGGAAGAGGCTTGGGAAAAAGACCAACGCTGTCTGACAATTACAGTTAGTACGGAAGTTTTGCGCGAAAGTGCGATCGTCCGAATTGCCGATAACGGGTTGGGAATGACGGATGAGAT
>JAUBOH010000804.1:0-1348 GCA_036700145.1 Microcoleus occultus BM001215366
TTGCGTCGCTTTTGTGGCGATTTGTTCCAGCTATACGGTCGTTTGAAAAATGCAACAACCTTGGGTAGGGGTAAGTGAACAGTTGACAGTTGACCCTTCGACTTCGCTCTTCGGGCGACACAGTTGACCTGTGACAGATCCCGTGATCGGAACGGAGATTTAAACTCCGTTCCGATCGCAATCTGCCGACCTGAGTAAGGGCTTCAAACCCCTGCCCCGTCGGTGAAAAGCACTCACCCCTAATTTTAAATTTAGAGCGGGATTTAGGCAAAAACTGGTTTTTTTACGATGCACCATACAACTTAGAAAAAATACGAGAGTTCGATCGACTTGTCAGGTGCGTCAGTTAGATAAAACTTTTAAAAATCGAGATATTATGAATGCTGACGCATCCTACAGCTACTCCTTACTTTAGGTAGAGGCGGGGGGTTGGCAGTTGAGATAGATTGTCAAAAAATGAAAAAAATTCTGCCGAGCTGATTTGGGATAGTCGATCGTATATTTTTCGCTATTAATTGACGAGGTTTAAAACAATGGAATCTACATCAATCGCAAATTCTGACAAAGAAAACCAAGCTAACACTGGCGATACCGAACGCTGGGCTTCGTTAATTGGCGGCGGGGCGCTGGTGCTTTTCGGTTTGTCGCAGCGTTCTTTGAGAGGTGCTTTGCTGGCGGTTGCGGGCGGCGGTTTGGCGGCGCGCGGGCTGGGGGTTGTGGAGGGTTTGCAGTCGGCCTCCGATCCGAATCAAAGCATTAAAGTTGAAAAGACGGTGACGATCGACAAACCGGCCGATGAATTGTACCGTTTTTGGCGCGATTTTGAGAATTTGCCTCGGTTTATGAAGCATCTCAAACACGTTACGGTAATAGATGAAAAGCGTTCTCACTGGATTGCCAGCGCGCCGATCGGCAATAGTGTAGAATGGGATGCAGAGATTGTCCGGGAAGAAGAAAATCGCTTAATTGCTTGGGCGTCTGTTGAAGGGGCTGATGTTGACAATTCGGGTTTTGTGCGCTTTCAACCGGCACCCGCTGGACGCGGTACAGAGGTAAAAGTTGTCATCGAATACAACCCACCGGGCGGTGCGGTTACTGCTGCTGCGGCTAAGCTATTTGGGGAAGCTCCCGAACAGCAAATTGCTGACGATTTGCGCCGCTTTAAGCAGTTTATGGAAGCTGGGGAAATAGCGACGACGGAAGGTCAATCTTCGGGCCGCAAGTAATATCAGTTCCGGTTGCACTCATACATGATATAGAGGAGACGGCAGTGCCGTTTCCCTACAATTAATCGCGGTAGGGACACGGCACTGCCGTGTCCTCCGTTTATATCATTCCGATGAAGAGC
>JAUBOH010000805.1:0-1347 GCA_036700145.1 Microcoleus occultus BM001215366
TGCCGTATCCCTACAATTAATCTGGCGTAGGGATACGGCACTGCCGTCTCCTCGCTTGTCATTTCGGTGCAACCGGAAACAATATGATATCAAATTTGGCAGCATCGGAACTACTCCCATGCAACCACAAACGATATAAACACGAACAAAAATCGTCTCAATCCCAATGGAAACCAAACCACCTCTACCACCTTTTACCTTAGAAACTGCTAAAACTAAAGTTCAACTCGCAGAAGATGCTTGGAATAGCCGCGATCCAGAACGAGTAGCTTTAGCTTACACCGAAGATTCACAGTGGCGAAATCGTGCCGAATTCTTCAGTGGAAGGGCAGAAATCAAGGCTTTTTTAACGCGCAAATGGGCAAAAGAATTAGATTATCGTTTAAAAAAAGAACTGTGGAGTTTTACAGACAATCGAATTTCTGTACGCTTTGAATATGAATGGCATGATGATTCTGGAAACTGGTATCGCGCCTATGGTAACGAACAGTGGGAATTTGCCGAAAATGGATTGATGCAAAAACGTGAAGCTAGTATTAATGATGTGCTAATTCAAGAGTGCGATCGCAAGTTTCGATGGAAACGGCCATGATTAGTCATCTAAAAACTGTGTTAAAAGGATGAGAAAACCGCAAACAGTAAAATCTCTGGAAGAATTAGGACGTATCCAGCTTTCAAAAAGTTTTTTTATGCGTGAGTTTCTGTATTCTGAAATCTCACAAATAGAAAGCATTCCCAACATCCCGGACGATCCAGATTTAGCAATTGCCGCCGGGAGAAATCTGTGCGAAAAAGTGCTTGAGCCAATTCAAGATGCACTTGGTCGAATCAGCGTCCGTTCCGCTTTTCGTGCTAGTGCTGTCAATAAAATAGGTGCGGAAAATCAAAATCAATATAGTTGCGCCAGTAATGAAGCAAATTATGCAGAACACATCTGGGATGTCAAAGATCAGGATGGATATATGGGTGCAACTGCCTGTATTGTTGTGACTTCTTTTATTCCTTATTACGAGCAAACACAAGATTGGACAGCATTAGCTTGGTGGATTCACGATCGTATTGATGCGTACTCAGAAATGACTTTTTTTCCAAAATACGCAGCTTTCAACATTAGCTGGCATGAGAATCCAGAGCGTAAAAAAGTGATTTACAGCTATGTAAAAAATCCACATACTAAAAAGAGTGGGTATTTAACAAAGACTGGAATGGAAAACTTTTCAGGGTCACACGAGCAGTTTTACCAAGAGTTTATTCGACAGTTGTACCCAGCCAGCTAACCAGGGCTTGTAGTGGAACGGAGGTTTACGCCATCAACTGTCAACTGTCACAGGTCAACTGTCAACTGCT
>JAUBOH010000806.1:0-1327 GCA_036700145.1 Microcoleus occultus BM001215366
ATTAGCTGTTTTGATAAGATCGATCGCACTTCATCCAATCCCACCTCCACACCAGTTAAAGTAGGGTGCGTCAGTTCGTAGATTGTCGATTTTTTCCGAAAATAACGGCGACTGACGCACCCTACGGCTCAACTGCTGCTGTAGCTGGTAATGGCGCACATCTGCCTAATTTTTCCCAATCGGGTGTCACAGGCTGATAAGCACAATAACATACAACAATTCGCTGGCTGGTATCAAAGGATGAGAATTGGTTGATACCGGTGACAACCCAGTCGCCATCACGTCCATGAGTAATGCCACTGCTGGTTTAGGGTTCCATTTGAGCATACTCTCGAATGCGATCGCCGACTTCGGGCAAAACCCCAGAACTGTCCCACTCTTCATGTAGGATATCTGTCAAAGAACTTCCCGGCATCAACTGACGGTTTTCCCATCCAGTCGCGTCCATAGACTCAGATTTGTAAACAATCCAGGTTTCATTTGTCATTGTCGGTTTCTGCTATATACAACATGGTTTGATGCTACGACAAGACCAGTATACTTTCTGCTTCTCTATCTCCAAACTGCCTAATGATATCGATTTCGTCTCGCAGAATTTGAACAATTTTAGATGTTGAGCAATTGCCAACACGGAGATAAATAAATTTGGGAGGATGACCGTAAAGTAAACTCCGTTGATGAAAGTCAGAATCTTTGGAAACAATCACAAAATCATTTGCCTTTGCATATTCCCAGATCACTACATCATCAGTATTTGTCAGTTCTAGGGTCTTGACATGAGCAGAATCGGGATAAAAAAT
This sequence comes from Microcoleus occultus BM001215366, assembly GCA_036700145.1. Classification (GTDB taxonomy): domain Bacteria; phylum Cyanobacteriota; class Cyanobacteriia; order Cyanobacteriales; family Microcoleaceae; genus Microcoleus. Next base: position 801 of record JAUBOH010000806.1, read on the forward strand.
GATAATTCTCTGAGTAATTCGGTCTGAGAGATTTTCGTCCAACAGTAATTTCACAGGGATGCCACAAATAACTTTTTTTCACGATCCGCTGCAAAAGCAAGACAGGCTTTGATGTCTGCTGAAGTTAGTTCGGAAAAATCTTCGAGAATTTCTGCTTCCGTCATGCCACCTGCGAGATATTCTAAGATGTCGTATACCGTGATTCGCATTCCCCGGATACATGGTTTGCCACTGCGTTTTCCCGGTTCAATTGTGATGATGTCGTGGTAGTCCATAAAGCAATTTTTTGTAATAATAAGCGTAATTATAACTGCAAATAATCCTGGTTTGTTTAGGTCAGGATTTCAGGTTTGAGCAAGTAGGGAGAAAAAAAGAACCCTGACGTTGGAAATAGCCAGGACAGATCAGTTTTCTCATGGTCTGCGGCAAAAGCAAGACAGGCTTTGATGTCTGCTGAATTTAGTAGGGTTTTCCACCACTAAGACTCCAAAATTGGCGGCAGTCCGATCGACACGGGGCGATCGACT
>JAUBOH010000807.1:0-1323 GCA_036700145.1 Microcoleus occultus BM001215366
AGGCGAAGGGTAAGAAGCGGATGAAGTCTGTGGGTACTGTGGATGTGCCGCAGGAGGCTTTTATGGCTGTGCTGAAGCTCGATCGCGATTCGTAGTTTGTCTGTAGGGGCGATAAACCTTTGTTAGGAACAGGCAAGATGCCTGTTCTTAGCAAAGAGTGAGTTTTCTTGTGGGGCGTTAGGAACAGGCAAGATGCCTGTTCCACAAAGAGTGAGTTTTCTGGTGGGACGGGCAGGATATCCTTATCCTGACACTGAAAAGCCGATCGGAAATAGTGTAAAATGTGAGTTATAATTAAAGATATAATTGTTTATTGAATTTACTATTATGACTACCAAAATATTACTAAAGCCGTCAGAAAAATTAACTGATTTTTCCTTGACAGCCGTCATCGAACAGGAAACAGACGGAAAATATCAAGCGATTGTTTTGGGTTTACCAGAATGTAAAGCTGAGGGAAATACTCGCTCCGAGGCGATCGCAAATCTCAGCCAGTTGGTCACCAATCGTTTAGAAAAAGCAGAACTAATTTCGCTGGAAATTCAACAGCAAAATCCCGATTATCCAGCATTGACAGTCCTTATCGAACAGGAAATAGAGGGAAAATATCAAGCGATGGTTTTGGGTTGGGGAGAATGTACAACTGAGGGTAATAGCCGGGAAGAAGTTATTACCAATATTAGCTTAGTTGTGGGCGATCGGCTAGAAAAAGCTGAACTAATTTCGTTGGCAATTCAAGTACCCAAACCGGAACATCCGTGGATGAAGTTTGCTGGAATGTATAAAGACAATCCGCTGTTTGATGAGGTGGTTGCTTATATGGAAGCCGATCGCAACACCCTTGATGAGGAAATAGAACCCGATTACCAGCAACTTGACGCGGAGCTCGGAATAAAATGAGTTTGTGGGTACTGGATACGGATTGTTTGACGCTTTTTCAAAACGAGCATCCGCTGGTAAAGCTGCGGGTTAGTGAGGTTAATCCTGAAGAGATTGCAGTAACAGTTATTACCGTTGAGGAACAAATGCGGGGATGGTTGAATGCGATTAATCAATCTTCTCAATCGCAGCGAGTAATCTGGGGTTATAAGGGATTTCAGGATGGAGTAGAGTATTTCAACAGTGTGAATGTGTTGAAGTTCGATCGGGATGCTTACAATTGCTATACAGATTTGGTGCGCCAAAAGATTCGCATCGGCACAAAAGATTTACGGATTGCTGCTGTTGTGATGTCAAGAAATGCTATTCTGGTGACGCGGAACCGGCGAGATTTTGAGCGAGTACCGGGTTTGAGGTTTGAAGATTGGACAATTTGAGGAGTCG
>JAUBOH010000808.1:0-1315 GCA_036700145.1 Microcoleus occultus BM001215366
GTTTGAGAGCCTGAGCTGCCAGCCCGCCGGGCAAACAAAGGAATAGTAGGTAGATCTGTTTCATCAGAGCAGGGAGTTAGGGTCTTTGAAAAAGGCTTTCATTTGCTTGTTGTACGCACTACTATCAACATACCAGCCATCGAACTCAGCCGACAGTTTGTTTAAATCAACGCGACTCCCGACACGGATTTTTGAGGTTAGGCTACGATAAGGCTCTTGGTTCTGATCTTTTCCAAGAAGAATAGCTAACTCATCAGACTTGAACCGCAGGGCCAGCAGGGTCAGTTGGCTAATCATACTGGCCGAGGTCGTAAACCAACGGCCCCTGTACTGCTGCATGACCAGGACACCCGCCTGGGGTAACGGAGACTGCTGGCTTACGAAGTAATACTTAATTCAAGTTGCGAGATATAGGTCTTGCCAGCCTTTGAGGTAATTTTGGAGTATCTGACGCTCTAAACATCCCCAATATGGCTGACAAGACCATCGCAATTTACTGTTTTCTCGACGACTTCTTCAAGGCAGTAGGCCACAAAACCGATGCCCACTGTAAACTCTCGGATGCCGAAATTGCCACTACCGCCTTGATCGCGGCCCTTTATTTTAACGGCAACCACGCTAAAGCCTGTGGGTATATGCAACAACATCATAAACTTAGAATGATCGACAAATCAGGCTTTAATCGGCGACTACACCGCTTGGAAGCCACCCTGCTGACTTTATTCCGTTTTTTGGCGACCACCCTCAAAGCACTTAACACGTCGGCTCGCTACATCATTGACTCCTTTCCAGTGGCCGTCTGTCGTAACTGTCGCATTCCAGTTTGTCGCTTGCTACAGGGTAAAGCCTATCATGGCTACAATGAAGCTAAAAAGGAGTATTTCTATGGCTTCAAAGTGCAGGTAATCGTATCGGCTGACAACTTGCCGGTCGATTTTTTCTTCTCGGCAGGCAGTTTTACCGACATTACCGCCTTTCAGGCGATGAACCTGGATTTGCCCGAAGGCAGCGATTTATATGGCGACAAAGGGTATGTAGACTACGAACTGGAAGAACTATATGCCGAATGCGAAGGGATTCGTCTTCAAATTCCTCGTAAGCGCAATTCTCTGCGCCCCGATGCAGCTTGGGATGTCTTTCTAAAGAAGCATTTTCGGAAGCCGATTGAGACAGTTTTCAGCGAAATCACCAACTTGTTTGGCCGCCAGATTCACGCGGTCACGGCTGAAGGGTTTTTGCTAAAAGTGTTTATTTTTCTATTTGCGTTTACAATTGATGGATGTCTCGAATAGGCACTATCTCACAACTTGGATTA
>JAUBOH010000809.1:0-1313 GCA_036700145.1 Microcoleus occultus BM001215366
GTGCCGTTTCCCTACGCCAGATTAATTGTAGGGACACGGCACTGCCGTGTCCTCCCTATCATTCCAGTTACGCACAATTAGGAGACGGCAGTGCCGTGTCCCTACGCCAGATTAATTGTTTTGTCAATTTTTGCTGACAATCAGATTTTTTCATGCTTGCTTTCTGAAAAAATAGATAAAATAGTAGTGAAAGATACAGAAAATAATTAAATTATCAGAAATAAGCCATGTTTAAGACAATTTTGACCAAGCAGCGACAAGTCCTCGGAACCTTTTCTAGCCGCGAAGAGGCTGGAGAAGCCCTGGATTGTCTAGTGTTTGCAGGCTTTCCATTGGCGCGGGTGTTCTTGCTGGGACAAGGCTCTCAGGAACGGGAAAATTCTTTAAATCTTCCCTCAGACTCGTTTGGATCGATCGCAGGGACTGCAACTGGGCTAAAAAAAGGAATGTTTCTGGGCAATTTGCTTGGGGGTGCTACCGGGCTGATGTTGGGAATGGGACTTCTGGCGCTTCCGGGTGTGGGTCAAGTAGTGCTGTCTGGGGCGATCGGCTTTACGCTGTTGAGTGGCGGAATTTGCACGGCTGCGGGCGGATTGATGGGGGCTTTAATTGGATTGGGGCTGACTTCAGAGCAAGCTAAAGCCTATCAGCAGCAGATTTCTCAGGGTAGTGTTTTACTAATTGTAGAAGGAAGCGGGCAAGAGGTCGATCGGGCTAAATACTTGCTGGCACAATCGGCGGTATAAAGTTGTTTATACAACGAAAGAAGGCGATCGAGAGTTGAAAAATTTGAATCTTTGGACGCTGAAACATGACAAGGCTTATTTGATTACTTATGAGGCGGAAGCGGGGAAGTACGAGCAGTTTTTGCCCGTGGTTGAGAAAATGATTAAATCGCTGGAAGTTCAAGACACGAAATAATTTTTTTGAGGCCGTTGTCAGATTATGTTGATGGAGTTCTGGACGCGGCGCGGTGCTGTTTCCCGAAGCCGATCGCGCTTTTGGATGCAGCGCCAATTCGATCGCCCCGAACCAATTGCATCGTACCGACACGCACAGATAGGTTGATGTATTTTATCTGTTGGGTGGGGGCGGGTTTATTGCGGCTGTTTGTTTTCCCCAAAAATTGTTGGTGAACCCGCCCCTACAGCATCTGGGGCGATCCTCTTCGAGGGCTGCGCTAACGGACTTTTTGGTCGATCGAACTGACTCTTGCAGGCGGGCACTGACATCTCGATCGAACTAGACTAGAGTGGAATTCCCGAGCCCAAATCCTTGCGGGGCAAATCTTTCGGGGAAAAATATATCGGCGG
>JAUBOH010000810.1:0-1308 GCA_036700145.1 Microcoleus occultus BM001215366
CCAGCCCCCCCTTGGTAAGGGGGGGAGCAAGAGAAAATACCCCCTTCTCTTCTTCGCCCCTTGGTAAGGGGGGAGAAATCTCTTCTTCCCCCCTTAGTAAGGGGGGCCAGGGGGGTGCAGTTTTGATTGATTTTGGCTTGGCGCGGCAGGTGACAGCACCGGGGAAATTGCGGACAAATAGCAATTCCGGGACAGAGTGTTATGCACCCATTGAATTATTAGAAAAACGCGCCGAACTTGGTGCTTATACAGATGTTTATTCCCTAGCAGCAACGCTTTATGTGATGTTGACTGGTGAGTTGCCGTTTCCGTCGCAATTCAGGAAGCAAAATATTCCTTTAACTCCGCCAAAGCAGCACAATTCTGAGATTAGCGACAGGGTGAATGCCGCTATTATCAAAGGGATGGAGTTGGAACCGCAAAATCGCCCGCAGTCGGTGCAGGAATGGTTGGATTTGCTGGTGCCAAAACCAGTGGCTGCTGAGACTACGCGGGTGATTTCAGCCGTGGGGATGGATTATATAAACTTGCGGAATTTATTGGCGGCCAAAAAGTGGAAGGAAGCCGATGAGGAAACGCAGAGAGTGATGTTGAAGGTAGCGGGTAGGGAGGAAGAAGGATGGCTGGATACTGAACATATTCAAAAATTCCCCTGCGAGGACTTGCGTACCATTGACCAACTTTGGGTAAAATACAGCAATGGGCGCTTCGGCTTTAGCGTACAGAAGCGCATCTATCAAAGTTTGGGGGGAACCAGTGAATATAATAGTGAAGTTTGGCAGAAGTTTGGCGACAAGGTAGGCTGGATAAAAAAGAACGGATGGCTGTGCTACATAGACCTCACTTATTCAGAAAAAGCACCAGAAGCTCACCTCCCTACGGACGGCTGCGGCGCTGGCGTCACGCACACGGGGGCGAGGGGAGGGATGCGTCTTCTCTCGCGTCAAGACTTGTAGACTTTAACATCTAAGCGTTTCAGGATTTCATAAAAATTTATAACAAAGCCCAAAACCACGAAACTATGCCCTGTCTACATTTCCGACGGGGTTGTAGGGACATAACGAGCAAATAATCAAAGTAAAATCAATCTCAGAAACCGGGTTTCTGCGATAATTTACGCATCATCACCCAGATTCAGAAAGAAACCCGGTTTCTACCTCCCCACCAACAGCCTCGAAAGTCCATAACTTAGAAACAAAATTTGTAGTTTGCATCAACAATCAAGACTAAGCAACCAACAATAAAACTCAAATAACTCTTGCTCCCCCCCTTACCAAGGGGGGGCTGGGGGGGGGGTTAAAATACCAA
>JAUBOH010000811.1:0-1303 GCA_036700145.1 Microcoleus occultus BM001215366
CATGCGTTGCCGCAGTTGCGGTGTGCTCATGCCGGCTTGGCGCCGGTGGCGGCGGCGGTGGTGGCGCCGCCACCGGCTTTAGCTTTGGCAGCTTTGGCGGCGGCGCTGGCATGGGAGGGGCCATCTTCATCCGCACGGGTTCTTTAACCCTCAACAACGCCACCTTCAGCACTAACACCGCCACAGGCGGCACAGGCGGGAACCCCGGCCAAGGCTTAGGCGGTGCCATCTTTGCCATGCAATCCACCACCAACACCAATGGCAACAACCAGGGAATGCCCGCTACGCTACCCACAGTCACCACATTAGGAGCAACCTTTACCACCAACACCGCAGCTAACCAAGCTAACACCCCCACTGCCACCACCCCCGCCAACGGTGTCGGCAATAGCCAAAACAATAACGATGTTTACGGCACGATTTTTGGCAACACCGCCCCCATCCTTACCGATACCGTTGTCACCCTCAATTCCATCCTAGAAGATGCAGTTGCACCCACTGGCGCTGTCGGCACACTTATCTCCTCAATTGCTGCGATCGGTACAAACATCACCGATCCCGACACAGGCGCAGTCGCAGGCATCGCCGTCACCACCGCCGACACAACTAACGGAAGTTGGTTTTACACCACAGATGGCGGCACAACTTGGAACGCTTTGGGTGCAGTATCCAATACCAACGCCCGCCTGCTAGCAGCAAATGCCAACACCCGCATTTACTTCCAACCAACAACCGCCAACTACAACGGGACGATCGCCAACGGCATCACCTTCCGCGCCTGGGATAGTATCTACGGCACTAACGGCACCATCGGTAACAGCAGCACCAACGGCGGTAGAACAGCCTTCAGCACTGCCACCGACACCGCAGCCATCACCATCACCGCCGTCAACGATGCGCCGAGTTTCACCGCCACCAGCCCAACGGCAGTCAACGAAGACAGCGGCGCACAAACAGTAACAAGTTGGGCAACCTTCAACCCCGGCCCAGCCGATGAAGCAGCCCAAACCGCCACCTACACCGTCAGCAACCTCGGCACCCCTAGCTTATTTGCAGTAGGGCCAGCAGTAGATGCCAGCGGTAAACTCACCTACACCCCCGCGCCCGACGCCAATGGTACATCCACCTTTGATGTTGTGGTTAAAGACAGTGGCGGCACTCTTAACAACGGCGTTGATACATCCACAACACAAAGCTTCACCATCACCGTCAACAATGTCAACGACAAACCCAGCTTCACAAACTTAGGCAACCAAACCCTAACAGCTTGGACAAATACAGCTCAAACCGTCAACAATTGGGT
>JAUBOH010000812.1:0-1290 GCA_036700145.1 Microcoleus occultus BM001215366
TTTAGATGAAGGGTTGCAATTTCAATTATCTCTACCTTTTGGGCGCTTGACTCCGGCAGAATTGGCAGTGATGGTTCACCTAGCGAATCAACCTGAACCCGTTGCTGTGTCTCAATGTTTCAACAAAATACCGTTTTCGTCGTCTGAAATAGTCAATGCAGTGCGATCTCTGGGAAATCGGTTTTTATTGGATGCTATAGAACAGGAAAAGATAACTTTGTTTAGTTTGAATTCTGTGATGAAACAGTATGTGATATCAAATCTGTTACCGTCGGAATGATATAAGCGGAGGACACCGCAGTGCCGTTTCCCTACGGTTTTACTGTATTGGACACGGCGCACTTTACCAAATCGACTCAAGATTCAGCACAAATCCGGGGAGAACATCTTCACCTGATACAGTGGCTGGACATTCTAACACTTCAACTTCTTGACTCGGACGATAAATTTCAACTTGCCGAGACTTGCGATTAATTAACCAACCCAAGCGTGCACCATTATCTCGATACTCTTTCATCTTATCCTGAGTTTCTTTCAAGCTATCGCTGGGAGACATTAACTCAACGACAAAATCAGGACAAATGGGGGGGAATTTCTTTTGTTGTTCGGGAGTTAGTGCATCCCAGGTTTCTAACTTTACCCAACAAGCATCAGGTGCTCTATTTGCACCATTGGGAAGTTTAAAACCACCAGAGGAATCAAACACTTTACCGAGTTTATTTTGCTGATTCCAAATCCAAATCTGTGCAGTTAATCCTGCATTGCTGTTGCTAGTTTCTCCTCCTGCTGGTGACATGATGATTAATTCTCCTTTCGCTGTGCGTTCCAATCTAATATTTTCATTCTCCTGACAGAGTTCAAAAAACTGATCGTCTGTCAGCTTGATAATGGGGTTGAGGTTGAGGGTGAGGGTAGTCATAGCGGTATTTTATCGTGGCTAAATGACCTTTATTGGCAATTGTAGCATATTGAGTGAGTTGCGAGGGCGATCGCACTCCTACTCATCAAAACCCTGCCAAAAATATAAGGACACAGCATTGCTGTGTCCCTACAAATTAAAGGCGATTGTCCGAAATTCGGATGTTTATTCTACCCCCTCAATCCGGTCTTCCACCTCCTGATACAGTTCACGCAACCTGTCCAAATTACTCTCCGAAGTCTCCCAATAACCCCGGCCGTTCACCTCAAGCAACGTGCTGACAATCTTGCGGAAAGAATGAGGATTCAGATTCAGTAAACGCTTCTGCATCTCCTCATCTTGGATAAACGTACCGTTCACATCCTCATACA
>JAUBOH010000813.1:0-1285 GCA_036700145.1 Microcoleus occultus BM001215366
GGTGAATCCCTTTTAAATCCTGTTCGATGAATTGCGTTAAGCCATCGGAGGTGATAGAATCGGTGACAATGGTAGAGCCTGGGTGTTCTTGTAATACGATCGCAGAAATTAAGGCAATTAAGCGATTGCGGTTGAGTTCGTTGCCTGCGAAATCGACTGCTGCACTGCGATCGACATCTGTATCAAAAATAATCCCAAAATCCGCTTTATTTTTAATTACCGCTTGACAAATTGACTGCATTGCCTGTTTATCTTCGGGATTTGGCACGTGATTGGGAAAAGTTCCATCGGGTTCTAAAAACTGGCTTCCTGTCGTGTCTGCGCCTAAAGGTTTTAAAACTCGATCCACATAAAATCCGCCCGCACCATTCCCCGCATCCACAACAATTTTTAATCCGGTCAGCGGCTGCTCAAAATTATCGGGATGATTGACAGCTTCCCGAATCTTGGTGACGAATTGGTTGGCATAAACCGAGATAAAATCATGTTTTGTAATGCTACCGGGCGCTGCGGCTTTCTCAAACTCATTGCTTTGGGCTAGTGTTAAGATATCTGTAATATCTTTTTTTTGTAACCCACCTTTGGCGGTGAAAAACTTTAAGCCGTTGCGATTAAAGGGCAAATGGCTAGCAGTGAGCATAATCGCGCCGTCGCAATCAAAACCAGGGGTTATTGTACTCATAAACATGGCGGGGGTTGAGGCAATTTCAAAGTCGTACACTGTTGCACCAACTGAGGCGATTCCCTCCATGACTGCTTGCATTAAGGTTGGCCCTGATAGGCGGCTGTCGCGCCCGATCGCGATCGTTAATTCTGTCGCTGGTTTATTGACTTTTTGCACCAGCCAAGTTACAAATGCTTGCCCCAAAATTGTCACAATTTCCGGGGTGAGGTTAACCGGTTCGCCGGGAACGCCTTCGAGAGCGACACCGCGAATGTCTGAACCATTTTGAAGCTTTTTCCAGTTATAGTTTTGCACAATCATTGGTAATATTTACGATCGCTCAGTTTACAGCAGGTTGAAGTCAAATATTGTTACATTTGTTGCATTTGAGAGTATTCGGACTTATACTCAATCCGGTTGCATCGGAATGATTAAACCGCGAATCCGCCCTTCATCGCGAAGGAAGAACTACATCTTCTTCTCGATCTTCCTTCACGTTCTTAGCTACGAAAGCGGTTCATTTAATCTTACTCCATCGGATTTGATATTATATCATGTCCGGTCGCTCGGCGGCAATAAGTAAGGTTTGTAGTGAGGAATGCAAGTCCTCGCTCATATGCG
>JAUBOH010000814.1:0-1284 GCA_036700145.1 Microcoleus occultus BM001215366
CTGGTGTGGAGGTGGGATTGGATGAAGTGCGATCGATCTTATCAAAACAGCTAATATTGCTAACACCCAAATAGGACTTAGGCATAGGTCAGAAACCGGGTTTTTTACTAAATCTTGGTTGGAAACGGTGAATTCCGTGAAAAACCCGGTTTCTTTGGTCGGAGTGCGAACTGTTTAAAGATGTTGAGATAAGATAAGATTGAATGCGATAAATCTAAAATCCAAAATCCCATGACTTTTCAATTTCCAACCGCAGTCAAAGAACGTCTTCAGGCATCGCCATCACAGATAGCCGACTTTTGCCAGCGCTGGAATATTATTGAATTAGCATTATTCGGTTCAATCCTGCGAGATGATTTTCGTCCCGATAGCGATATAGACATTCTAGCCAGCTTTGCCCTCAATACTTCCTGGAATCTTTTCGACTTTATCCAAATGCAAGAACAGTTAGAAAGTATGTTGGGGCGTGACATAGATTTAACTCAGAAACAACAAATAAATAACCCTTTTAGTCGAAAAGAAATTCTGCGGACTTGTCACATCATCTACTCTGAAAATCGCACTATTTCCAGTTTATACTTTTCAATTAAACCAGCCAATCTAACTATGCAAGCAGACAATAGAAATCAGGCTGCCCTCTGGGATATGATAGAAGCAATTAAGCAAATAATGGAGTTTACCGCTAGCTTGTCCTGTGCAGAATACCGAGTAAATAGGATGGTGCAGCGGGCTGTTGAAAGAGAGTTTGAAATTCTCGGCGAGGCTGCTAGGAGAATTTCGGAGGAATTCCGTCAAGCTAATGCTGATATTGATTGGCGCAATATTATTATTAATTTGCGGAATATCATTGCTCATCGGTACGATCGCGTGGAGCCAGACACTCTCTGGAATATCATTGTTACAGTGCTGCCCGGTTTGCTAAGTCAATTAGAGTTGCTGCTGCCTCCGCTTCCCCCAGATGTGGAATTACCCGATTGAATCCGTGGGAGAAATCCTTTAATCCAAAATCCCAAATGGATTGACACAGGCCCCCAAATGCGGCTACGCTTTGAAGTTAGAGGTTGCTTTGCTTGTAGAGGAAGTAGCCCGCGTCGCCCAAAAATCTAGTTGCACTGCCCAAAGCTGTTGCGAGCAGCAATGGACAGCATAACCGCCAAACTGGTATCAGCAGTCTGGAGGCTAACGGAGTATCTTAACACTCTCTGTAGCCGCCCTGCTATGTCTTGAAATGCGGGGCGGCTGGGTTTTTGGGTTTTTCTAGAAAACCCAAAACCAGGAGAACAT
>JAUBOH010000815.1:0-1280 GCA_036700145.1 Microcoleus occultus BM001215366
CACTGACCACAGAGGGACAACAAAGGGAAATTTGAATAGTGTGGCGGCAGTGAAAGCGAGGGCGATACCCAACCCGATCCCGATCGCACCGCCAATACTCGAAATCACGATCGCTTCCATCAAAAATTGGTTGAGAATCGCGCCGCTAGTTGCACCAACAGCTTTACGCAGACCGATTTCGCGCGTCCGTTCCATCACTGAAACCAGCATAATATTCGCGATACCAATACCACCAACAACTAGGGAAATTCCGGCGATCGCACCTACCATCAGCGTCAGCGACCCCATAATACTCGTGAAAGTCTTAATCAGATCCACTTCATTGGTGACACGAAAATCATCCTCTTTGGGCGGGCGGATATTATGGCGCAGTCGGAGCACATTCGTTACCTGAAATTGCGCCGATTCGAGCTGATCGGCATTACTCGATTGCAGCCAAAAACCATTAATCGCCACACCTGTGAGAGCATTGTTACCGACAATCTGGGCGGACATATTGGTCAGTGGCAGATACACCATATCATTCATATCTTGCAGCCCTACAGACCCTTTACGCTCCATCACTCCTAGCACGCTATAACGTTTACCCTGAATCCGAATATCGCTACCGATCGCAGTTTCTGATGGAGCGAATAAATCATCTCGAACTTTGGCACCAATTACCACCACTGCTTTGGCTATATCTAAGTCCTGCTGCCGGAAAAATGTCCCTAGTTCCGGCTGGACATTTCTCACCGCTGGAAAGTTTAAATCCGTGCCGATGGCAGTTGTCGAAATGTTGACGTTGCCACGTACCACCTGAATATTCGGGCGGTATAAGAACGCTGACACCGCTGTAGCGGCGGGGACTTGTTTGGCGATCGCCTGAGCATCTTCCCAGGTTAAGGTACTAGCGGTGCCAGCCCCCTGACTGATACCGCCCGTTCTCGCTGCGGCTGCTGACACCTGAAGAATATTGGTACCCAATGCCTCAATTCTTAACTCGGTGGCTTTTTGGACTCCTTGACCGATCGAAGTAATTGCAATCACGGAAGAAATACCAATAATTACACCCAGCATTGTCAATCCCGATCGCACTTTATTACTCCACAGGGTTTCAATTGCCATGAGGAATATTTCAAGCAGTGAGATTCTGCGTTTGTGGCGACGGGATGGAGGCATCAATGACTTTGGAGAACGCTTTGTTTTCATAGGAGTTTTTCGGACTGAATAAAGCCTAAGAGTAATATCAATTCCGGCTGCGCCGGAATGATATAGAGGACACGGCAGTGCCGTTTCCC
>JAUBOH010000816.1:0-1279 GCA_036700145.1 Microcoleus occultus BM001215366
TGTTCTTCATTCTCTTCTGCATAAACTTTCTCGGTAAATGAATTTTGGTATCTTGCTAAAATTTGCTTTCTTTTTCTTTCAGTCATCATCAGTTACCAGTTCAGCTAGACTAACGGATAATGCTTTGGCTATTTTGCTGGCATTAAGCAGCGTTATATTCCTTTCTCCTCGTTCAACTGAGCCAATATAGGTGCGATGTAATTCAGATAGTTCTGCAAGCCGATCTTGGGAAAGATTTCTGAGCTTTCTGAAATGTCTAACTTTTTTACCAAATTGCTCCGTAATATCCATAGATTGCGCCCGATGAAGCAATGACAACTATAATCTGACAGACTATAAGTATCGACAGACTATAAGTAGCATTCGAGCTCGCTAGGATCTTTGGATTTATATAAGTCCTGTTAGTTTCAAAGCACTGATTTGATTTCTGACACTCTGCGGCGTAGGATGGTTTGGGGTGAAAATTTTGGGGTTTTGCTGCGGTTGGTCGATCGAACTTGCAACCGCAACTTTTAACTGGCAAATCCGTCCAGCAGTTAGGATTGCCGGAATCAAAGCAACGAGCTATGGAGACAAATTAATTAACAGATATGCTTTTGTCCGATCGCCCGCCAAGCTTTCATCGCTGCATACTGTTTGATATCCGGCCTCAAGCTGTCTTATTTCCCGTGCCCAAGCCATGCGCTCGACCGTAAAGCCCTCCGCTCCCACAAACGAAACGGGCCCATCTCCCAACTGGGAAGAATTGACCCAAAAAGCACCAGAACCTACCCAGTTGGACAACATTAAAGCCCAACTGGATTTAGTGCTGTTAGCCCTAGAAGCACTGGCAGAAATTGGCTCAGAGGCGATGCTCAAAGTAGCAGCCGAACTGAATTTAGAGCCAATGGTTGCCGATCGGGTTGCTTTGTGGCGGCTGCGACAGTCTAACCCGCTGCGGAAAGGCCAGGGAGGGCGCAAAAAACTCGATGTGGAGGAAGCTCGATCGCTCGTCTTGATTAGCTGTCATTTGGCCTCACAGCACCAAGCTTTAATCCGCCGCGCTGTTGCTTTGCTCGAACAAATGGCTGAGCAAAACCGCGAGCCTCACACAGTCGCTTTGTTGGGAGATTATATTGATAGGTTCAGCAACACTTATGCCGATCGCATGGAAGATGCAGAAAGTTTATCAGGTCGAGAATTGACTAATTTGGCCCTAAAACTCCTGATCGATTTGCTGTTTTACAGCAGTCCCGGCGGTCACAGGCGGCTCTGGCTGGCTCTCCTAGACCGCGCTAAG
>JAUBOH010000817.1:0-1263 GCA_036700145.1 Microcoleus occultus BM001215366
CGGTGGTAGTTGTATCAGCAGCGGTGATGATTTGATAGGCTTGATTTCCGTCAACAACTAAATCATCGACTCCTGTAACAGTGACTGTTTGTGCCACATTCCAGTTATTCGGTGTGAAGGTGACACTGCTTTTATCTACAGTACCTTCGGTAGTTTTGTTGCTAGTTAATCCGAGGGTAACACTCGCTGTTGGCTGAGTGTTGAGTTTGACTGTAAATGTGGCTTTTCCACCCGCCTCGGTTGTGGTTAACCCGGCGGTTGGTGCGATCGTGATTCCAGCAGTTTCATTGTCTATATTGATGAGGGCGACATCGGCTGGTTTGAGATTTTTGTAGTTGACATCCGTGGTAGTGGTATCAGCAGCCGTGATAATTTGATAGGCTTGATTGCCGTCAGCGATTAAGTCATCGACTCCTGTAACTGTGACTGTTTGTGCGACATTCCAGTTATTCGGTGTGAAGGTGACATTGCTTTTATCTACAGTACCTTCGGTGGTTTTGTTGCTAGTTAATCCGAGGGTGACACTCGCTGTTGGCTGACTGTTGAGTTTGACTGTAAATGTGGCTTTTCCACCCGCCTCGGTTGTGATTAATCCTGTGGTTGGTGCGATCGTGATTCCAGGAGTGTCGTTGTCTGTAATCGCCACACTTTGATTAGTCGTAGTTCCTAATCCTATCCCGGATGATGGGCTACTAATGGTTAAGGTAGCTGTTTCAGTACCTTCGGCAAGATTATCATCGTTAACTGTGAGGGTTACTTGCCCAGTTTTGCTACCATTTGGAATGGTGATTTGAGCGGGAATAGCACCTGTAAAATCAGCAGCGGTAGCAGTGCCAGTTAATCCTAAATTAACTGTTTGAGCGCCGACGACGTTTCCTTCGGCAGTGGCGGTAAAGGTGATAGAGGTTGTTCCGGCTTCGCTGGCTGTATTGGTGCTAGCAGTAAGGTTAACTTTTGGTGCGGGAAGGGTGATATTAAAAGTAGCTTTGTCGGATAGGTCAACACCGCCATTGGTTGTGCCGCCGTCATCTTGCAGTTGTACTTCAATAGTTGCTGTACCGGGAGTGCCGTTGGGGGTGTAGGTAAGCGTGCCATTATTTGCAACTGTTGGTGCAGTCGTAAATAAGGTGTTACCACTCGTGATGTTAACCGTGTAGTTTTTAACAGCTTGAGTTGCTTCGTTGGCTGGGCCGAAGGTAACGCCCGAAACCCAATTGTTGACGGTTTGAGCTGTATTTGTCCAAGCTGTTAGGGTTTGGTTGC
>JAUBOH010000818.1:0-1260 GCA_036700145.1 Microcoleus occultus BM001215366
TTGCTCTGGCAATGGCTGCATAATATTCTTGGAAAGAACCTGATAGTTTGTCTATTAACCATTCATACGGTTGAGAATTTATAATTTCTTGATGAGCTTGCTCAAACACCCGATCTAGCTCACCTTCTTCTAACAGAGTGATGAGTGTAGAGTCAGGAGTAAAATTTTCGACCCTAGAACAAAATGTCTCTACTTCGTCATATGCAACAACACCTTTCGGCTTTAATGATAAAAGTCTAATTTCATATAGCGGATCTTGATAAAGCTGTTTCCAAAGCTTGACACTATCCTGTTCATTATCGTCTGAATTCGCGCCGCCGTTGGTATTAATATAGTCAGGAATAGATGCACCACCAGCCTTTAATTCTGTTCCATGCTCCCCAGCCCAATAACAAGGCGCTAGATTGATATCTGAGATATTGAATTTTTGTTGATTTTTGTTAATATTATTTTCGATTATCTTTAATGCTTCGGCGTATCCAGCTTTTCTAACGCCCGTACCATGAACGAAGATTATCTTAGTCATAAAGTACCTATAGTTCTTTAGTATATCATTTTTCGAGGGATTTTTATGAGGGGAATAAGGGAAGGAACTTTTCAACTACACAAAGCATAGCACCCCATAGTTGAAATTTCAACTAATTTTTTGAGATAATCCTGAAATGACTGCTAAACCTAAACTGGACAATCTACGGAACTCTGTCTGGCGGCTTTTTATTACCGCCAACGTCAAGCTGTTCGATCGCATTGGCGAAAAGTTTTCTCAAGCAGGACTGCCTTCGATGGATTGGTACGACGTGCTGTTGACGCTCAAAGAAGCGCCAGAGTATCGCGTGCGCTTGAGCGACTTGGCCGAGAAGGTGCTGTTGAGCCGTAGCAATCTGACCCATCTGGTCGATCGGCTGGAAAAAGCCGGACTGCTGTATCGAGAACGCTGTCCGATCGATCGGCGCGGCACCTATGCGGTGCTGACTGAAGCGGGATTGGCAATGCAACAACAAATGTGGACGGTTTACGCTGAAGGAATCGCAGAATACTTTGCCTGTCACCTGGATGATGAAGAACTTCAGGTGATGCAGCGAGTGTTAAAGCGAATGCTTGCTACAGCGAGTCAGTAAGGGCGGGAGAGGCGATCGTCTTCACTTGGCGAACCAGAATGAGGCCAGTCTCGGTGGCAGAACTCTTGTTCGCCAAAAGTCTCTTTAATATCAAATCCGCTCTTCATCGGAATGATATAAACGGAGGACACGGCAGTGCCGT
>JAUBOH010000819.1:0-1245 GCA_036700145.1 Microcoleus occultus BM001215366
CATTGATGTACTCGTTTTCTTTAGCTCCTTTGATGGCGCGATCGTATAAATCCATCGCTGCGACTGTGTTACCCAAAACTCGTGCTTTTTCGGCTTCTACCAAGTCGTATTTATGTTGATAATTCATCGGAGCAACATCGGCCCATTTCTTTAGTTGGACTTGGTTCTTTTCCACTTTCAACAACCCCGCTCCAGTCGCCACATCAGGCACAGAAAGTCTCACCAAAGAATCGTAATAATAAAATACAGGCTCATTGATTAATCCCACGCACGTATCTAAAGACTCTTCAGCTTTAACTGCATTTATTAATGCCATTTGGCTGGCACCAAATAGATAATAAAGAAAAGTTTGATGAAGATATATTTCGTGCATTGAAAATCTATCTTTTGCTACTTCTAGAATGTGCAGCATTTGTGCGTCCCTAAATGCTTCACCTATCAGTACCAACGCATTTTCTGATTTTCCCAATAAATTCAGCACTGTTTGCTGCAATATATTCAGCCAAGTCAACTGAGTTATTTGCCGATTTTTGGCAACTACATAACTGTAGTTTGTTATCTCCTTTTCAAGTGCTGTCAGTTCTTGTCCCGCAAAATAGGCATATTGGCATTTTTCCATAGCACAATAGCTGGAGTGCGCTAAATCTCCATTTGACAAACCGCTTTGATAACCGACCGCAAAAAGTGGCTGAGTCAACCGCAGGTGCTGTTGTCCGTGAACCGAAAATGCCGCTACTTTAAATAACACAGCACTCTGGATTTTTTGAGCATTTAAGTGTGCGAATAAATCGACTGCAAAACAGCCGTAGCGATAAGATGCTTCAAAGTCTCTGACTACCAAATTGAGCACGATCGCATAATCAGCAAAAGCATAGGGTGAAAAAACTGAATGGCCGTATTCAAGCAACAAATTTACTTCTTCGCACCCCATATGCGGAGTTAAAAATGGTGCAGCCATAGCCGCCGCCGGAGTCATACTCGCAATAATTCGCAAAGCCGCTAATTTGTATTCATCTATCATCGGAGGCAGGTTTAGCAGTTCCTCATCGCTCTTTCCGGCTAAAGCCTCTGCTGTTGCTTTTACTGTTTGTTGAATTTCTGCATGAGTTGGCGATGCAGGCAAGTTCACTCCGAGTAGAGGCAACACTTGTAAACCAATTTCAATCGCATCGAGTTGTTTTATTTCTGCGATGCAGGCGGAAATTTTAACTTCATATACTTTGACTTTATCCAAAATAGTTCTTG
>JAUBOH010000820.1:0-1242 GCA_036700145.1 Microcoleus occultus BM001215366
TCATCCTTCAACAAAACACTCAAACTCCTCCCCGCTTCCACCAACCAAGATCGATCGCGCATCCGCAACTGATAAATCTCCCGAATCGCCGCCGCCGTCAGCGCATCCACCGGCGCATTAGTCACTCCCAGCAGCGTCCTCAAAAAATCCAACTGCACCGTAAAATCAAGCACCTCATCCGGTTCGCAGCGATAAACCGCCTGGTGGATTTGCGGCGGGCGCGGCGGCAAATACTGATAAATTTTACCCCTAGATGGGCCGTGACCGTTCAACCTTTCCGGCGCAGTCTCAAACCCCACAATCGCCACTCGAAACTCGGTTTTCAGCATCGCAAAAATCTGCGGTTGTTCTTCCCGCAACTCTTCCAGCGACAAACCCAAGGCCCGAGCTCTGTGCACCGAGTCGATCGGGCTAGTGGTAGCATGATAAACTACGCCGTAGATTTGATTTTTTGACTCTTCATCTTGGGCCTTCACCCAACTCCCAAAAGGCGGCATCACCGGAAAACTCAAGTCATCCGGTTCCAAGCATTGAGCCAAAAACTCTGTAGTTGCTGTCTCGATGACTTCAGCAATGCGATCGGGATGGCGCTCTTTTGTCGCAAATTGGGGTAAAGGTAAACGCATATTTTTAGTTATTAGTCATTAGTTATTAGTCATTAGTCCTTAGTAATTGGTTTTGTGTTAATTATCAATGATATTCAGTGAGTGACTAGGTTTGGGCTAGCTTACTAATGACCAATGACCAATGACCAATGACCAATGACCAATGACCAATGACTACTTGGCGCGGCCAGCAGTAGCATCCACAAGTTCCAACTGCGACAGGCGGAACGTGATTAACTTGTCCCAATTGCCGCCTTCAAACAATACCGCGACTTTCCCATCGGTAACTCGCTGGACTTGTCCTTGAAAAGCGTAGTAAATCTCACCCTGATCTTTAACTCGAACAGCCGATCCCGGAAAAATCATAATTTTTTGAATGTGATGTTTGCTGTTTATAGTTTACCGTTTCTTGGCGATCGAGTTCGGAGACGGCAATGCCGTCTCCCTACCCCAAAATAATCAGGTAGGGACACGGCACTGCCCAAGGAGTGTCAACTTAAGCCTGAAACCCTTGAGAAATCTCGTTTATATCCGAGTCCAGATCCCCCTAAATCCCCCGATCGAAGGGGGACTTAAAGAGGCTTTCTGTCCCCCCCTTAAGAAGGGGGGCTAGGGGGGATCGAATCTGTTAAATGCG
>JAUBOH010000821.1:0-1229 GCA_036700145.1 Microcoleus occultus BM001215366
TTCCTTCGATAAATAAATCGTATCCGTCGCCGCAGCAAAAGCCCCATTCGCCCCACCAATCTCAGCAGACGAGACAATCTTCACTTGCGGGATATCGCTAAAATCTCCCTTAAACCATGCTTCAGCTAAGGTTTTCGCAGCCGCAGCATCCCAGTTTTCACCAAAAGGCACATTCAGCTTAGCTGCGAAATCTGGATCGGCTGCAAACTTACTCAGATCCTGATACACCTCTGACATCGCCTGACCTGTTAGCAAATCGATCGAGCTATCCGGTAAACTGCTGTTGGAGTCGGTACTCACTGCACTAGCCATCCGGGTTAGCAAATCGTCAGGCAAGATGATATTGTCATAGGCTTCAGGCGTTAAAGTCGGGAGATTAACTTCCTGGCCGACACCCCCCGTTAGGACGCGGTTAGCATCTAGCTGCGGGATAAGAGCCTTAGTCGTTTCTAGGCTGGCATTCCAAGGGGCGATCGCACTTTCGTTATTAAATTCAGGCGTGAAAAAATTAGACACGTTATTTCCTCGTGTTGATTAGAGACAAGTACATAGACTTGCCTGTGTTTGCTTAGACTAAATAAACAAGTTGTTCTAAAAGCCGATCGGCCGATCGCCCTGATGCACCCTAAGCCCCGATGAACCGCAACAGTAGCGGTACTTCTAAGGCTCTATTTATCTATCGGGCTGAGTCCGCAAGTTTTATGCAAAACACTGTTTTTTGTAACAAAACTTTACCTAGCGCCGTCTGACGTTCGCAGATAGTAGCTTTGAGGTTCGTTGCAACGATCGCGCCCATTGTTGAATCTGAGTATTTCTACTCGGCGTCACACCGCATCAACAAACTCAACTTTATCTGATGTATATAACAATACAATAAGCAAAGCTAGCAAGCAACTAACAAACGCTAGCAATTTCCGTTATCCTATCGTTAGTCACATTTCTACACACCCGACAATGGCATCAAAAGAAGACTTATTTGCCGAAGCCGCCAAACACTGGGACTTAGAAAGGCTCTACCAAGCTTTCGCAGAAGCTAAACGGCAAATCTCACCCCGATCGCGCCGGGGACTAACAGAAACTGAAAAACTCTACCTCCGAGGCTTACTTTCCGGTTGCAGTCCCGCCGAAATCGCTCGCCAACTGTTTCAGACTTCCAAAAGTGCTGAGGTTTATTTATGTAAAACTTTATACCAATATGTGAAAAAACTCGCAGATTTACCTAACGAACC
>JAUBOH010000822.1:0-1227 GCA_036700145.1 Microcoleus occultus BM001215366
AATATTGCCTCAAAGCTGAAGCTGAATACGATCGCAATCCATCACCTTTTGTCTTGAAAATGCGTCAGATTAAAGAGCAAAATAAGAAATCTCAACAACTCGATCGAGTTTATTAGTTATCTTTATTTAATGCTATTATAATCTCAACTAAAAGTTGTAATAAATCGCCTTTTGTTACCATGCAACCCGATAACAGTGATAGCAGTGAATCTACCAGCGAGCCGCCACGCAAAAGATGCGAATATAGTGGAGAATTCTTGTCTCCCGATCCTACGAGTAACTTTAAAATTTGTGCTTATAAATGCAAGGGTTACGCAGCTTTAGCAACATTCCCTTGGCCAAAAGATCGCCCCTGTCCTCAATCTTTTGACGAAAACTTTCCAGGGCCGTAAAAGTTCACATAAAAAACGGAGAACCAAAATGTCAGACTTAGAAAAAGGTCTAGCCGCTTTTAACACCCAAGATTATACCCAAGCCTTTACCTTGTTAAAACCACTAGCAGAACAAGGAAATGCCGAATCCCAGTGCATCATTGCCAGTATGTACCATTTAGGATTAGGTCGAGAAAGGATGATATTAGAAGCAATTAAATGGTACATCAAATCTGCTGAGCAGGGCTATGGTGTTGCCTCAAACAACTTAGCAGGAATTTATCTGTGCGGTGCTGATGGTGTAGCAGCCGATCGCACAGAAGCAGAAAAATGGTTTCAAACAGCCAGAGAACAAGGATTTTTACATACACCCATCTCCACTGACTATTTGAAGCAAACCCGATCGCACGTCTCCACCGAAAAGCGAAATATGTGATATAGTCTCAAGTAAAACTATAATTGTTTGAGCTTGGCAGTCCGCCACTTCAAATTATGAAGTCAACACAACAGTTTACAGCAATTATTGAACGAGAAGGCGATGGATATGTATCCCTTTGCCCAGAACTTGATATTGCCAGTCAAGGTGACAATATAGAAGAAGCGCGACAAAATCTGATCGAGGCGCTGGAACTATTTTTTGAGACAGTAGATCCTTCTGAAGTCAAGAATCGGCTGCATAACGAATAACTTAGATTAGCATCTCTACAAACTCAAAACAAAAACCCGGTTTCTCGGCCTCACACTACGACTAAAGAAACCGGGTTTTTCATCAAATCTATCGACTACAACGAAATATTTTCGTAAAAAAACCCGGTTTCTCGGCCTCGCAATCCTACAACTGCTTCACCTCAGCAAC
>JAUBOH010000823.1:0-1225 GCA_036700145.1 Microcoleus occultus BM001215366
ACAGCGAATCATCCCATCAAAACGCAACAGAAGATGAAATGTGCGGGCTTTCGATCGATTCTGGCATCAGTCTTGTCAAACATTACGATGCTACCCGATGCAGCGAACAACCCGATTTAGTTGTGCAAGAGTTTTTGGAAATATTGAGTCAGGCGTAGGAAAGTTTTAAATCTGCTTTTAACTGTTGTAAGTCTATTGTTTCTCCCCTCTGGGCTTGTTGAATACCCGATCGCAAATCAGCCATAAATTCGGAATCCGAGAGAATTTCTATAGTTTCTAACAAAGATTCAAATTGTTTAAAACTGAGCGCAATGATAGCCGGTTTCCCATCCTTAGTGATGATAGCTGGCTCTGCTGCTAACTCATCGGGCCACTTTGGCAGTTGTTGTTGCGCTTCTGTAATTGTCAGATATTTTGGCATATTTGCAGCGGTGAAGTTTTATCCTTATTATAGCATGGTTAATTCAGCACAATATCTTCGTTAGTAAATGTAACATCCTCATAAATAGCATCCATGCTAGCGCGAAAGTCCACACTAGCCAAGTGAATTTCGCTTCCTTCAGTATAGGAATACAAAACCCACAACCCCTCAGCATTGCGGCGAAAACACTCCACCCGCTGCCGCTTTTGACTAATTAACACATACTCTTGAAGCGTTTCTAATTCTTGATAATCAGCAAACTTATCTCCGCGATCGAATGCTTCAGTTCCTTTTGATAAAACCTCGATAATTAAACAAGGATGTCTTTTAAAAGATTGAAATGCTTTGTCCCGTTCATCGCACGTTACCATCACGTCAGGATAGTAATAAATATTCCTAGACTCAATCCTAGCTTTCATGTCTGACATATAAGCACGACAGCCACTACCCCGAACATGATTTCTCAAAAGTGCAAATAAGTTGCCAGCAACTGTCACATGAGCATCACTTGCACCTGCCATTGCGTAGGTTTCGCCCTGAACATACTCATGTTTAACCTGGCTGAGTTCTTCTAATTTCAGATACTCTTCCGGTGAGATGTAATTTTGGCTTTGATTTGCAACCATTGACTTTATATTGAGTTTTTCATGATACTAGATTCAGACCACTTCTATTATACCAAACTCACTAGGATTTTTAAATTATTTTATCCATACTTTAACAAATAATATCAAATCCGGCTGCATCGGAATTATTAGCAACCAAAATGAGGAGACGGCAGTGCCGTGTCCCTACCTAAAATAA
>JAUBOH010000824.1:0-1222 GCA_036700145.1 Microcoleus occultus BM001215366
GTCCCCCTTCTTAAGGGGGATTTAGGGGGATCTAGACTTGGAGATAAACGAGAGATCCCGCTAAACCGATGTTGCAAACTAAGCCCAACGGCGGCGCTAGGCAAATAACTCACCACAAAATCCCCACCAAACAAAGCATGAATTGGGAAGCGGTGCAAGTCCCGGTGCGGAATCAAAATCAACTCCGTAATTCCCTCTAATTGCTGTTCAATAACATCAATTTTCAGGATTGCATTGAGTCGGGCAAATTTACTTGCCATTCCCCCGCGCCAAGGATGATTTACTTGACTTGTTTTCTCCTTCGATTGATAATCGGTGTATTGTTGATTCCACTCCTTAACCCATTCTTCAAATTCATCGGGAAAATCGCTGAAACAGGTTTCGGGAGACAACAAGCCATCGGATTTAATGATGAATGTTGTCAGGGATGCGTCGCTGAGATGCCAGTAAATCGCGGCTGTTGTGGGATTGATCAGTTGCTGAATTTGGGCGTGAGTGACTGTCTCTTCTGTTTCGTAATCGTGAATTGGTAAGGCATCCAGCAGCCAATATAGGCAGACATTTTTATCGGTTTCTGCTGTGGCTAAGGCTTCGGCAAACTGCCCGGATTGGATGAATATATTTACGGTTAATTGTTCAAAGCTAACTAATTTGTCGGTGAGTTGCTGTTGGGTGAGTTGGGAATAGTCTTGCTCTTTCAGCTTGCGGATCAATAAAGCGGTGGCATCTCGTCGTAATTTATCGGCTTCGTCAGTTTTTTTTAAGCTGACTAAGGTTTTGATTAATTTCTGCAAAACTTCTAGATGCAGTTTTAGGAAAGCATTTGGTGTTAGAGTTTTGATGGCTTCTTTGTAGCTGGTGGCGGCTTTATTCCAATAGGTGTTGGTAGAATTGAGTTTTCCGCGACTATAATGAGCATCTCCTAGTGCTTGATGAAGTTTTCCATATCCTTCGGGGTGGGTATTTTGTTGGCAATATTCTAAGCCGGCTTCTAATGTTAATATTTGTCCTTCATAGCCGCGCTGTGTCAGGTTGTGAGTTAAGAGAGTTCTGGTTACTGGTGGAGATTTAGGGAATTGTCCCTGTAAAATTTCATAAACTACCTGGTTATGCTTAGATCTGTTATTCACTGTATGGCCCCGACTAATCCAGACATCGTAATAATCGGGTTTGAATTCTAAGGCTTTGTCGTAGGAGGCGATCGCATCTTCAAGCCTGCCTG
>JAUBOH010000825.1:0-1213 GCA_036700145.1 Microcoleus occultus BM001215366
AAACGGGGGAAATCAAACAAAATGATTCATTGCTCCAATCCTCTTCTATCGACGGAAGAGATAGCTGTCAACTGTCGATTGTCAACTGTCAACTGATGAACATATCTGTCTTACCCGGAAGTGTCAAACAGATTTACCAGATTTTAATTTGAAATTGTCGATCGACCATTATTCAAAATCGCCAGGATAAAATTATGACCAGCTTGGATTTAAGCAGCAAGCGCATTCTCGTCACAGGCGGCGCCGGTTTCCTCGGCCGTCAGGTAATCGACCAGTTAGCGAAAGCAGGAGCCGATGCTGATAAAATTTCAGTAACTCGATCGATCGACTGCGACCTCCGAGTCATGGAAAACTGCAAGCGCGCCGCCGCCCAACAAGACATCATCATACACCTGGCAGCCCACGTCGGCGGCATCGGTTTAAACTTAATCAAACCGGCAGAACTATTTTACGACAATTTGATGATGGGCGCGCAACTAATCCACGCAGCCTACGAAGCAGGAGTCGAAAAATTCGTCTGCGTCGGCACAATTTGCGCCTATCCCAACTTAACCCCAGTTCCCTTCAAAGAAGACGACCTCTGGAACGGCTATCCCGAAGTAACTAACGCACCTTACGGCATCGCCAAAAAAGCCTTATTAGTGCAACTGCAATCCTACCGCCAGCAGTACGGATTCAACGGTATCTACTTGCTACCCGTGAATTTGTACGGCCCGGAAGATAACTTCGATCCGAAAAGTTCCCACGTCATTCCCGCATTAATTCGCAAAGTCCACGAAGCCCAAGAAAGGGGGGACAAGACATTACCAGTTTGGGGCGACGGTAGCCCAACCCGCGAGTTTTTGTACTCCACAGATGCCGCGCGGGGAATTGTGATGGCAACGCAAGATTACAATGATTCTGAACCTGTGAATTTGGGAACGAATTCTGAAGTACCAATTCGAGAGTTGATTGAGTTAATTTGCGAATTGATGGAGTTTAAAGGCGAAATTGTTTGGGAAACAGACAAGCCGAACGGTCAGCCGCGCCGCTGTTTGGATACGCAAAGGGCGAAGGAAAAGTTTGGTTTTGCGGCTGAGGTTGAGTTTAAGGAAGGGTTGAAAAGTACGATCGACTGGTATCGAAAACACGCAGTCTGAGCGTGAAAACCAGGTTTCTTGAAGAAACCTGGTTTTTTTAGGAAAGGTGGTGCATGGAACTAATATCAATTCCG
>JAUBOH010000826.1:0-1201 GCA_036700145.1 Microcoleus occultus BM001215366
AGCGCTTGCGCTACCGAAGTAGGAAGAATTTTCAACTTGGACTTGATTAGTTCCAGACAAACTTTGGCCGAAGAGATGATTTTCTGGCAGTAAAAGTGCGATCGCCCTCTTGGCATTCTTGCAGTAGTCGGCGAAATCTTTGTACTGCCGCTTGTATAAACGGTGGCGGCGTACCGCACCCATCATGATGCCTTGCCGCACGTAATCAAGAAACGAGCGTTTAATACGCTGCGTAAGTACCATAATATCGTTGTGCGGCACTCCGTCAAGAATCTCGGATTCAAAGTCTAAAAGCGGTTGATATTCCGCTTCTGGCGGTTCCCAGAAATCGTCTGAGAAATCTGGGCTGGTGATAGATTCCATGATTAAAATTCAGAGTTACTAAGAATTTCGACCCTCGATACCGAAGCGTTTTGTAGCAAAAGTCGCTTGTCAAAAGTGAGTCGAGGCGCAGTTGGATCGACTCCCAGGTTTTCCAGAAAAAGTTTCAAGTTTTGATAATGTGCGGTCGCATTGTCAATGTCTCGAAGAAGGGTTCTCAGGGTGCAAGATTTGTCCTGAATTTCATTCTCTAAATTTGCGACATTCTCCGCTAAACGGTTTTGAGCGTCTAGTTTAGAAAGCAAGTGGTCAATCTGAATTTTTAGCTCTTCATAGCCATCTTCAAGGTGATCTACCTCGCTGCTGACTTCGATTTTTCCGTCTTGGCTCAAGCTCTCCCATTTATGTTTTTTGTAAACGGGGATGGATATTTTGAGAAAAGTCATTGTTTTTTGCCTGTTTGTTGGTTGGTAGTAAGGAAAGGCGATCGCCCGGTTCGTCTCTCAAGGCTCACGCGCTGTCGATTTAGATGGGTAAATATGTTGGAAGCGAATTCATCAACTTTGTACGGCATCACCTCCCGGGGGAGCTCGCCCGCTCAAAAGTATTGCGCTGCGGGCAAATTTTTCAAGGCTGGAACGATCGCCTGCAACAGCACCCGCCGCCGGAAAACTGGGGGGTTTCGGCAACGGGAGGCGCGCTCCGACGCCTGCGGTCGGAGGTTCTTCGTTGCCGTTTGGGCGATCGCACCAAGCGTCAAAAGTTGGAATGGAAAAGTTGGAAGTGTCGGAACTTTCGATCGTCGCGGGTGATAGTTCCAGCACGGAGGACGGTTCGATCGAGGTGTCGGGTTCGTACCATTCCAGCGGACACGGAGCCC
>JAUBOH010000827.1:0-1199 GCA_036700145.1 Microcoleus occultus BM001215366
TCCGTATCTGAGATTGAAACCGAGTAAAGGGCTGATTTGACCGATCGACTCTCCCGCAGTACCGGAGGTGTAAGGTGTAATTAAATACAGAATTCCGGTGCTGGCGAGAACTACAATCAAAATGATATTATTTTGATCGATTGTTCTGGTTTTACCTTGGATAAAAGCCAGAGGTGCTGCTAATGCCTGAAGTACGATCGCCAGAAATGGCAGTTGCAATCTAATCAGGATTTGCAAACCGAGTGTTTGCCAGTGGGAAATATTGCTGGGATTAAATTGAGCTGCTAAAGTGCTTTGCCAAATCTTGAAAAGTGGCGAAGCCGGAGGCGCTGGTATGGTAGGTGTTGGCTGCTGTACAGTCGGTGTTGGTGACGGTGGTACGGTAGGTGTTGGCGATGGTACAGTCGGTGTTGGCGACGGCTTTAGGGTAGGCGTTGGCGATGGTACGGGAGACGGTAAGGGAACAGGCTGTAAGGGAATTTTAATCTCGCTAGCATCGCCCACAGGATAATTGACGCGCAGCAAGTTTCTCGCATACCAAAAACCTCCTAAAAGCAAGCAGCAAGCTATGCCGCACAGCAAGACTGGTTTGATAAAATGGCGAATTCTAAAATTAGCAAGTATGGATTTTTTATTAAGGGCGAATCTTTTTATTTCTAATATTGCTAGTCCTCCTAAAAGTGAGGCTGCATAGACTATTCCGGTGATTTTAATTCCGGCTAGCATTCCTGCGGTTGCCAAAAATAGGGAAAGTTCCGAGAGCGATCGGCTGCTATGATAGGATAAGCCTAGATACAAACCGACTGTAAATATTGCCGCTAGCGGTAAGTCTGGATGAATGGTATTAACTTGGTTGAGCATCATCGGTACTGTTAATACTAAAGATGATGCTGCCATAGCATAAGTTCTGGTTGCTCCAAATTTTATGCTCAGTAGATAGACGGCAATTCCTTCAAGTACCCAGGCAATTAGTATGGGAAAAGCTGCGAGAAAGTCTTCTCCGAACGGGAGTACGCACAAAGCAGATAAAACGTGCCAATTGTACGGATATACTCGGGCTTGTTCGTGTTCAAAAATCCAATTTCCGGCAGCATCTAATAATGTAAATGAATGGGTTTGATACCAGCGGGCGATCGCAGGTAGATGAAACCACAATGAGTCATAATTGGTTGTGGGTTTGGTGGCGAAAGTTTCCCACA
>JAUBOH010000828.1:0-1198 GCA_036700145.1 Microcoleus occultus BM001215366
ACTCATTAGTCCTCCTCGCTGTGGACTTTAGCTAAAAGCCCCGTGGACTTCAGTCCCTGGCGGAATGGCGGGTGCGCCGAAGGACTGGCTGACTGATAGCTTAAGTTGACACGATGAAGGACACTGCCGTCTCCTTACTCGATATCTCAACTGAAAACCATTATAAACTTATGCGTACTTTTACGGACAAACAAAACACTCGCGGTAAACAAGAATTAACCATCCCTTGCACTCAGAGAGTCTGGCTTTACCCCAGCCGCCAACAAAACAGTCTGAAAAAGCAGTGTTATCTTAGTAGTGCATAAATTCAAATCAAGATTAAACCTCACACTTGAGGATACCATGCGCCAGTTAATTTCTCGCAGTCGGGCTGCCATCAGCCAATTAATTTACAAGCGAATTATCCTTGCGGTGACAATCTTATTCTGTGTCGGCGTAGGGATAGTGATGGCAAATATGTCTCAGCTTTCTTCTACCCTAATCGAATCGCAAGCCCTCCAAAACGCCACCCTTTATGCCCAAAGCATTAGAGAAGCCCGCGCTCTTTACAGTGCCGATGTTATCAATCCTCTCAACAATGCTAAACTGATTAGCTTTACCCACGACTACAATCCCACAAAATTAACAGTTCCTGTACCAGCAACCTTTTTGATAGAACTAGGTAAAAATATCACCGCAAAAAATCCGGAAATTTCAGTTCGTCTGTACAGCAACCACCCATTTCCTTGGCGGGAAAAAGAAGGTAGGGCTAGAGATGATTTTGAACGAGAAGCCCTCAGCTATTTGACCCAAAATCCGACACAGAAATTTTTTCGGAGTGAGAATTTTCAAGGTAAGCCAGCATTTCGATATGCAGAAGCAGACATTTTGACTGCTAGCTGCGTTAATTGCCACAACACTAACTCCAACAGTCCTAAAAAAGACTGGAAAGTGGGAGATGTGCGGGGGATATTAGAAATTACTCAACCTCTAGACACCATCACTCAAAAGACTCGTGGCGGACTGAAAAACCTATTTTTCTTGTTAGCAGGACTTTCAATCTTAGGCATCGCAGGATTAACTTTAGCTATCAGCAGATTGCGCCAAAATGCTAAACAATTAGAACAGCGAGTCAGGGAACGCACGGCACAATTGCAAGAAACCAATGTAGAATTGCTGAAAGAACAGGAAAAGAGCGATCGCCTGCTGCTCAATATTT
>JAUBOH010000829.1:0-1194 GCA_036700145.1 Microcoleus occultus BM001215366
CCAGCTTTTGTTCGTCCGCGCTCACCAGCGTTCATCTGCGGTAAAAAAAATAAATTTGCTACTGGTCGTGCTAAGATCGACTAATAGTATTCCTGCAAAATAAGGAGAAATCTTATGATTGCAACAGTCACACAAAAATTGACCTTTGACCAATTCCTTGTAGAATGTCCAGAAGATGGACTCTATGAACTGGTAAATGGAGAAATAGTAGAAATGAATGCCACCCGAAATCATTATGATGTTGCTGATTTTACCTCAGACTCATTTAAAGATGAAATTAAGCGGATGAATTTGAATTATGTCGTCAACAATATAGCCGTTATCAGAACTGTAACTAAAGCCGGAATCGAACAAGGGCGGAGACCGGATGTCAGCGTAGTCGATCGCGATTTGTGGCGATCGAACCGTTCTGCCTATGCTGCTATGCGGGAACCAATTCAATTAGCAGTGGAAGTAACATCAACAAATTGGGATGACGATTACATTGATAAATTGGACGAGTATCAGCGCCTCGGGATTCCTGAGTATTGGATTGTCGATTATTTAGCAATTGGCAGTAGAGAATTTCTGGGAAATCCCAAACTTCCAACTATATTTGTCCACCTTTTGGATGCAGATGGTAACTATCAAACAACTGCGTTCAAGGGAAGTGAACGAATTGTGTCGCGGACTTTTCCAGAATTAAGGCTGACAGCAGAACAGGTGATGAATTTTTGAATTAGGTTAAGGGAGCTAACTCTGTTATTATTTATGAAAAATTCCTAAAAATATGAAATCTATTTCCGAACAAAAACCTGTTAGTCCTTGGAGTTACAAACCTTGGTGGTGTCAGCCTTGGTCGATTCTGTTAACTGGTACGAGTCTAATTTCTGGTAGTTGGTTTTTGTTAAAAACTGTTTGGATAACTGTTTTAGTCGCGATTCCTTTATTGGCTTGGATGGGATTTTTCTTGTTGGTTTGGCCGAGATTGATGATGGATAGTGGAGTTTTGGAAAAATATCAGGAATCGGAGATTAAAAGTTGAGACTAAGTTACCCACAGTCAGGATACGGCAGTGTCCAAAGCGTGTCAACTTAAGCTTTGAGTCCGCCAGTCTTTCCGCTCACCCGCTAGTCCGCCAGGGGTTGAAACCCCTGTCTAATAGCTAAAGTCCTCTAAAAGAGGACTAATGAGTTGAAAAATTCTTCTTCTGAG
>JAUBOH010000830.1:0-1189 GCA_036700145.1 Microcoleus occultus BM001215366
AGCGCTTGCGCTACCGAAGTAGGAAGAATTTTCAACTTGGACTTGATTAGTTCCAAGCAAATCTTGGCCGAAGAGATGATTTTCTGGCAGTAAAAGTGCGATCGCCCTCTTGGCGTTGTTGCAGTAGTCGGCAAAATCCTGGTACTGCCGCTTATAGAGGCGGTAACGCCGCACGGTGTCGAGCATGACGCCTTGTCGCACGTAGTCAAGGAAAGAGCGTTTGATTCGCTGCGTGAGTAAGGCGATATCGTTGTGCGGTACTTGGTCGGAAATTTCAGATTCAAAGTCTAGGAGCGGTTGGAATTCTGTTTCTGGGGGTTCCCAGAAACTGTCGTTGAAGTCGGCGGTAATCTGCATGATGGTTAAAACTCGGAGTTTGTAATAGATTCAACTTGAGAGAGCGAGGCATCCCGCAGCAAGAAGCGTTTATCAAAAGTCAATCTGGACGCTATAGGATCGACTCCCAGCCTCTCTAAGAAAATCTTTAAGTTCTCGTAGTGTTCGGTCGCTTTCTCAATGTCGCGTACCAAACTTTTAAGAATGTAAGTCTTGTCTTCAATTTCCGTCTCAAGCTGATTTACCTGCTTCGCTAAACGGTTTTCTGCCTCCATTTCAGCTAGCAGTTTTTCTATTTCAACTTTTAAAAGCTTGTAGCCTTCGCTTAAATTGTCTACGTCGCTGCTAACTTCAATTCTGCCGTCTTTCTCAAAGTTGTCCCATTTGTTTTTTTTGTAAACGGGAACGGAAATTTTTAGAAGAGTCATGGATTTTTACCTGTTTGATGATGGTGGAGGAAGCGATCGCCCTGAGCGTCACTAAGACGATCGCGCTGTTCGGATGATGGGAGATAAAGTTCAAAGCAATTATGTGGGCTATGACATCGCATCACCTCCTGGGGGCGCTCGCCCGCTCAAAAGTGTTGCGCTGCGGGCGAATTTTTTGCCGTTTGCGCGATCGCCCGCAGCGACAACCATCGGCGGGAAACTGGGGGGTTTGGGTAAGGGCCGGCGTGCCCCGACACCGGCGGTCGGGGGTTCATCGTTGTTGTTTGGGCGATCGCACCAAGCGTCAAAAACGGGGATGGAAAAGTCCGAAGTGTCGGAACTTGCGATCGCCGGTGGCAGATGCAGCATCGAGGACGGTTCGATCGAGGTGTCGGGTTCGTACCATTCCAGCGGACACGGAGCCC
>JAUBOH010000831.1:0-1183 GCA_036700145.1 Microcoleus occultus BM001215366
CTAAATCCCCCTTAAGAAGGGGGACTTTGACCCCCCCTTTCCCCCCCTTATTAAGGGGGGTGCCAGGGTGATCGGATTCTATGCAACGACCCATTAAATTGGTATGACGCACTCCTTGTTTAGAAACCGGGTTTTTTTACGAAAAGACGGATTGTAGACCGCAGATTAGGTAAAAAACCCGGTTTCTGATTCCGATGCGTAAGTCCTGTTTTAATTATTTCCCGGCTGTCGAAATTTGTGCACATCTTTGATAACTTGTACCCAGCCGTCAGAGAGAGATTCCAGAATCCGAGATCCCTTTTCCTTCGTCGCCACAGTAGCATCGCCCAACACACCGCTTTGTGTCAACTCTCGCGTCAACCAAGCAAAAGGCAAATTTCCTTCCATACTCAGCAAACTGTCGATCGGCAAATTCTGCGGATATTCGCAAACAGCAAGTTCCATTTTCACCTGTTCCGGCAAAATTGACAACATCAAACTCGTTTCTGCATCGCCGGCGTGAATTCCCAATTCTAACTCCTTCGCAGTCAATAATTCAGCAGCCACATTCGGCACCCGCCAAACAAACAGCGGAAACACTGAAAAATCCTGATATTTTTGATGAATATCCCGCGCCGCAATTT
This sequence comes from Microcoleus occultus BM001215366, assembly GCA_036700145.1. Taxonomy (GTDB): domain Bacteria; phylum Cyanobacteriota; class Cyanobacteriia; order Cyanobacteriales; family Microcoleaceae; genus Microcoleus. The sequence goes on from JAUBOH010000831.1 coordinate 624, forward strand.
CCATCACCTGCGGTTGTCCGCCGTGGGCATTCATCAATACTAATTTCCGAAATCCTGCCCGGTAAATACTGTCAGCAATTTCACCAATTACGGCCAAAAGTGTCTGAGCACTGAGCATAATTGTACCGGGAAAATGGCAGTGTTCGTTCGATTTTCCGTAGTATAAAAGCGGCAAAGCGTAAGCGGGAATATTTGCATCTAACTTTGCCAGCGCTTGGCCAGTCACCGCCGCGCTAATTGCCGCATCTACAATTAAAGGCAAATGGGGGCCGTGCTGTTCGATCGCACCTAGCGGCTGAATTATCACTGTATTTTCCTTGTCCGGCATCGACTGAATTTCTGTCCAAGTCAGATATGGAAAAAAACGCGATTCTGGAATAAAATTGTGCATAAGGTGGCAGCAGCAAAGGCAAAGCAGGCAGTCCACTAGAGCGTGTTTTCTTGCCTCTTTTGTAGGTTGGGTTAAGCGTAGCGCCACCCAACAAATCTACGAAAAATGTTGGGTTTCGTTCCTCAACCCAACCTACAATTTAAGGCAATTCTGGGGAGAGAAAACACGC
>JAUBOH010000832.1:0-1181 GCA_036700145.1 Microcoleus occultus BM001215366
CCGATGGCTTAACGCAATTCATCGAACAGGATTTAAAAGGGATTCACCATCGCTTTAAACGCGGCTACAAAAATGTGATTGACGAGTCGATTCGCCTCAATGAAGCCGGACAGGAATCATGGCTGGCGATTGAAACCTCTGGACATGGAGCTTTGAAAGAAAATTACTTTCTGGATGATGGCGCTTACTCGGTCAGCAAATTATTGATTGAATTGGCTAAATCAAAGCTGGCGAATCAATCTTTCCCCGATTTAATTGCTAATTTAAAATAACCGGAATAAAGTGCAAAATTTCGGATTAAAATTGGTGCGGATGATTTCAAAGCCCAGGGCGATCGCACGATCGAGCAATTACAAGAATTTACGTCAACGCAAGCCGACTGGAACATCGTTCCCAATAACTATGAAGGGCTGCGGATTTCCTGCACGTCAGCTAGCGAATCCGGCTGGTTTTTGTTACGCTTATCACTCCACGATCCGGTGATGCCTTTGAATGTTGAATCTAATGTTAAGGGTGGTGTCGATCGCATAGTGACTCGGCTTTTAGCTTTTTTCTCAACAACAGAATCCCTTGATTTATCGGCACTATCGAGCTAAGTTTCTCCCAGTAGGGACACGGCACTGCCGTGTCCCTACTGCTCTTGATAAACCTGAAATACGCTGTAAGTTTCACGTGCCAGACTATTAGTAAACTAAACCCAAGGAGGAATTTAATCGTGTGGCTTTTAATCATTAAATGTTCTGCCGCAAGCTGGGATATCTATTCCAAAGCTTTCAAAGCGATCGCTGCCAAATATCCGGCCGCGCCTCTTTCTTCCAAAAAGATGAAAGGCGACGGTCAACGCATCATGGAATATCAACTTGAAAATGTCAATGACGTAGAAGAATTTATGGAAAAATACTTGACCTTAGATGGCTTCACGGCAACTTTTGAATCCCTAGAAATTTAGGCCGGAAGACTATAGCAATTCTCAAATAGAAGATGCGAATACTTTGCTGAAACTTGTGATAACTGAACAATAGACATCGCAAGAATTGCCTGTCTTGAACAGGCTATGAGGGCCTGTTCCACAATAATTATTGGATATGTCTATTGGAAGTGTTTAATAGACATATCCAGAAAAGGCAGTCTTGAACAGGCTACGAGGGCCTGTTCCACAATAATTATTGGAGAGGTCTAAT
>JAUBOH010000833.1:0-1178 GCA_036700145.1 Microcoleus occultus BM001215366
CGCTGACCTTTTCGATCGCTGATGGAATCGCGATCGGGTTTATCACTTACCCCTTGCTGAAAGTGTTTCAAGGCAAGGCGCGTGAAATCAATCCAATACTGCTAGTTTTAGCATTTCTTTCGGTGCTATTCTTGGTGCTGATGACTGGACAAAAAGGGTAATTGTTAAACATCTCCGATTCAGGCGATTAATTGCCCTGTTAACACCGTTACTTTTCCTTAGCGAAGCGGCGCGACAGCGCTAGCGATGCGTTAGCCTCAATGAAGATTTTGTCATCGGCGTAGACTACAATACTCACCAAGAAACTTCGGCGATAGATTTCTCAAAATGCCAAGGAGACCCCCTATGATTGCTAAAAGCTGGTTCGATCGGTGTTGGCAGTGGCAGATTGGGGGTTGTGTCGCCATATTTGGGACACTCCTCGTAGGAGGGGGCGAGATCGTTAATGCTCAAATCGTGCCTGACAATACGCTGGGGGCTGAAAATTCTGTTGTGACACCCAATGTCAATATCAATGGTATTGTCAGCGATCGCATTGATGGTGGCGCAATACGAGGCGCTAATCTGTTCCACAGTTTTGAACAATTGAGTGTTTTAGAAGGACGAGGCGCTTATTTCACCAATCCAGCAGGCATATTAAACATTCTCTCGCGCGTGACGGGGGCTAACCGTTCGGATATTTTGGGACGGTTGGGAGTTACAGGCAATGCTAATTTGTTTTTGATTAATCCAAAAGGCATTGTATTCGGGCCTGCTGCCAGTTTAGACGTGCAGGGTTCATTTTTGGCAACGACGGCTGATGCGGTAAAGCTGGGCGATGCGGGACTATTTAGCGCCACACAACCGAGTTCTAGTAATTTACTCACCATCAGTCCCTCAGCTTTGTGGTTTAATTCTATGGCCGCTGGACCGATCGTCAATCGATCGCAAGCACCAAGCTCGATCGATCGGCCTAACTCAGGAGGTCTTCCCCCAGGGCTACAGGTGCAACAGAGTCGAACTCTAGCGCTAGTTGGTGGGAATGTACTCCTAGAGTCCGGGAGACTGACAGCAGCCGGAGGACGCATTGAACTCGGCAGTGTGGCTGGAGTGGGAGAAGTAAGTTTGAGTCTGAGTGGGAACAACTTTGTCCTGGGGTATGACTCGATTAATAATTTTGGCAATATCTCATTATCAAA
>JAUBOH010000834.1:0-1177 GCA_036700145.1 Microcoleus occultus BM001215366
GTTTAACATCCCAAGGTTTTTGAAGGGCCGATCGCAAATCGATGCGGCCGCGAATATAAGCGAGTCTTTCTGTTTTGGATAAGTAATCGCGATACAATCCTTTGCGACAGCGTTCTAGAATTTTTTGAGCAAGAATGTTAGCTAATCTCTCGTAAATTTGTTTTAAAGATTGGCACTGAATCTGCCCTTGGGGAAATTTTATCTTAAGGTTGTAGGCATATTCAAGCATTCCGAAGAGGTTATTTATAGGAACCTTTGGGCGGATGGCAATGTGAAAGTCGGGAGTGATGGGAATGTTGCCAACTCTGCCTTTAGATTTTAATTCCCATTTATCTTTTGTTTTACGGTTGGGAAATTCTATGTCGATTTCCTTGCCATAATTTTGGTATATTTTATCTCCTACTGATTCGGGGATAAAATCTCGTTCAAAAGTTGCTAATTGATATTCTGTAAGTTCGATAATTTGGGGTGATTCTCGATTCATAAGATTATCACTGGCTCAATTTATGTTTAATTTTATACCAGAGAAATTCATCCATTTTTCCCTGGTCATCAAAGAAGTATTCTTCGAGGTATGGCTCAATTTCCATTTGCCAAATGTCTTGGATATCTTCAGCTAAGGTTTTTGTCAGAAAGAAGGAAATACCTAGTTCATAGTGTTTGTTGTTAATTGCCTGATTTACATCTTCTAGAATGCTAGTTAATTTATCAACTGGAAAACCTGTTTCCTCTCTGTGGTGATACAGTCGCAGGACTTCAGAGTTGGGATAGATAGAAATGAATGCGAAGCGGCGACGGAGTGCATTATCAACTAAGGCAATAGAACGGTCTGCGGTGTTCATTGTGCCGATGATGCGGACATTTGTAGGGATTCTAAACTGTTTACCGCTGGCTAGTGTAATAAAGCGTTCTGTGTCTTGTCGGTCATCTAGGAGATACATTAATTCGCCAAAGACTTGAGAGAGATTTGCGCGATTAATTTCATCAATAATGAGAACGCAAGTGTCTTCACAGGCTTCGGCTTGTTCGCAAAATTCTAGGAATCTACCGGGAACTATTGAGTAGGTTAATTCTCCGTTTTGAGTTGTTGGGCGGAGGCCTTCGATAAAGTCTTCGTAGGTGTAGGCGGGGTGAAATTGGATAATGTCTGAGAAACCGTCACCGCCGCCGATTAAGT
>JAUBOH010000835.1:0-1177 GCA_036700145.1 Microcoleus occultus BM001215366
GTTTAACATCCCAAGGTTTTTGAAGGGCCGATCGCAAATCGATGCGGCCGCGAATGTAGGCGAGTCTTTCTGTTTTGGGTAAGTAATCGCGATATAATCCTTTGCGACAGCGTTCTAAGATTTTATGGGCAAGAATGTTAGCTAATGTCTCATAAGTTTGTTCTAAAAATTGGCATTTAATCTGTCCTTGGGGAAATTTTATCTTCAGGTTGTAGGCATAGTCAAGCATTCCGAAGAGGTTATTTATGGGAACCTTTGGACGGATGGCAATGTGAAAGTCTGGAGTAATTGGAATGTTGCCAACTCTGCCTTTAGATTTCAAGTGCCATTGATATCTCGTTTTAAAGTTGGGAAATTCTATCTCGATTTCCTTGTCATAATTTTGGTGTATTTTTTGTCCTACCGATTCGGGGATTGAGTCTTGTTCAAAAGTTGCTAATTGATATTCTGTGAGTTCGATAATTTGGAGTGATTCTCGTTTCATAAGATTATCAATTGCTCAATTTATCTTTGATTTTATCCCAGATAAATTCATCCATTTTTGCCTGGTTGTCAAAGAAGTATTCTTCGAGGTATGGCTCGATTTCCATTTGCCAAATCTCTTGGATATCTTCAGCTAAGGTTTTTGTCAAAAAGAAGGAAATACCTAGTTCATAGTGTTTGTTGTTAATTGCGCGATTGACATCTTCTAGAATGCTAGTTAATTTATCAACTGGGAAATTAGTTTTCTCTCTCTGGTGATACTGTCGCAGGACTTCATAGTTTGGATAGATGGGAATGAATGCGAAACGGCGGCGGAGTGCGTTATCGACTAAGGCAATAGAACGGTCTGCTGTGTTCATTGTGCCGATGATGCGGACATTTGTAGGGATTCTGAATAGTTGGCCACTGGCTAGTGTAATAAAACGTTTTGTGTCTTCTCGGTCATCTAGGAGATACATTAACTCGCCAAAAACTTGAGATAAATTTGCGCGATTAATTTCATCAATAATGAGAACGCAAGTATCTTCACAGACTTCGGCTTTTTCGCAAAATTCTAGGAATCTACCGGGAACTATTGAGTAGGTTAATTGTCCGTTTTGAGTTGTTGGGCGGAGGCCTTCGATAAAGTCTTCGTAGGTATAGGCGGGGTGAAATTGGATAATGTCTGAGAAACCGTCACCGCCGCCGATTAAGT
>JAUBOH010000836.1:0-1176 GCA_036700145.1 Microcoleus occultus BM001215366
AGAAACCCCCTCAAAAGTGTGCATGATTCGATTACGCTGGTTACAGTATTTGTCTAGTTCTTTGAGGGGTTTTAATAAGTTAGCAAACTCCTGTTCATAGCATTCCAAAATTGCCATCATCACAGTCCGGCTGGGAAATCCTTGTCCAAAGGTAAGTTTTTTACCCTTTACTTTGTATTCGTTGAGATACTTCTCAAGATTTCCGCGATCGAACAGTCTAATCTTATCCCAAAAAAGTTGAGTTTCGTCAGTTGTTTCGGTAAGCGCCAATCCCAGTTTAGTTTTTACTAAAAAGCGCATAAATCCCTCTTGAAATCTGAAAATGTCAACCAAAAAATCGGCATATTGCTGATTTTCAAGCTCAGTTATAGCTTTGAAATAAGCTTCTTTAAACAGGGATATCCGATTTTTTTGCCGGAGACTGCTGATTTCTGAGATGAATTCAGGTTCGACAAAACTACCAAAAGGCTGGATGGCGTTGAAAGCGCGATCGAAATCAAAGGCAAGGCGATACTGACCGTACTCCAGCAAAGCAATAATTAGGTTGGTGGAGAGATTGCTATCTTTGATAGTGACTAAAGCGCCACTATAATTATAATCTTCAATTTGTTTCTTAACAACCTTGAAATCAAATTCATTTTTCAAAGTATCGACATTAGTTTGAAAAACGCGAGACTGTTCGGGGTTCTTTTTATCAGGATTTCGCACCTGCCAAACCGAACTGTGGGGAGCATATCCAGCAGCTTGTAACAGGCTCCAGGAAGTTTTCATCACAGGCGTTCCAGAAGAAGCATTAAATTCCAAGCGGTCTTGTTCGCTCAAGTAGGGATTTGCTTTTTCTAAACCTTTGCGAGCTTCTTGAACTGCTAATAAGAGACTGACTGGATCTTTAGAAAGTTCTGCACCGACGGGGACTAATTCGATGCTTTCTTCTGGAAGATTAAACGGTTTGTCTTGCAGCCAATGTTTGGTATCGCTAGCTTTTTCAAGCATATCTTCAGTGTGAAGGAGAATGACGCGGCAAATGCTGTAGTTTTGGTGGAGAAGGTGTCGGATCAGGGTGACTATGGAACCTTCTTCGTTGTTCTTTTCGGAGTAGGGGTCTTGGCTACCGACGAAGGAGAGGACGATGCTGCTTGCCATTGTTGTTACCTGGATGATTTGTGGGAAGTTTTA
>JAUBOH010000837.1:0-1168 GCA_036700145.1 Microcoleus occultus BM001215366
ACTGTAAAACTTCCCCTTGACTGCTTAACACTAAATAAGGTCGATCGCTTAAAGCTGTCGGTTGTCCTATATTGCCTGTCATACTGATAATTGCGGTTTTTGCACTCACTTTTTCAGCATATCAAAAGATGAACAACAATACACTTATATTAAGCAATTGTGGATTACTAGGCGATTTAAATAGCAGAGGAACTACATAAATCTTGTTCTGATTCCCTCTTTTTTCTAAGCAACTCCATAGCCAGTATACGGACGCTTGTAAGGTGGATGCAGCCCTAAAACAATATCCTCTTTGGGTACTCCCATCTCGACTAATTCTTGACCGAGATCGGCTTCAGTCATGTTGCGTTGAATCCAGATTTTACCACCTTTGATATCCAAGTGAATGAAACAGTTATAAATTCGTTTGTATCCCTCCCAGCCCACATCTAAAATTTGGTAATGGTCTTGTTCTCTATCGAACACAAGCTGACATTCAACATCTGAATCTGAATTTTGTTCTGGTGTGGCATGAGTGGTTAGCAACTGGCGAATAAATTGGCGGTACTCCTCTATTCTTTCCATTCGATGATGACCTCCTGAATCGGTTCATAGACGATTAACTTTACTTGATACTGTCTGACAGCTTCCTGAGTGAATCTTTCTTGAAAAAACGATTCAAATATATCGAGAGGAATTGCCAGATACAGAGTTCTATCTGGTTCGTTCATTTGCAATCAATAGCGATAGTTCAAAAACTGTCCTAACGCTGAATGAAAGTCGGTCACCGCTGAGGTATTCAAAAAGCTTTTAATTTCAACAGCAATCTTTTGTCCCGCCTTTTCAGCGGCAAAGACTTTCTCTGCTGCTAAATCGATTTCAAACTTCACCTTATCTATCTTGAGTATCAGCGGATCTGCCGTAATTACCCACTCCTCCTTCTGGAGTGCTTGTTTAACAGCATCATGGAATCGGTCTTTGGCAGCCATCGTTTTTTTTACAGTATCTGGGTATTATTATAGCAGCGATGACTCTTCAATATCCCGCTTCAATATCTCTTCACTCTTCAGTCCCCCTCTGCTGGGACGAAAGTTTGTGTAGACGCGGTTTCAACCGCCGGGTTTTTGATTTTCCAATAATTTAGCAGTAGCATTGACAACAATTTGAGCAGAACCGGTGAAAAAAGGTC
>JAUBOH010000838.1:0-1167 GCA_036700145.1 Microcoleus occultus BM001215366
TTATACCATTTTCCTAAATTCCCGCTACAGATAAACCCTCTAATATGAATGGATATCCCGTCAAAGAAGCAATCACTTCGTTAGTCAGCTTTTTTAACTCTTTTCGTAGTGTCTCTCTCAATTCTTCGGTAGTGCTCAAATCTTAACCATTTTAATTGTTCCTTGACATACCCCCATAACCTTTCTATTGGATTCACTTCCGGGCTATAAGCCGGCTGAAACAGTAAAATCACGTTTTCTGGTATACTTAGGTTCAATGAACTATGAAATCCTCCATTGTCTAGTTGAATTATATGCAAATCATCTGGATAAGCGGTGGCAAATAGCTCCAAAAACTTTTCAAAACACACGGCTCGTCTAGATGCGTAAATTCATCAAAGAATCCCTCTCCTGTTTGAGGTTCTACTACTCCGTACAACCACAGATATATCAAGTCCCATTGCACTGCTCCGTGAGGCTTAATACCAATGCCCGTTAATTTTCTTCAATGAACATTGTATGGGGCTACATTCGACTTTCATCTTGACTCCGATACCGAACCTTTTTCCATTGATTTAAAAAGCTCTCACTCTGATTCAGGCTGGCTTTTACCAGGAATGGCAGTTTTTTTTAAATTCTTCTACTACCCCGGTTTTTGGTTTTTAACTCACAGGACGTGGCACCTTTAATTTTCCTTTTAGCCGAGAGCTTGCCCGCTGGTGTACTGTACGATATGCCACTTTTACTTCACAGCAGCTTGTCAACCATTGATCTACTTCTTTGTAGCTACTGAATCCTTCTGGTTCGAGCAATTCTTTTGATAATCTCTCTACAGTTTCAGGGTTCATTATTCAAGGTCGAACCGAACGAGGTTTCTGCAATAATAATTCTTCTATTCCCCCTTCTCTCTAACTAGACAACCATCTTTGTACCGTGGTACGATGTTTCCCGTGCGCCGCACAGCAGCAGACAATACGGTTTCTACCGTTTGGGTTTTGAGCCAATACAGAACTTGCAGTTTTTCGTGGCGGTGAGCGTCTTTCTCTCTCCTCAGAAGAGCTTTCAGTTCTTCTTCTGTTTCCCGGATCTCAATTTTCACCACTCCTGACATTTTTCCGACTTCTGTTTGGGTACTAACTTACAAAAATGACCTCTACTAATTGTAGCACTACTTTAGGAAATTGGTAT
>JAUBOH010000839.1:0-1166 GCA_036700145.1 Microcoleus occultus BM001215366
CGGCAGTGCCGTTTCCCTACAATAAATCACGGTAGGGAAACGGCACTGCCGTGTCCTGATTTCGGGTTATATCAATTCCGATGCAACCGGAATTGACATAACGCAGATCCAGCCCAACAGCCACCAAACAGCTCTCGCTACGTCTCTCCGGTTCCCAAAAACCCCGGTAATACAGATCCGGAGTTTTTGGCAGCGAAATCTTCCGGAACTATTCCCAACAGATATGAATCTTAGAAAGTATCAGCAGAAAACCTGTTTCTTCGATTAATTTACAGTCGAGAAAACCCGCTTTCGGCACTGCAATTTAACCGATCGCCTTGGAGTGACTGATTTTTAATTTATCAATGTAAAGGCAGTCAGATCCAAGCTAAAAAAAGATTGCATAGATAAATTTTCAGTTTTTAGGGTAATCCAAACACAAAACGTAACTTATTAAGGAGAACATCCATGAAGTTTGTAAAACTATTACTAGCTACAGCATTGATGACCGCTTCTATCAGCCCCGCCCTGGCCAATCCGGCAGTTAAAATTTTAGGTGCAAGCTATGGCGGTAGCGGTTGCCCCGATCGCTCCGCCAGCGTCAGCGTCAGCCCCGACGGTCAAGAACTCACCATCCTATTTGATAAGTTTGCAGCCCAAGGGAATGTCTCAACAGAAACCAGGAAAAGCTGCAACCTCAGCATTCCCATCCAAGTACCCCAAGGCTTCCAAATTTCGATCTACGATGCTGATTACCGCGGCTACGTTGCTCCTAGAACAACAGGAAACCTGCGGGCAGAATACTTTTTCGCAGGAACCCGCGGCCCAGTTTTCAATCGCAATTTCAGCGGCGAAACTAACTACAACGTTCGAGATAGCTTAGCCACTGTAGCTGATGTTTGGTCTCGCTGCGGCGACAGTGTAAACATGAGAGTAAATGCTTCGATGACAGCCCGCGGTGCCGGCACAGCCACCGTTGACTCCTTCGACTTAGCCCATCGCGGTTTAGTTTATCACGTCAAATATCGCACTTGCCGCTAAGCAGAAACACTAAAAAATAGATAACATTGATGACCCGGATTCGTAAAAAAACCGGGTTTTTTAATGCTATAATTAGGTTCGTAGTGAGGAATGCGAGTCCGCATCAAATTCTGAGGACTAAGGTCCTCACTACGAACCTAATTATC
>JAUBOH010000840.1:0-1164 GCA_036700145.1 Microcoleus occultus BM001215366
AATTAGAAAGCGAATGCCGAAAACTAAATCCTCCGATCCTCTCGGCGTTGCGGGAATAAAAGCAGTCCGCGAAACTTATAATGAGTATGCACCACCGATTCAATTTCGCAAGGCTGAGGCGTTGAGACTCGAACACCGTTTATCCGATTTAGTTAATCAAGCTTACGGATTGACACCAGAAGAGATAGATTTGATGTGGAAAACAGCGCCGCCGCGAATGCCGATCGCAAGACAGATTTGATCTAATATTAGAGCAGCATCGCTGAGAATGAGTTTCTTAGACACGACTTACACAGGAGGGGATCAAAAACCCGGTTTCTATGTCAATATCTGTCACAAAAATGCACAATTTTGATCGGAGACCGGGGTTTTTCGCCTTAGTTATATTAAAAAAGACGCTCTAATTTTTTGTACACTTCATCATCATTACGCTTGCCAACTAGAATAACTTCTACCAAATCTTCATCTGGATTAAAGTTGTAAACAATCCGATACTCGCCACTATCTACTCGATAATAACCCGGATATCCTATTAATTGCTTGCTATCATTAGGTAAAGGATCGACATTCAGCGATAACACTTTTTTAGCAATTTGAGCCGCTATTTTAGGTGGCAAACCCTTGAGAAAGTCGAGAACTGTTTGTAAACCATCAAGTTTCGCCATTTGCCAGTTGTTTTAGTGTTTCTACAAAGGTTTCCGTACCCACCATTTGAGACTGACTCAGGGCAGATTTTACTGATGAACCTAAAAGCATATTTTCTAATTCCATCAGGCGCTCTATCAAGCGCTGATAGGTATCAGCGGACATAATTACGTGGCTGGGCTGCGATTTATCTGTGAGTAAAACTGGCTCGACAGCCGCTCGATTAAAGACTGTCCCCTGTGGATTACATACTTCTGCGAGGGTGTAACTTTGCATGACAGATGTGATGAGTGTGGGTTATGTCTATTTTAGGCAAAATTGTGAGGGATTGGGAGACAGAAACACCTTGTTTTTGCGTCCGTGATTATATCATATCAAAGATTTGTGTTTTTCGGGGAAGATTTGTTAGACTGGGATTGTTAGCTAGTGAGTCGATCAACCATACTTTGTACGCGAGGTGAATCATTATGCTCCAAGCATTTGAAGGAATTTACAGAAATGGAGTTATCGAACTTTTAG
>JAUBOH010000841.1:0-1162 GCA_036700145.1 Microcoleus occultus BM001215366
AGTTTGCAATTCCAAAGCATTCATGGCTGCTTTAATTAGATTATAAAAATGCGACTGAGATACATCTATTTTTTTAGCATTGTGGCGAGTTTTTCCTAAAAGTCCGATTTTTTGTCCTTGTTTAATTGCTAATACAAAACCTTGATAATTTTTAATTTTTAATTCCTTGACAAAATCAACTTGAACTAAACTGCAAGTATATGTCCGATGGTCAAAGTAAAATTCTGCTTTCATAAAATAGCACCCCTTTCTGCTACAGTCCCGCAGAATTATAGCACGAATAGGACTAAGATCAACAAATGGTTACTCGCTATTGGTAGTGGTAAGGCGCGCACTGCGTACCATACAGACTAATAATTGCTTGACTTTCTGACATGAGCGATTTTATGTCCTTGACTATGATAAGCTGTTTCTAAATCAACTGTTTGTTCTCTAATTTCAGGATTTAAGTCAAACAAACTTAGCTGAATTGGTTGATTATTTTTTTTGTCTTTATTGAGTTTGTTTAAAAGTCTGGGTTCTAGTTGTAGATGAGATTCTAATTTTCCATCTAACAAAATATGATTTATTTGCAAATTAAATTTTCTAAGTTGGCGACAAACTAAAACATTACGGTGACAGGCGATCGGGTCTTTTTCCGCACACATTAAACTAATTTTATAATTTGCTGCTCCTTTTAGCAAGCGCTGAATTCCTGCGGCGAAAAGAGGAGTTGTGGCTATGCGATCGTACAAAGCTTTACCGCCAGTATCGTAACAGCTTAAATCTTCAGGTCTCGCGCCCAACTCTTTGCCTAAAAAAACATATTGAATGCCCGTACTTAACAGATAAGCTTGAATTTCTGATTGATTAAAATGAGGTAAATAGCGGCTGAACGGATGCGATCCTCTTCGAGGGCTTCGCTAACGCACGTCCGCAACCGCCGTAATTCCGTGTTGTTGCAGCAGCAAAACAAACGCTTCAATACTCAAATTGGAGTGCCCGATCGTAAATAATTCCATTGCTTCGATCTTACTATTTAGTCTTTGCCTTGCAGACGAGAGTTTGTGTAACCAGATGATTTTAAGCTGTGGGTTGTTTTGCCAACTTTTGAATCAAAAGTTGCAAAGCCAGCAGCATCAAACCCACAGATGCAAAAGCAAAAACACCTCCACCCAAAGCC
>JAUBOH010000842.1:0-1160 GCA_036700145.1 Microcoleus occultus BM001215366
GTCGCTCTTGGGTTGCGATCGGCATTTCGTTTTCCTCTTTGTTCCTGATGCGAGCCCAGTGGCAGGGAATAGACTTTTTAATATATCAGAAATTAGATCGTTCTGTCAATTTATATAAACACAAGGAGGTCATCATGATGTTTTTTAGTAACAATCATAACAATAGTGTTCCTGGTCTTGGGAAATTGTTAGATAAGTGCGATCGCTCTTACATCTTGTACCTGTTAGAATAGTCTGTGATTGGGCGGACTCTCCTGCCCACCCACAATAAAGTTCACTCTTTGTGGAACAGGCCCAAGAGCCTGTTCTGGATAATGCTACAAGCAATGCCATTACTTAAATTATGAGGTTGCTAGACAAACCATAGCATTGAGTGTCAATATAAACTAATTTAAAATAACTAGGTGTGTAGGAATCTCAAACAAACAAATATGGATAGATCGCAATTCTCAGTGCTGGGACTACCAGTTCACATATTAGATGATTATGCAGGTTGGCTGATGGAGCGCCTGCATCAAGGGTTGGGAAGTCACGTCGTGACGCTGAATGCTGAAATGGCGATGCAAGCCGAGAAAAATCCGGCTTTAGCAGATGTAATCCGAAAAGCAGAACTCGTGATTCCAGACGGTTCAGGAGTGGTGCTATACTTGCGAATGCGTGGCAAATCGGCACAGCGGTATCCGGGGATAGAATTAGCAGAATCGCTGCTGCAACAAGCCGGAAAATTGCCTAATTCCGAATCAATATTTTTCTTTGGAGGTTCCCCCGGAGTTGCGGGCGCGGCCGCAGAAACTTGGCAGCAAAAAGTTAAGGGATTGTCGATTGTTTCTCAGCATGGCTATCTCTCGCCCGATGAAGCAAAAGACTTGGATCGAAGCCTGAAAGAACTGCAGCCAAAACTAATTTTTGTCGGCTTGGGAGTGCCGCGCCAAGAGTTTTGGATTGCGGAACACCGGCATCTTTGTCCTGAGTCAATTTGGGTGGGAGTTGGCGGCAGTTTTGATATTTGGGCGGGAACAAAAACTCGCGCACCGGCTTGGTTTTGCGACAATCATTTAGAATGGTTGTATCGGCTTTATCAAGAACCTTGGCGGTGGCGCAGGATGTTGGCTTTGCCGCAATTTGCCTTGAAAGCTTTGGGGGATTTTCGCGGGTGAATT
>JAUBOH010000843.1:0-1160 GCA_036700145.1 Microcoleus occultus BM001215366
GGTGTTCATGGCTGTATTCTAAATTGGGTATGTTTGCCCATAGGACTGTGACAGACTTGCACGCGATCGCGATCGCGAGCGAGCATCAAGCTGCTGCAATAAATATGCGTCCTAATTGATGATTTTTTCTCGCTCGCCGGAGGGCGATCGGAAACTATATCGAGTTGAGCAATGACGTTATCTTAGGCCGCAAATCAAATTTGAATTCAATTTTTTACATAATTTAATATTTAAATAACTAGCCATAAACCTTTATTTAATCGCTTATTTTGAGCGCTTAAAATAGGCGGTTAAAATGCAAATACAAGCAAAAAAAATAGTTTGGAAGTGCCGAAAACAAACAATTTCGAGCGAAATTAATGTAAGTTTTAAAAAAAAGCTGTTATGCTGGTAGCGTGAATGCTAAAATTAGAGCTATCGAACATTTTTTTATAAAAAACATGACTTTCGAGGCAGTTTTAAGTCTTGTCAAGCAGTTGTCTCTATCCGAAAAGTTAAAGTTGATTAAGTGGATGGTTCCTGAGATAGAGCGAGAATTAGTTGTCGCGCGCCCTACTCCCCGCAGATCCTTGTGGGGTTTATGTGAGGACTTGGGAGTAGCACCATCTACTGCTGACATAGATGAAATTCGCGGGGAAGAATGGGCCAATTTCCCAAGGGAGGATTTCTAATGCTGCGTGCTGTAACCGATACTCATGCAGTTATCTGGTATATCTTTGCCGATCCGCGACTTTCTGCGACGGCTAGAACAACAATAGAACAGATAGCTATTGAGGGCAATCAAATAGGATTTTCATCGATCACCCTAGCAGAAATTGTCTATCTGAGCGAGAGAGGGCGGATTAATGCAGATACTCTCGATCGCCTGGAGTGCAGCAGTTGATAGCGAGGATGCCTTACTTGTTGAGATTCCTTTTGACCGCAATATCGCTCTGACTTTAAGGCAAGTCGATCGATCGCAAATTCCCGATTTACCCGATCGCATAATTGCTGCTTCTGCTTTATATCTTAACGTACCGGTGATTAGTCGCGATCGCCGGATTCAACTATCAAATATCGACACAATTTGGTAAAGCCGACATTTCTATATTCTTCTGGTAAGAAGGAAATAGTATTTCACTCTTCCCTAACACTATTGGGCACGCCCACCGCCGAAATAC
>JAUBOH010000844.1:0-1156 GCA_036700145.1 Microcoleus occultus BM001215366
AATTCTAGTAATTGAGCTGTTAATTGACTTTTGTCTATGGTTTTCATAGGACAATGATTGGTGTTGTGTTAAAACTCTATTATATCTTAAGACGGTTCACTTAGCTAAGCGTGTCATTGCGCTACGGGAAAGCAATCGCCGAGACTTTGCTCAGTTCTCAATTAGCTGAGGTGCGCGATCGAGTAATTACTTTTTTAAGTCAATCATATTGTGTTACAATAAATCAACCTGAGTGTTAACATCGCAAATGTATGACAGCTAAAATACACATCAGCAAATTAGGTAATTCCTTGGCTTTGCCAATACCAGACTACATAGTAAAGTTTCTCAACCTTAAAGCCGAAGATTCAGTAATTTGCAGCATAGAAAATGGGAAACTGGTCATAGAGCCTGTAAATAATAAAATATCAAAATATACCCTAGACGAATTATTGGCAGGCGAAATAGAATCTAGCGAAGAAGTCTCTTGGGGAAAACCAGAAGGAGAGGAAGTTTGGTAAACTATATCCCCGAACGAGGTCATTTTATTCGCCTCAATTTTGACCCTCAAGCAGGACACGAACAAATGGGGACTAGGCCTGCACTGGTGGTGAGTCAAACTAGATTTAACCGAAAAATGGGGTTTGTGTTCGTTTGTCCCATTAGCAACACACAACGCAAAAATCCGTTTTATGTTCCCATTCCAGAAGGTGAAGCGATAACAGGTGTAATTATGACGGATCAACTCCGTTATGCAAGATTATCGCGCAAGGCAGGCAAGTTTTCTTAGTGAATGTCGATCAGATATAATTGAGGAAGTTTTGAGGCGAATTCAACCTATTTTGTTTGAGAATATGACGGTTGATGAATAGTTAATCAAATTATAAACTAGATTTGTAGTTGGCATTAAGCATCAAGAGTATCCAGAAATCTCTCTCGCGGATGATGCGAGGCCCCGCCCGATCGCGCAAACATTAAAAATGTACTTGCAAATCTCTTCACAGGCTAGGGTTCAGCAGTTAAAGCATCTGAGGTTTTCTATTGAACGATCGCACAAACTCACCCGCCACCGCTGTTAACAACCGCCGACCTCTAATTATCGCAGGAATTCTCCTCGGTATCGGTCAATCAGGCTTTTTTGACGGCATTGTGCTGCACCAACTCCTCCAGTGGCACC
>JAUBOH010000845.1:0-1155 GCA_036700145.1 Microcoleus occultus BM001215366
CCGAAGGCAAATTGGGCGTGCAAGCAGAAGTCCGGGGAGTAGCAGGAACTTGGAAAGATTTAACCGATTCAGTTAACTCGATGGCGGGGAATCTTACCGCCCAAGTTCGCAACATTGCCGAGGTGACGACGGCTGTAGCAAATGGTGACTTATCTAAAAAAATTACTGTAGATGTAAAAGGCGAAATTCTCGAACTGAAAAACACGATCAACATCATGGTGGATCAGTTGAATTCCTTCGCATCTGAAGTAACGCGGGTGGCGAGAGAAGTAGGTTCCGAAGGCAAACTCGGCGGTCAAGCAGAAGTTAAGGGAGTTGCAGGAACTTGGAAAGATTTAACGGATTCTGTTAACTTCATGGCCGGCAGTTTGACAGCGCAAGTTCGCAACATTGCAGAAGTGACAACGGCTGTGGCAAAGGGCGATTTATCTAAGAAAATTACCGTCGATGTCAAAGGTGAAATTCTGGAACTCAAAAACACTGTCAACACGATGGTTGACCAGTTAAATTCCTTCGCATCAGAAGTAACGCGGGTGGCGCGGGAAGTGGGAACGGAAGGAAAATTAGGCGTGCAGGCAGACGTGCAGGGAGTAGCGGGAACTTGGAAAGATTTAACAGATTCAGTTAACTCAATGGCGGGGAATTTGACGGCACAAGTTCGCAACATTGCTGAGGTGACAACGGCGGTTGCTAACGGCGATTTATCTAAGAAAATTACAGTGCAAGTTAAAGGCGAAATTTTAGAACTGAAAAACACGATTAACGTGATGGTGGATCAGCTTAATTCCTTTGCTTCGGAAGTGACGCGGGTTGCCCGTGAAGTAGGTTCCGAAGGCAAGCTGGGCGGGCAAGCGGATGTCCGAGGAGTAGCAGGAACTTGGAAGGATTTAACTGATTCTGTTAATTTTATGGCTGGCAGTTTGACGGCGCAAGTGCGGAATATTGCTGCTGTGACAACTGCGGTGGCTAATGGCGATTTGTCTAAGAAAATTACCGTTGATGTTAAAGGAGAAATTCTGGAACTGAAAAACACTGTCAATACGATGGTTGACCAGTTGAATTCCTTTGCTTCGGAAGTAACGCGGGTGGCGCGGGAAGTGGGAACCGAAGGCAAATTGGGCGTGCAAGCAGAAGTCCGGGGAGTAGCAGGAACTT
>JAUBOH010000846.1:0-1146 GCA_036700145.1 Microcoleus occultus BM001215366
GATGCCGATCCGCTGGATTACGAGGAGTTGCTAGGATTGGAGGAGATGGGCGAGAATACGGTGCGGGTTGGGAAACTGAAACTGAAACTCGATTTGCGGCCGTTGTTGGATGGGTATGAGTCGATCGAACTTCGGCGCAGAAGGCAAATGGGCGATAAATTTTTTGACGATGCAGAAGACGGTTATCCTGGGATTAATATTCACGTTCATCAGAACAATCTCGATCGACGTTCTAAAACATTTAACCAAAATGGTGGCGGCGATAACTTTGGGGGCGATCGAATTCAAGGAGACAAGATAATGGGCAATGCCGATGAAACTCCCCAACGCTGAAGCTGCATTTATCGATATTCACAAATTGCGTGACTACAGCTTGAACACCGAACACGATCGGGGAAAACACAAAGCTAGATTATTTCTTGCTATCCTAGGATTAAGGGTTGAAGATGCTGGAGAACTGCAATTTATCTTGCTAGAAGCGATTCAAATCTATGATGCCATCTCCACCAGCCAAGATGAATACGGTCAACGCTATGTTGTCGATTTTCCTCTAACTCGCAATGAAAACACTGCAACAATTCGCAGCACTTGGATTGTCCGTCCTACAGAAACTTTTCCGCGACTCACTAGCTGTTATATTCGGAGGTAAATTATGCTAAAGACAATTTCAAAACTACAATTACTCGATGTTGTTGTCCTCACAGAAGATTTACCAGACCATCATTTATTGGCAGGTCAAGTAGGGACGATAGTCGAGTTTTTAGCTGCTGAAGTTTACGAAGTCGAATTCAGCGATGACGACGGACAAACTTATGCAATGTTGCCATTACACAGCAGCCAACTGTTACAATTAAGATATAAGTCTATACCAGAAACTACCCAGATGTCTAACAATATCTATCAATACGGTCAAGGCGATAATGTTGGCGGTGATAAAGTTGCAGGTGATAAAATTGGACGCGATAAAATTATTAATAACGCCAATACCGCCGAACTTCTGCAACTAATTTCATCGATGCGTAAAACCGTCGAGCAATTTCCCGAAAATGTCCGCAATGAGATAATTCCCGATATTGAAGATGTCGAAATCGAAATCAATAAACCAGAAAATGCACGGGATAAAACTCGACTAAGAAAACGTCTGAC
>JAUBOH010000847.1:0-1145 GCA_036700145.1 Microcoleus occultus BM001215366
CGCAGATTCACATTTCCAATGCATAAAGTTCGTTTTTGGCGAACTGAGCCGGGGTTAGATAGCCTAAGCTTTTACGGGGTCGGTGGTTAAGTTGATCTTGTATCCAAGATACGTCTACGTGTCGGACAATACTAATCGGACTGGATTTGGGAATGTACTGGCGGACCAATCCATTCGTATTCTCGTTAAGGCCTCGCTCCCAACTATGATAGGGATGAGCAAAATAAGTGGTGGCCTTGAGTTGCTTGGCAATATATTCATGGTGGGCAAACTCAAGGCCATTATCAAATGTGATGGTCTTGACCGGAAGATTACACTTGCGTAGAACTTTGACCGCAGCCCTGGCTAAAGCCCGAGCATGTTTGGACGCCAATTTGACAATCAATACGTACTTAGTACGTCGCTCGACTAATGTCAACAGCACCCCATCGTGACCTTTACCAATGACCGTGTCGGCTTCCCAATGGCCCAGTTCAGTATTGGTATTGACGATGGGTGGACGCAAGTCGATGCTGACCCTGTTGGGAATGATTTCCCGTTTGGCGGGCTTACTACGATCTTTGTACTTTTTACGGTGACGAATACGTAGATATTGTGTAAGGTTCTCATGGTCAACAAGTTGTCCGTTTGTATTTTGCTTGTGTTGGTAGATGTATCGATAAATAGTTTCATGATGTAATGTACGTTTGCTGTTATTTAGTTCGAGTTCACCGCATATTTGCTCGGGTGATAATCGGTCGCGTAAACGGCTGATGACCGTATCGAGGAGCCCTCCCTTAAGTTTATAGGGCGTTCGCTTTACGGCCTGGCTGGCCCGTTGTTGAGCCTGTTGAGCCTGATAGTCTTGCTGAGGGTACTGGTGTTGATGTTTAGCCACTTCCCGGCAGATGGTAGACTGGCTCACGCCCACTTGTTGAGCAATATATTGCTGGCCGAAGTGTTGTTGATGGAGCGTCTGAATCAGGTATCTTTGTTCTAAAGTCAGCCGTTGGTAGGTAGCCATAGTTTTGTTTGGATTAGAGAACCCAAAACTACAGGACAATCTGTTAACCGGCTGACTTTTCTTTATCCCGTTCAGGAGGTCTCGCTACTGAACGATACAAAAACGAGAAAAAGGTGATATGCATTGGAAATGCGAATTCAAG
>JAUBOH010000848.1:0-1143 GCA_036700145.1 Microcoleus occultus BM001215366
AAAAATCTCAGATCCACTCTTCATCCTGTCTGGATCTCTTAGAATAAATAAAATTGAGGAATACAAAGTGGTTGCTTCTCCAGAAAAAATTGAATTCAAAACATCTGCTGCACCGGCAAACAGCGATCGCGTAGCTGTCTTGCTGATGGGTTACGGCGAAGTCGAAAGCTACGACGATTTTGCCAATTACAACGAACAAGCTTTAAACTTGCTGACGGCTAAGTTTGCGCCGGTACCGCATTGGATTTATCCGCCGCTGGCGAAGATTTTGGCAATTTTTGACTTGCACGAATGGAGTCACCAACACGGTCAATTCGTGTCGCCGCACAATGCAATTTTTGAACAGCAGCGCGCTGGGATTGAACAGAATTTGCAGGAGAAATGGGGCGACAAAGTAAAAGTGTTCAAAGCTTTCAACTTTTGTGCGCCGTTTTTGCCGGAACAAGTAATCCCGCAAATTAAAGCACAAGGATTTGACAAAATTCTGATTTATCCGCTGTTGGTTGTTGATTCTGTTTTCACCAGTGGGATTGCTGTGGAACAGGTGAACAATGCTTTAGCACAAACCTTTGACGGTAAAGAACATTGGGTAACAGGACAGCGCTACATTCCTTCTTTTTACGATGAACCGGCTTACATCCAGCTAATGGCGGATTTGGTTGAAGAGGAAATTAAGAACGATTTAGCAGTAGCGCATTTGCCTTCTCAGATTGGGATTGTGCTGATGAATCACGGTTGTCCGCACAAAGCGAAGGGCTTTACTTCGGGTATTGTGGAAAGTCAAGCTTTGTACGATCGCGTGCGGGAACGTTTGATGTATCGCTATCCTTTGATTTCGGTAGGTTGGCTGAATCACGACACACCGCTGATTGAATGGACGCAGCCGGATGCGACGTTGGCTGCGAAGAATTTGATCGATTTGGGCGCAACTGCGATCGTCTTTATGCCGATCGGATTTGCGACAGAAAATCACGAAACTTTGTTAGATGTAGACCACATTATTGAGGGTTTGCAGAAACAGCGTCAAGGAGTTACTTACCGCAAATTGCCTTGTGTTAATGACCATCCTGAGTTCCTGAAAATGGCGGCGGAGTGGGCTAATCCTCAAATTGAAGCGTTGTTGAGTGAAAGTGCGATCGCGGT
>JAUBOH010000849.1:0-1141 GCA_036700145.1 Microcoleus occultus BM001215366
TGCCCGGTACTCAACTGCCAAATCTTAATTGTTTTGTCACTACTGCCACTGACAAGCGTCTGCCCATCCGGGCTGATAGCGATGGAAAAAATCCCTTTAGAATGCCCGCTGAGGGTGTGGACAACTGAGACATTTTCTAGCTTGCATTTGTATTCAGCTTCTTGTTTGTCGTTGCGTTTAGATTCCTGAAGTTTGTGTTCCGGAATCATAAATTCTTCGTCCATTTCTTTCTTCATTTTCTGAAGCTTTTCAATATCTGGTTGATAAATACTTTGTTGTCGTTCAGTCAGCCAAGTATAAAAATCACAGATTAGCATAAAATATTTATTTACTAAATCTGCTATACATAAAGTGTCTTCAATAGTTTCTAAATCATTTTTTGCACCAGGCCAGCTATCCCATTGCTTGAAACTTTTAATATCTATTCGCATACTGAATCTCAAATCATCGGCAAAAATCATACTCAAAGCTAGGACTGGCAAAGCCTGGTGCAGAGTATGGTTACGTAATTTTTTCACAAATTTATACAGAGGATTATTTTTTATGTCCTGGTCTAATTTTATCTGGTATTCCTTCTTGAATTCCCTAAAATTTGAGTGGTTTTTTTTATTATTATCATCAACAATTATCTTCATATGCTCAACCAATGATTGTGCAGAAGCGAGAAAATTATGAAGTAGCCGGGAAGTTTCCTCAATTAAAAGTTCTAAATTTTCTTTTTGATCGGAAGCATACTTAGTTAAAGATTCTCTTGAGTCTTCGAGATGCTTCAGCAATTGCATTAGTTCATGGAAATTTCCTTCAAAAACGCGAAAGCTAGATTTCAAAGCTTGTAAGTTCTGAAAAATCTTCATTTCGGGTGATTGGTTAAAATTCTCAAAGCGTTTACCGAATTCTGTTTTACAACTGTCTTCCATAAAAATTCCTATTTCAGTTTAAAAAACACTGCAACTAAAATGCAGACAGATAACCCCAAGGTAACACCACATGGATAATCTTGCAGGCTAACAAGGGGCTTTAAGCCCCTTGCTACATGAGTACAATTCTAGCGCAGAACCCTAACTGCCGCCAATCCGGGCCACATCACGAGCGTTTTCTTCAAAAGCCGCCGTCAGCGCATCATCACCGCTTAAACCCGCAG
>JAUBOH010000850.1:0-1140 GCA_036700145.1 Microcoleus occultus BM001215366
GAAGCTGTGAGGTTTCTGGAATCTTTGTATGTTAAGGGCGATCGGCTACAATAAGCTAAGAACAACAATTGAGTCATCTTAAAAATACAGAAAAAATGGAAAAAGTTTTTGTACACCCTGACTGCCCTTTTTCAGTAAACACATTTAACCTATTGGAAAAATTTTATGAAGACCCAAGTTCAGATTTTTACATGGCACACAAAAAAGATTTCTTAAAATATGTAGAAGAGCCATTAAAGTATATTTTCAGCCACGTGGAAGAGTTATTGCCTGATTATATCAAAAAAGATATTAATATCAGGTGGGATAGATTTGGATATTTGACTGAAAAAGACCGTTCGCAACCAATTATTTACAATATAGCGTTGGATTGTAAAGAGATAAATTCTCTCGATCGATCTCAGTTAATGCTAAGACTTGAAAACCACAAGTTAATTTTTGGATTTGAAGTCCACAATTACTACTTAGTTGATATGTTAAACAATTATAAATGTTTTTTGAGGGACAAACTAGGTGCTAGAGAAATCCTCGCTCGTTACAAACTTCCAAATAAACATCATTGCTCTTTGACCTTAAAAATAATTCGTGGTAATTCCGAGGCAGCGGAATTTAGTAGTATAATAATGAAAAATCAAAAAACAATTTATGAATTATTAGAAAATATTTGCTTTTACTGGCAAACAAAATCCACCCCTAAAGTTAGAAAAAAAATTACTAATATTCAGGTTGCTATCTCACTTGAAGCAGAAGGAATATTAGGATATTCTGCCAAACAGTTAATTCAACAAATAGCACAAACCTTTAAAAAGGTATTTCCATTATTGTTGATATCTTATTATGATGATAATGATTTTCATTTGTATGATACGCGTCATTTTGATTATGCAAATGACAACTTTCTCCTTTATTATATTCGGGAATATCTTTCAGTATATGAAAAGGAATTTAATCCAGTGCATCAACTAGAAGAAATTTCACAAACTACTGGTTTTCAAACAAACCAACTAGCCCAATGGATACGCAACATTAACCGCAAAGGCCAAACCATCATCCAAGGTCCACCCGGAACCGGAAAAACCTTCATTGCCGAAAAACTAGCCAAACACTTAATCGGCGGCGGTGACGGTTTCTCAGACATTA
>JAUBOH010000851.1:0-1136 GCA_036700145.1 Microcoleus occultus BM001215366
TTTCACTGCCGCCACACTATTCAAATTTCCCTTTGTTGTCCCTCTGTGGTCAGTGGTGGTGGGGTTTGGACTCTCGCTAATTGTTGGGGTGCTAGCAGGCGGTATCCCTGCGCGCAATGCTGCAAAATTAGACCCGATCTTGGCACTACACGGTGAGTAAATCAGTTGACAGTTGACAGTTGACAGTTGACACTTGCTCCCGCCTTTGTTCCTAGGGCGATGGAAGCGCACTACGATCCACCTATAAAGGTGGGAGAATTTAACCCCTGATATTTGGTGAATAACTATGGCAACCATTATTTTACTTAAAGACATTACCAAGACTTATCATTTGGAAGCGATCGATGTTCCTGTCCTCAAGCGCGTTAATTTGTCGATCGAACAGGGCGAATATGTAGCGATTATGGGGGCTTCTGGTTCGGGAAAATCCACACTGATGAATATCATTGGTTGTCTCGATCGTCCCACCAGTGGGGAGTATTTGTTAGCAGGTATAAATCTCACAACGCTGGATGATGATGAACTCGCAGATATCCGCAATCAATACATTGGGTTCGTGTTTCAGCAGTTCAACCTATTACCGCGGCTAACATCACTGGCGAATGTGATGCTACCGATGATTTATGCCGATGTCGATCGCTCCCAACGGATCGAGCAAGCTACCGAAGCATTAGTACAAGTCGGTTTGAGCGATCGACTCCAGAATAGTCCCAATCAGTTGTCAGGCGGACAGCAACAGCGCGTTGCGATCGCCCGCGCCTTAGTCAATCATCCCGCCTTAGTCTTGGCGGATGAACCAACTGGCGCACTAGATTCTCAAACCTCTCAAGAGATTATGGATCTGCTCACAGAGTTAAATCAACAAGGTACAACGATCGCGATCGTCACCCATGATGCTGATGTCGCCGCCAGGACAAAACGGGTGATTCGGATGGTGGATGGAGTAATTGTTGAGAATGCACAATCGAAGTAAATTTTCGATTCATTAAGCAATAAAGAATGAGGAGACGGCAGTGCTCAAAGCGTGTCAACTTAAGCCTGAAAGCCTTGATAAATCTCGTTTTTCCCTAAGTCTAGATCCCCCTCGCATCCCCCTTAAGAAGGGGGACTTTGAGAAGACTCTTGTCCCCCCCTTC
>JAUBOH010000852.1:0-1134 GCA_036700145.1 Microcoleus occultus BM001215366
AATCTTCTTTCAGCAATCTTTTGCAGTCGGCGACTAACTGACTAACAAGTCGATCACTTTTGGATGCGCTCATATGCTATGAAGGTATAGGTAAGGTAGAGCTGATCGTTCTGCTGACAGGAATGGTTGATGTGGTTTCAACCGTTCCTATTTTTATGAACTAGATTATCGGTTTAATCAAGTTCGATTCGATAAACCGTATGGTTTGGTTTTTTACCCCAATCTTCCAATAACTCTTTGATCACTGCGTTCACTTGACCACTTGTAATAGTTTCGCTAGCACGCTTTACTAACTCAGAGAGTTCGATGGCAATTTGTTGAGGAGTTTCTTGGTAAATCGCGGCTAAGGCTTCGATCGCAATAGAAGACGTGAGAGCCGTAGAGAAAACAATTTGCTTTTGTTCGATCGGCAAATCCATCATGCTAATAGGCGAATCTAGCTGACTGTCGTCGGGGATTATCCGAATTGAATTGAGATTGAGCTCACAGCTATCGCCGCCGCTATCTAGCACGTCTATTAGTTCCTCTAGCTCGCGATAATTACCTTGACTCCTGAGAATCAAATCAGCAATTTGCACATCTAGGGCGACAATTTCAGCTTTTATTGCAGGTCGAAGTGGCGGCAGTTCAGAATGCCTATAAGTGAAAGTATTGTGCATAGTTTTGGGGATTAGGATGAGTCCGACACTTTGTCGGATCTATTGGGCTTGATAGCTTTTTGATGGCTTTTTGATGGCATTTTGATAGCAAATCCGCTGGCAGCGGGCTTAGCTTTGGTGAAGGCTTCCGCCCGATCGCAAATCAGCTCTTGTTCAGTAGTCAATTCCGTTTCTTGTTCCTCGGGCGGTTCATCCTCGGGCGGTTCGCTACCACCAATTAGCATTTCGAGGTACTTAAAAACCGCCATTCCCGCTGCTGCGGCTTTCTTTTGTAGTAATTGATACGCTTTGCCGCCAATGCGAACTTGCTTGGCCCTGTCCTCTGGGTTCTCATCGAGAGCTTCTTGGATTTTGGCTGCTGTAATTAATTCGGGCGAGAAACCGTCAAGAACGGTTTGCCATTTGTCCCCAAGCTCGCAATTGCCGCCAGCATCGACTTTTGCAAACTTGAGAAGCGGCAGCGCTTGCGCTACCG
>JAUBOH010000853.1:0-1129 GCA_036700145.1 Microcoleus occultus BM001215366
GTGCCGTGTCCCTACCGCGATCAATTGTAGGGACACGGCACTGCCGTGTCCTCGCTTGTCATAGGTCGTTGCAGCCGGAATTGATATCACGACTCTCATCCACACCCTGCGATCGAATCAATACCGGCGATTTATCCGATTGATCGACAAATTTGTGCGATCGGCGAGCCCGGCGTCTCCTTACCCGCAGCTTTTTTAAATAAATATAATTTTTCCGTAAATACCGATCTATACAAAAACCAAGCTCGACACTTAAAATAAACCCAAGCAAAAATAGCTGCTCCTAGCTATTTTTTTTTTCAACCTAAATATCAAGGAGTGCATCTACGTGTCAATAAATAAAACGCTCAAAGGCAGAGCCACTGCACCTGCCGCCGGTTTTACAATGATCGAGCTATTAATAATTATTTTAATCATAGGGATATTTAGTGCGATCGCCGCCCCAAGCTGGCTAATGTTCATCAACAACCACCGTTTAAAAGTATCGCTCGATCGAGCTTATTGGGCAATGGAACTAGCTCAAAGCAACGCCCTACGCGACAAAACCTCATGGCAAGCCAGCTTCAAGCAAGTCGGAGAAAACGTACAGGTAGCAATCCACAAATCGGACATTCCCCTGCCCAACTACCAGCAGGTGAATGGAAAAGCTTAGAATATCAAATTAAGATAAATCAAAATGACACAACATTGCGCAAGGTCAATGAAAACACAAATGGAGTAACAAAAGATGGAACAGTCTGGCGAGCCATGTTCAATTACCGAGGTTGCCCAGTGTATAACAAAACCGACGAGTGCGGTCTCACAAGTCTACAAGCAAAAGGAAACCTCACACTATCTCATCCGAATCTTCCAAAAGGCGATCGATGCGTTATTATTTCCACACTTTTAGGACATACACGCACCTCCACAAGACAGAAGAAAGCAAATGAGTACGGAAGATTTTGTCACTGAATTTAAATTACCGGAAATTCGGAGACGGCAGTGCCGTGTCCCTACAAATCCGGGGTTACATCGGATAATTTTGAGGTAGGGAAACGGCATTGCCGTGTCCTCCATCGCCCCACCGGGCGATGCTTACATCCCGATCGGGCGAGCGATGATTTTGAGGTAGGGAAACGGCACTGCCGTG
>JAUBOH010000854.1:0-1127 GCA_036700145.1 Microcoleus occultus BM001215366
AAATATTGAGCAGCAGGCGATCGCTCTTTTCCTGTTCTTTCAGCAATTCTACATTAGTTTCTTGCAATTGTGCCGTGCGTTCCCTGACCCGCTGTTCTAATTGTTTAGCATTTTGACGCAACCTGCTGATAGACAAACTTAATCCTGATATCCCTAACACTGAAAGTCCTGCTAACAGGAAAAACAAGTTTTTCAGTCCGCCGCGAGTCTTTTGAGTGATGGTATCGAGAGGTTGAGTAATTTCCAATATACCGCGCACATCTCCGACTTTCCAATCTTTCTTAGGGCTGTAAGGATGAGTGTTGTGGCAATTAACGCAGCTAGCAGTTAAAGGGTCGGCTTCTGCATATCGAAAGGCTGGCTTACCGCGAAATTCCTCACTGCGGAAAAATTTTTGTGTCGGATTTTGCATCAAATATTTGATGGCTTCTCGTTCAAAAGCGTCCTGAGGCCCACCTTCTTTTTCTCGCCAAGGAAACGGGTAGTTGCTGTACAGACGGACTGACACTTCAGGATTTTTTTCAGTGATATGTTTGCCTAGTTCTATCAAAAAGGTTGCTGGAACAGGAACTGTTGTTTTTGTTGGATTGTAATCGTGGCTAAAGTTAATCAGTTTATCACTGTTGAGAGGATTGACAACATCAGAACTGTAAAGGGTGCGGGCTTCTTTAATGCTTTGGGCGTAGAGGGTGGCATTCTGGAGTGCTTGGGATGCAATTAGGGTGGAGGAAAGCTGAGACATATTTGTCATCGCTATCCCTACACCTACACAAAATAAGATTGTCACCGCAAGGATAATTCGCTTGTAAACTAATTGGCTGATGGCAGCCCGAATGCGAGAAATTAACTGGCGCATGGTATCCTCAAGTGTGAGGTTTAATCTTGATTAGAATTTATGCACTACTAAGATAACACTGCTTTTTCAGACTGTTTTGTTGGTGGCTGGGTAAAGCCAGACTCTCTGAGTGCAAGGGATGGTTAATTCTTGTTTACGGCGAGTGTTTTGATTCTCCGTAAAAGTACGCATAAATTTATAATGGTTTTCAGTTGAGTGAAGTACAGATATCGGGTAAGGACACGGCAGATATCGACTGAGGACACGGCAGATATCGACTGAGGACACGGCA
>JAUBOH010000855.1:0-1120 GCA_036700145.1 Microcoleus occultus BM001215366
CGGCGGTGTTGATGGGCGGGGGCGGTAGGGGCGGTAATGCGGGTGCTGCTGTGGGTGTTGGTGCTGGGGGTGTCGGTAGGGCGGCAACTGGACTGGGGGAGGCGCCTGCTGCTAGCTGGGGTTGTCCTGGAGCGGTGCTCAATTGTGGAGTGGGGGGGGCTGCGGCGGGGGCTGCGGCGGTTTGCGGGGAGGTGGAGGGTCGATCGAGCATTTTGATAATTCCTGTCGTCAGGCCCGCCATCGCGACCAGCATTGCTGCCAGATTTAGCCACGGTACTGCTTTGGGCCGTCCGGGCGAGCGATCGAGGTTGGGGAGGGCCATCACTTCTGTGGCGCAGTCATCTAATGCTGTTGCTAAGTCAAACAGTTGCAGGGTGCTCAAGGGAACTACTGGCCCGGATTCGGCAGCGATCGAAGAGCCTAAAAACAAGTTGTGGGCGAGCAAGCCGCGAGGTTCTAAGCGGGGGGGAACCGGAAGGTAGGAAGCGTTTGAGGCGGGGGTTGCTAGTTCGGAAGTGTTGACAGGTCGATCGAATATGACGGCATTACGCGCGACTTCTGGTAAGTCTGGGCCCGCAGTGGTACGGCCGGTTTGAGAGTTGAGGTTGCTTGGACAATCGCGGGATGCGCCGAGCAAGTTTTGGACGTAGTTGCTGACAGCTTGGTGAAGGGTTTCGAGTTGAACTCGATCGCCCCTGAGAGTAACGTGTTGAGTATCTGGTAGCCTGGGGTCATCGAGTCGCAGTTCAAAACTTAAAGATTTAAACACGGGTTTGCCCGCCCAGCGAGATAGAGGCGAACTTTTGGCTGTAATTTCCAGCGTGCAAGTAGGGGGCGTGTACCGTTTGAGAACCATAGCAGAAAGTCTGTTGACTGTTGACTGTGGGCTGTTGACTGTGGGCTGTTGACTGTGGGCTGTTGACTGTTGACTGTTGACTGTGGGCTGTTGACTGTGGGCTGTTGACTGTTGACTGCTGACTGTTGACTGTTAACTGTTAACTGTTGACTGTTAACTGATTCATAACTCATGACTAATGACTAATGACTGTTGACTGTTGTTTAATGCTTAGCGCGGTCTAGGAGAGCCAGCCAGAGCCGCCTGTGACCGCCGGGACTGCTG
>JAUBOH010000856.1:0-1108 GCA_036700145.1 Microcoleus occultus BM001215366
GGAAAAATTTGTCTATTCTTGCGATCGCCCTCAATTCTTGCTGTAAGGTGCAACAAATAGACTTGAGTTATCGCTAGCCCTCGATCCGCCTAATACCTAATGCTTGTCGGTTTGGGCGATCGACCAAACTGTGCAGAATCGAGAGATTGCGGTAAAATCTTGGGAAATAATTGAAAAACTTCGACCACTAGCAGGGGATGGGAGCAATTATGCAGCAGAGCGAGATCCTTTCAGAGTCTGAATCCAACGAGTCATCGCATTCATCGAATGGACAATGTACTGAATTAGCTAGCGACTTATTAGATGTTACTGCTGGATTTAGGTCAAAACCACCGATGCAAGTCGGTGGCTTGGGAATAAATTATTTAATAACTCCACCAAGTGAGCTAGAAACTGCACCCAGTACCGATCATTTTTTGATGGTCAATTTCAGTCATGGTAACAGACAAGTCAACCAATTTGACGGAGGTGAGTATGATGGCTCCGTGAATAGTGGCGATTTTTTCTTCCTACCATCAGGAATCTCTGCATCTTGGGCTTGGGACACCGAAGATGAAGGTGTAGCCTTCACGATCGATCCTGATTTTTTGCCTCACATTGCTGCTACAACTGAGTCCCTCAATCCTGACAAAATTGAACTGCGAAGTGTTTTGCTCGATCGCGATCCGCAACTTGAAACCATCGCCCGTTATTTCCTCTCTGAGATGACCACCGATGGCTTAGGCGGCAGGCTTTACACCGAATCACTCGCCAATTTACTTGGCATTCACCTACTCCGCCACTACTGCACTACTCCCGCCAGTGTGCGTAACTACCAAGGCGGTTTGTCCGATTTTCAGTTAAAATGTGCGATCGACTATATTCGATCGAATCTCGATGCTCAATTGAGTTTAGAAAACATTGCCACCGAACTGAATTTAAGTCACTATTATTTTTGTGTTTTCTTCAAGCAATCGATGGGAATTTCGCCGTGGCAATATGTCATTGGGCAACGAGTGGAACGTGCTAAAAAATTGCTCAAAAATCGGGAACTGTCAATTTCTGAAGTGGCGTTTGCTTGCGGTTTTTCCAATCAAAGTCACCTCAACAAGCATTTTCGTTCTGCTAC
>JAUBOH010000857.1:0-1108 GCA_036700145.1 Microcoleus occultus BM001215366
GTTTTGTTGCTAGTTAATCCGAGGGTGACACTCGCTGTTGGCTGACTGTTGAGTTGAACTGTAAATGTGGCTTTCCCTCCCGCCTCGGTTGTGGTTAACCCGGCGGTTGGTGCGATCGTGATGCCGGCAGTTTCATTGTCTATATTGATGAGAGCGACATCGGCAGGATTAACACCGTTGTAATTGGTATCGGTACTGATAGCAGCAGCAGTGACAATGTTGTAGGCAATATTCCCATCGGCTACTAAGTCATCTACTCCGGTGACAGTGATGGTTTGGGGAGTATTCCAGTTAGCATTGGTGAAGGTAATAGCAGATGGATTTACTGTTCCTTCGTTGGTGTTACTGCTAGTTAATGGAATGGTGACATCTGCTGTTGGCTGACTGTTGAGTTTGACGGTAAATGTGGCTGTACCTCCCACCTCGGTTGTGGTTAATCCTGCGATCGGACTAACTGTGATTCCAGCAGTGTCATTGTCGGTAATTGCCACACTTTGGTTAGTGGTAGTTCCTAATCCTATCCCTGCTGATGGGTTGCTAATCGTCAAGGTGGCTGTTTCCGTACCTTCCACCAGATTATCATCGTTAACTGTGAGGGTTACTTGCCCAGTTTTGCTACCATTGGGGATGGTGATTTGAGCGGGAATAGCACCTGTAAAATCAGCGGCGCTAGCAGTACCAGTTAATGCTAAATTAACTGTTTGATTGCCGACGACGTTACCTTCGGCAGTGGCGGTAAAGGTGATTGCGGTTGTTCCTGCTTCGCTGGCGGTTGTGGTGCTAGCAGTGAGGTTTACTTTTGGTGCGGGAATGGTGATATTAAAAGTAGCTTTGTCGGAAAGGTCAACACCACCATTGGTTGTACCGCCGTCATCTTGCAGTTGGACTTCTACGGTGGCAGTTCCCGGTTGGCCGTTGGGGGTGTAGGTAAGCGTGCCATTATTTGCAACTGTTGGTAAAGCCGTAAATAAGGTGTTGCCGCTGGTGATGTTAACGGTGTAATTCTTAACAGCTTGAGTTGCTTCGTTGGCTGGGCCGAAGGTAACGCTATTTACCCAATTGTTGACGGTTTGAGCTGTATTTGTCCAAGCTGTTAGGGTTTGGTTGC
>JAUBOH010000858.1:0-1104 GCA_036700145.1 Microcoleus occultus BM001215366
TGATGCGATTCCGGGATTGCTGAAACTCCTTGAACATTCGGACTCTGATGTGCGTTGGAGGGCGGCAGATGCGTTAGGCGCGATCGGTTCCGAGGTGGCGATTCAGGGATTGCTGAAACTTGTTGAAGATTCAGAATCTGAAGTGCGTAGTAGCGTGGCATATGCCTTTGGCGCGATCGCTTCCGATGCCGCGATTTCTGGATTGTTTAAACTTGTTGAAGATTCCGACTCGGATGTGCGTAATAGCGTGGCATATGCGTTAGGCGCGATCGGTTCCGATGTGGCGATTTCTGGATTATTTAAACTTGTTGAAGATTCAGAGCCTGATGTGCGTTGGACTGTGGCAGAGGCATTAGGTGAAATTGCTTCTGAGGCTGCGATTCCGGGATTACTTAAACTCGTTGAAGATTCAGATTCTGAGGTGCGTATAATGGCCGCAAATGCGTTAGGCGAAATCGGTTCTGAGGCAGCGATTCCGGGATTAGTTCAACGAGTTGAAGATTCAGAGTCTGAGGTAGGTATAACCGTAGCAGATGCGTTAACCAAAATCGATGATGATGAGCAATTTAGGAAATGGCAGGAGGACATGAGTAAGATTGCCACAGAGACCTTAGAAAAAATAGATTATGAATCCTCGCTCCAAAAATTATTGAAACTCATTAAGAAGCCCGAATATTATGTGCAGTTTAGTGCGAAAGAACTGTTAGAGAAAATTAGTTACGATGTGGTAATTTTGGGATTAATTAAACTCGTTGAAGATTCAGAGTCTGATGTGCGTAATAACGCGGCAAGTATGTTAGTCATAGTCGCTCAGCAGAATACAGAAGGAGTTGTCTGGCATCTCCCTCACCTCCTCACCTTAATTCCCTCCGAATCCGGCGAAGAAGTTCACCGCCTCATCCTCGCCATCCAAACCGCCTGCAAATATTACAACTACCCGATACGTCAGTTGTCCCTAACATCGGAATCAAGCAAGACCAATAATTCGGCTGGGCAAACGATTAATATTGAGAAAGGTGGGATTATCAACACTGGAACCGTCAATGTTGAAGGCGACCAAATTGGCACACAGCACAATATCCACCCAAAAAATTGATACAACAA
>JAUBOH010000859.1:0-1099 GCA_036700145.1 Microcoleus occultus BM001215366
ACCAAATCGTAATCTATATTCTTTTCTTCTTGCAGCAAAGTCCGAATTCTTTGCAAGAAAAACTCGCATAATTGTGATAGTAATTCTGGGCTGGTTTCCGGGCGTATTGCTGTAAACTCAGCAACACTTTCTGCAAGTAACTGATGCAAATTGACTGGCAACTGAGCCGCCCAGATAATGTTAACTATCGCATTGGCTGCGCGCCGCAGGGCAAAAGGATCGGAGGAACCTGTGGGGAGCATTCCCAAGCCGAATATGCTGACTAAAGTATCTAATTTGTCGGCGATTCCGACAATTTGACCTGTGAGAGTTTGGGGCAGATTATCCCCCGCACCTTTGGGCAAATAATGTTCAAAAATGGCTGTGGCTACTGCTTCTGGTTCGCCGCTGGCTAGGGCGTATTTCTGACCCATGATTCCTTGCATTTCGGGTAGTTCGTAAACCATTTGGGTTACGAGGTCGGCTTTGCAAAGTAAGGCTGCTCTTGCTATATGTAAGTTTTCTTCGGCTGTTAGTTGCAGTTGATTTGCGATGAGACTGGCAATTTTGCACAGCCGATCGACCTTGGCGCGCACAGTCCCCAAATCTTCCTGGAAAGTCACTGTTTCCAATTTGGGCAAATAATCCTCTAGAGGCTTTGCCAAGTCTGCTTTGTAGAAAAACTGACCGTCTGCCAATCTGGCGCGCACGACTCGCTCGTTTCCGGCGGCGATGATCGCTGATTTCGCCGGATCGCCGTTGGAAATTGTAATGAAATATGGCAACAGTTCGGGGAAATCAGGGTTTTTGAGGATGGGAAAATACCGCTGGTTGGTGACAATAATTGTGGTGATTACTTCCGGCGGCAATATCAAAAATTCCTCGTCAAATTTGCCTACTACTGCATTCGGCCATTCTACCAAATCAGTAACTTCTTCTAACAAGTCATCGGTAATATCGGCGTAACCGCCTTGTTTTGTGGCGGCGGCTTCTACTTGGGCTTTAATTTGAATTTTGCGCTGCGATCGATCGACCTCCACGCAAGCAGCCCGCAGACACTCGACATAATCCTCGGCTTGCGGAATCGAGACCCCCCCCGTCCCCCCCTTGCTAAGGGGGG
>JAUBOH010000860.1:0-1096 GCA_036700145.1 Microcoleus occultus BM001215366
TTGATTGTCGGTTTGATTGATTTTGCTCTGCTTGTTTACGCTTTTTACACTCAGTACGACTTCAGCAATCCGGGACTGCAACTGGTAGAAAGTTATACTTGGGTTGAGCAACTGGATTTAAATTGGTCTGTGGGTGCTGATGGTTTATCAATGCCGCTGATTTTGCTGACGGGTTTTATTACTACCCTAGCTACTTTAGCTGCTTGGCCTGTCACATTTAAACCGAAGCTATTTTACTTTTTGATGTTGACAATGTACGGCGGCCAAATCGCAGTTTTTGCCGTGCAAGATATGTTGCTGTTTTTCCTGGTTTGGGAACTAGAATTAGTGCCGATTTACCTGATTTTGTCCATCTGGGGCGGCAAAAAACGCCTTTACGCAGCAACTAAGTTTATCCTTTACACGGCGGGCGGTTCGCTGTTTATTTTGGTTGGTGCGCTGACGATGGCGTTTTATGGCGATACGGTGACTTTTGATATGCGGGCGATCGCAGCTAAAGATTACAGCACCAATATAGAATTGCTACTCTACACAGGTTTCTTAATCGCTTACGGTGTCAAACTGCCGATTTTCCCCCTGCATACTTGGCTCCCTGACGCTCACGGCGAAGCCACCGCACCCGCCCATATGTTGCTAGCAGGAATTCTGCTAAAAATGGGTGGTTACGCTTTGCTCAGAATGAATGCGGGAATGCTCCCGGATGCTCACGCTACCTTCGCACCGCTGTTAATAATTTTGGGTGTGGTAAACATTGTTTACGCCGCCTTAACTTCTTTTGCTCAGCGAAATTTGAAGCGCAAAATTGCTTATTCTTCAATTTCGCACATGGGCTTTGTGTTGATCGGGATAGCTTCGTTTACCGATTTGGGAATTAGCGGCGCAATGCTGCAAATGGTTTCCCACGGTTTAATTGGAGCGAGTTTGTTCTTTATGGTGGGTTGCACTTACGATCGCACTCACACCCTCATGCTCGACGAAATGGGTGGCGTTGGGCAGAAAATGCGTAAGGTTTTCGCCATGTGGACTACTTGTTCTATGGCATCTTTGGCTTTGCCGGGAATGAGCGGTTTTGTAGCAGAATTGATGGTGTTTGTAG
>JAUBOH010000861.1:0-1093 GCA_036700145.1 Microcoleus occultus BM001215366
CACGGGGGCACCGCCCCTACAGACGCCTACGCCTACGGGGGCGGGCACGGGGGCACCGCCCCTACAGACTACAGCCGATCTAACCTGCATTGGCGATCGCATTGAACGACCAAACCTCGATCGACCAAATCCAGTCGATAATACCATCAACGGCAATTCTGGCATCTTCATTGGCACTGCCAAAAATGACGGATATTTGGGTACCAACAACCCCAATATCTTCGATGGCAAAGCAGGTAACGACAACCTGATTGGTGGGAATAGTGCAGACATTTTAAACGGCAACGAAGGCAACGATTTTATTGACGGCAATGAGGGAGACGATATCCTGTTGGGCGGCAAAGGAAACGACATCATTCTTGGCGGTTTTGGTAAAGATGTTATTTTCGGAAATCAAGGAAACGATTCACTTAACGGCCAAGAAGATGATGACTTAATCTTGGGCAATGAAGGTAACGATTTTATCGACGGCGGCAAAGGAAACGATACTTTGTTCGGCGGAAACGGTCAGGATTTAATTCTAGGTAGCGGAGGCAATGATATTCTCTTCGGAGAACTTGGGGACGATACTTTGTCCGGCGATGGAGGAGATGACCTAGTTTATGGCGGTCAAGGCAATGATTTAATTGACGGCGGTAAGGGCAATGATTCGATTTATGGAGACAAAGGTAACGATACGCTTCTCGGTTGCGAAGGCAACGATATTTTGTTTGGAGGTTTAGGCAACGACAGCTTGATTGGCGGTTTGGGCAATGATATATTTGCGATCGGAAACAATCTCGGACTTGATATTATTTCCGATTTTGTCAAAGGCGAAGATGTGTTAGGATTGTCTCGTGGATTGAGTTTCAACCAATTGGAAATTAGTCAGAGTAATAACAGCGCTTTGATTAAGGTGAATGGAATTGCGATCGTCTCTTTAACTGGAGTCAATGCCTCACAAATCGGAGTTAACGATTTCCGAACAGTTTAAGCGGACTTAAGCCGAAAGCCCGCCAGCCCGCCAGGGACTGAAGTCCCTGTCTAATAGCGAAAGTCCTCTGAAGAGGACTGAAGAACTCATTAGTCCTCTTAAGAGGACTTTCGCTTTGAG
>JAUBOH010000862.1:0-1089 GCA_036700145.1 Microcoleus occultus BM001215366
GTTGAGGAACGAAACCCAACCTTTTTCGTAGATTTGTTGGGTTTCGTTCCTCAACCCAACCTACAGAATAGGAAAGAAAACACGCCCTAGGGGGGTTCTCTAGGCCTATAGTCAAACAGCAGAGAACTAACAACTAACCAGCAATCTGTCATCCATCTTTCGATAGAAGCAATCAGCCCCTACTTTATTCAAATAATATCAATAATATCAAAAATATTCCCCCTCTCCCTTCCAAATCGCCAAAGGAAACGGTCATGCCAACTGCACAGAGCACAAACGAAAGTCAAAGTAAACTTTATGCCAAACAGCTACTCAGAACCCTAGTAGCCGTCAAAAAAGGGGATTTTTCTGTTCGGATGCCCATAGACCAGCTTGGTTTGGGAGGGAAAATTGCCGACGCCCTCAACGATATTATC
This sequence comes from Microcoleus occultus BM001215366, assembly GCA_036700145.1. Lineage (GTDB taxonomy): Bacteria > Cyanobacteriota > Cyanobacteriia > Cyanobacteriales > Microcoleaceae > Microcoleus. The sequence goes on from JAUBOH010000862.1 coordinate 417, forward strand.
GAACTCAATCAAAGAATGGCGGCCGAGCTCGATCGCATCGGCACAGTTGTAGGTAAAGAAGGTAAAATCGCCCAGCGGGCCACCATCGGCAACGCCGAGGGTTCATGGGCAGCTAGCGTGGATTCTGTCAATACCCTAATTACAGATTTAGTCCAGCCCACCTCTGAAACCGCCAGAGTAATTCGCGCCGTAGCCAAAGGAGATTTATCGCAAACTATTGCCCTAGAAATAGAAGACAGACCCCTAAAAGGAGAATTCCTTCAAACTGCCCAAATTGTTAACACAATGGTAGACCAGTTGAGCTCCTTTGCCTCTGAAGTAACCAGAGTTGCTAGGGAAGTAGGAACGGAAGGCAAATTAGGCGTGCAAGCAGAAGTGCGGGGAGTTGCCGGAACTTGGAAAGATTTAACGGATTCAGTTAACTCGATGGCCGGGAATTTAACAGCACAAGTCCGCAACATTGCTGAGGTGACGACGGCTGTAGCAAATGGCGACTTATCTAAGAAAATTACTGTAGATGTCAAAGGCGAAATTCTGGAACTGAAAAACACGATTAACATCATGGTGGATCAGTTGAGTTCCTTCGCTTCGGAAGTGACGCGGGTGGCGCGGGAAGTAGGAACCGAAGGCAAATTGGGCGTGCAAGCAGAAGTCCGGGGAGTAGCAGGAACTT
>JAUBOH010000863.1:0-1089 GCA_036700145.1 Microcoleus occultus BM001215366
CCCATTGCACAGTTGTGCAAAGATAACTACCTTCACGAGCAACAGGAAATACAAATTAAAGCAATTAAGTTGGCACAAACTACTCTAGTTTCATTCCATTTGCTTATTTACGATCGAGACTTAGGCACTATGTATAGCATTTTTTGAAAAAATGAGATGCCCAAGATTCCCTGAATATCAAAGCTTTCAAGCCTTATTGCATACCTCATCTATCTGAGAAATGCTATAAACCCCCTTTGAATCACAATGGTCAAATTACTTATGCGTCCTTACGTTTCTTTCGCTGTTAGTGCTGCCACAGCCTTGATGTCTTTGGGTACGATCGGCTCCGGTTTTGCCAACGCTGCGCTTTTCAGCTTCAATTTTGATGGGACATTGACTGGAAATGACCCGTTGGGTACAACCGCAACATCTAGAGGGTTGACGGGTACTTTTTTATTGGATTCAGATGTTCCTGATAATTCAACGACTCCAATTGCGGGAAGATACGATGGAGCTATCCGAGATTTAAATCTCGTATTTGCTCCGGCATCCAATCAAAATTCTGTCGAGTTTAGTGCAAGTGATTTTGCAGGTGAATATAACCGCCTATTCGTAGGACCCAGGGGAACTATAGAGGAATTACAGTTTTCATTGGGTAACGTTGCGACAACACCTCCCTTTTTCTTACCAACTTCAGTAGGAATTCTCTTCAGAAGTAGCGATCTGACTCCGACTACTCAATTGAAAGAGGTTCTACTCCAACAAGCGGTAACTTTAGCGGAGAATTCAAGGTAACTTTATCTCCCGATCGAGTTTCCGATCCGAACAATCAGTTTACAGGCTCGTTTACTATTACCCCAGTTCCGGTTCCAGAAGCGAGTAATCCCATTGCTGTAGGGATGGATGGCTTTGTGAGGTTTTTACCTCATAAAAACTCGAAAAATTGCTTGAAAGTGCGCTGTTAGCGATCGGTTTAGCTGCTCCAAAAGGCGATGAAAAAACTCAAACTAGCTCAAGAGGAAGATGCCTAGGGGTTGATTAAGACTTGAATACAACTGTTTTCGCTTTCAATTTCATCAACGAAAGTAACAGGAATTATGGTCAAGA
>JAUBOH010000864.1:0-1071 GCA_036700145.1 Microcoleus occultus BM001215366
CTGTCGAGAGAGCGCAAGTCCTCTCAAAGAGGACTGAAGAATATAACTCATTAGTCCTCTTTCAGATACAAATAAATTCAACTATCAAATAGAAATATCGATCTTCCTGAAAGCCAGCTAACAGTTCCGGTATGCGATCAGGCGCATCTTCATCTTCCGCAAGATAAGTATCGCTAAACTCGGTACTTACCAAATCTTCGGTAATTCGGTAACGCATTCGCAGTTTCTTGTCCAGCATCGGATCTGGCGGTACGGGGGGTTGACTTTTTTGTACAGATTCCGACTGCATACTTTGCTGTGCCACTCTCATCGCGGACTCCCACAAATTTTTCTTGCAGACTCTTTCCTCCGGGTCGATAATTCCTGCATCTTTCAATACCTCTGTCAGCAATTTCCACAAATGATAAGCAACGTATCGCGCTAAGTAGCATATTTGATAGCTCCGCGCGATCGCATAATTATGCTTGATTTCTTGGTATGTGAAACCATCTAACACTCCTTGAATAATTGCTCGCTGTAAGCCGTTCAATGGTTCGCCTCTCTTTTCCTGTACCAGGTTATCTAGAATGTTTGTAGCTGATTCTGCATTCATAAAGTTACGCAGTAAGTTGACAGTTGACAGTTGACAGTTGACAGTTGACAGTTGTCAGTTGTCAGTTGACAGTGGGCAGTTGACAGTTGGCAGTTGATATAGCAATCCTAAATGAGTCGTAAATTTTTTACCCCGATCGACAAAGTAACAAATTCGGATGTATTGTTGCCAATTAATCGCCGAGGTTCTGACGGATGTTGTTGTAAAACCATAAAAAAATCCTTTTAATACTTGACTTAAATCTTAAGCAGCCCAGATGGAAAAATCATTCGTTCTAGCCACAGACTTGATGAAGTATTAGGTGCAAAATAGATTGCGGGAAAGTGCAACGTACGTGAATATGTAGCGTAGATGGTTCACTGCTATCCGTTTTGAGATTGAAGCGCGATCGCGAACAAAGGTTCATTCCACAGTCCTAAGCGGGAATTAATTCCCTGTCGAGAGAGCGCAAGTCCTCTCAAAGAGGACTGAAGAATATA
>JAUBOH010000865.1:0-1070 GCA_036700145.1 Microcoleus occultus BM001215366
CCGCTTCTAAGAACCAAGGTTGTCCATCGGGGTCGATGCGAAAATCAAATAAACTGTAGTGACGACAGCCCAAAGCGATGTGGCATTTTCTGGCCTGAGCCCAAACTCTCTCGGTAATCGGATCGCTGGTGTCAACTATCCACGACTTGGGACTAGGCTTAGAAGTCAAGCTCAAGTTGCCATCGTCCTTTGGATTAAACTTCTCATCATAATCCCGAATCGGCTTCGTATCACGATCGAGAGCATACTCTTCCAGCGGCAAGCAGACTAGCTCGCCAGCTTCGACAATAATCCCACAGCGAACTTCTCTACCCACTTCAATGAATTTTTCTACTAGCACTTCCTCTGAATGAGTCAATGCTGTCTGCAAAGCCGCATCATAGTCAGCAGCATTTTTAACTAACGCAACTCCCAGAGAATTATCGGCATTCACTGGCTTGACTACCACCGGGAAATCAATAGAAGGTATAGCATCGCCTGCCCGGACAACTTCTCCCTGTGGCACACTTACCCCAGCGGCCGCTACTACTGCCTTAGTCTTCGCCTTGTCAGCAGTCAGGGCCATCAGCTCAGAGGTATTACCCAAGTAAGGAATATTCAGCAGCTCGAACAAGGCTCGGTATTGAGTCATGCCGGGGAGACAATACATCTGGGGCACCATCACGTCTATCTGGAGATCTGCCAGCACCTGTACTGCGTCCGCTAGAGACATGGGATTAGCGGCCGCGATCGCACTCTGATCGAGAGAGGTGGGAAAACACCATTTGCCATCGGTAGAAACATAGGCAATATGACTTTCATAAATTGCTGAAGTAGCAGCATTTTTCAGACAATCTGCTGCATAAACCCGCGATATATAACAGTAGAAATCGCTAACTGCCGATCCAACTAAATGCAAAACCCGTAATACTGACATACTCAATCTCCTCCTATTTCCACAAGTTTTCCAATATTAAAATCAATCCGAATCCACTCATTCGGATTCTGTAAATTTCCCCATAACAACAAGGGAATTTGCCAATGATGCACCATCAAAAACGGCAGCGGATCGTCCCACTCGAAGATGGCAT
>JAUBOH010000866.1:0-1060 GCA_036700145.1 Microcoleus occultus BM001215366
CGTTGATGGCTAGGAGGGCATCGCCAGCATCAAATCCAATTTCGGCGGCGATGCTGTCGGGAATAACTTTGCTAATTAGGGCCATACGGGTTGACAATTCGCTCATCTTTATTAGTTATTGGTAATTAGTTATTTGTTATTCCTGGGACTCTGTTACACTTGTTTTGAGTTGATACAACTTAGGCTATTTTCTCGCCAACGATGACAGCGATCGGAACGGCATAATGAATTTCATCGCCTCGGAAATGCGCGCCAATTCCGAGACTATCAACACCAATATCCTCTCTAAAAATCTGTCGAATTTTCTGGTCATCACCGGGGTTGGGAAAAGAAGCTGCTAACTGTTGTTCTAGCTCAATTTCTACCTTGTAAAAATCAAATTTGACATTTTGAAGATTGACATTCGCAACTAATTTTGGCAACTCTTCCAGAGTCAAGGCGTGAGTATGAGAGGGATCGCGTAATTTCTCAAGCTGATCGTAAGCATTCACTTTATCCGGCAGCAAAGCAACATCAGCAATCAGGATTCGACCACCTGGGCGACATACGCGAACCATCTCCGATAGCACAATATCTGGCTGCAAAAAATGATGGAAAGCGTAACGACTCAGAACAATAGAAAAAGTAGCATCGGGAAACGGTAGTGTTTCAATATCTCCTTGTTGCCAAGACAGATTAATCAAGTTTTTCTGTTGGGCTAGAATCTGGGCTTGTTCGAGCATGGCTGGTGTGATATCGATGCCAGTAACATGACTGGCAACTTCCGCAAAAGCACAACTAACAATACCTGAACCGCAAGCAACATCTAGAACTGTATCTTTGTCAGATACACTCGCCATTTCTCTCAGCAGGTACAGAGACTCTTGATTTCTGTGAGCGTACAATTTAGAGAATGGAATTGCCTGACGAGTGAACTGGTCGATGATGGATTCCTGATGTGCGGTCATAGTTTCGGACGTGGCTAGCGGAGAATGTTTACAGTTTAACTTGTCTAGGCTGAATTTGGCGATCGCCCAACCAACCGCAGTTGTCGCTCGTCATATCTGCTCAAATTCCCAGT
>JAUBOH010000867.1:0-1058 GCA_036700145.1 Microcoleus occultus BM001215366
GTGCCGTGTCCCTACAATGTTATCTTGGGTAGGGACACGGCACTGCCGTCTCCTAATTTCATGGAAATACTGTCAACTAAAGTAATATCCCAGGCAGATCGTTCTTCAAGTTCTTCTTGCCAAGCTTCGGGGTTATTGCGTAAAGCGATGTAAGCTTGGTTGGCTGTTTCTAGAAACTGTTGTCTTCGGTATTGTTCGATCGCTTGTTCGAGAACTGCTTGGATTGATTTTCCAGAACTTGCAGAGAGTTCGGCAAGGATTTTATAAAATGTATTGGCGATCGTAACTGTAGAAGTTTGATTCATGTTAGTTTTTTATCTACCCTAACGTTACAGAACTATTATAACTCCTATTGAATACAAGTTTTCCTCAAGTGACTCGATACACCGGATTGAACTCCGAACGATTTAAAGAAACTAAATTCATAAATAGGAAGACCAGCTTTGGTTAGTTGGGCAAACCAGCCCGAAAAATCTGCTCGGCCCTTAGTTTCAATTCGGGAAAAGCCAGCGACTCAACCCTCTCGCTTCCCCTAAACTGTTGGACCTGATACTCCCCATCTACTAATTGATAAACCGAAAGTGTTGGTTGTTTGGGATTACCGATAAACTTGCGGCCGCCCAAACCTAAATAATCGACAATCCAGTATTCGGGAATGCCCATCTCTTCATAGTCAAAAGCTTTGAAAAAATAATCATCCCGCCAGTTCGTGCTGACTACTTCCACAGCCAATCGTACCGAAGACCCCATCGTGATGACGGATTCTTTTTTATAGCGCGGTTCGTTTGCAAGTGCGGTTCTGTCTAGGACTATTACGTCTGGTTCGTAGCCTGATTCGTCACGGACGGGTTTAAGTAGACAGTCACCTGGAATTGAGTAGGGTAATTCACCACGGTCAATTTCAACTCCTAGTTTTAAGCTTATAAAGCCCGTAACATCTGAATGGTCGCCAGTTCCTTTGGGCATTTCAACAATTACTCCATTGTGTAGTTCGTACTTATGAACAGAGTTCTCTGGATACCAAGCAACGAACTCATCAAACGTGATTGTTTTCGATA
>JAUBOH010000868.1:0-1058 GCA_036700145.1 Microcoleus occultus BM001215366
TGACAGAATCAGGGAAGACAAAGCCGAGAATATCGAAAAGGCGATCGCCTGTTATCAAGCTGCTTTACAAGTTCTTACCCGCGCAGCCTTGCCCCTAGATTGGGCGATGACTCAAATTGGTTTAGCCGCAGCTTACGGCCAGAGAATCAAAGAAGACAGAGGTGAAAATCTCGAAAAGGCTATCGCATTTTCTGAAGCTGCATCAGAAGTTTACACCCGCGCCGCTTTTCCCCAACAATGGGCGATGACTCAAAATAATTTAGCAACTGCTTACAGAAACAGAATCAGGGAAGACAGGGCGGAGAATATCGAAAAGGCTATCGCATTTTATGAAGCTGCATTATTAGTTCATACTCGCGAAGCTTTCCCGGAACTATGGGCAGTGACTCAACGTAATTTAGCAAATGCTTACAGAGACAGAATCAGGGAAGACAAAGCCGAGAATATCGAAAAGGCTATCGCATTTTATGAATTGGCTTTATTAGTTTACACCCGCGCCGCTTTTCCCCAACATTGGGCGGAGACTCAAAATAATTTAGCAATTGCTTATCAGGAAAAAGGACTAATTCCCGAAGCAATAAAATATTTTAAATCATCTTTAGAAATCTTCAAACCGGATACTTTACCCCTTAGCTGTCTCGAAGCGGCGGGAAGTCTAGGCGATTTAGGATTTACAGAAAGTTTGTGGAAAACAGCCATATTCGGCTACGAAAAAGCCATCGAAGCAGTCGAACAAAGCCGCGAGTGGATAACCTCCGACAACCGCAAACGCGAAATCATCGAAGAAAATCTCGATGTCTACGAAAAAATGATGCAATCCTGCATCAATCACCAACAATATGACAAAGCCCTGCAAACAATCGAACGCAGCAAATCCCGCTACCTAGTCGAACTCTTCACCAACAGCGAAATCTACCCCAAAACAGCAACCGACACCGAGAAACAGCAACTCCAAAACCTGCGCCGCCAAATCGCCGCCTCCCAACAACTCCTAGAAACGGAAACCCCATCTCCTCCCCCTCTTTCCCCCTCCCTTACCAAGGGGGGGCCGGGGGGGG
>JAUBOH010000869.1:0-1056 GCA_036700145.1 Microcoleus occultus BM001215366
CCCTTCGACTACGCTCAGGGTTCGTTCCGGTTCCTGAGCGTAGTCGAAGGGCAACCCAACCTACAATTTAAGGCAATTCAGGGGAGAGAAAACACGCCCTAGGGCTGCTGAGTAGCTACCGCCAATTACCAATTCCCTATGCCCAATTCCACAAATATATTAAACCATGTCCTACAGCGAATTTAGCCTAGATCGAGTGTTGAAAACCTTTAACCTAACGACATCAGAAAAAATCAACTTATTTGCCAACTCTGCTGAAGCTCAATGCAGCCAAATCTTGATTCAAACCCTGGAATATAACGTACCTTTAGCCCTAGCCATCAACACAGAAAAAGCGCGATCGGAACTAATTATTGCTCCTGTTTTGCTAGAACTGAGGAGGCAATTGCAAGATAGAATTAGTTTATTTTCAGGAACTGACTTTAATGTTGCACCTGAGTTAGGATTGAATGGAACTTGTGATTTTTTAATCAGCCAAAATTCTGAGCTCTTGTTTATTCGATCGCCTGTTGTGACGCTAGTCGAAGCCAAGAAGGAAAATATTAACAGCGGTTTGGGACAGTGCGCGGCAGAAATGGTAGCAGCCCAGTTATTTAACGAACAAGAAGGAAATAATATTCACATTATTTACGGGGTTGTGACATCCGGTAACATTTGGAAATTCCTGAAGTTAGAAAAACAAGTTCTTAGCATCGATTTTATTGAATATTACTTGCAGAATATCCCCAAAATTATCGGCATTTTATTGACGGAAATTTCTGCATCGTATAACCGCGACTCCTAAATTTGCTATAATAGTATTTATCCATAAGATTAGCCGGACTTAGTTATGGTTCAAACAATTCAAGCTAAGAATGTCACATTAGAAGAATTACAAACACTTTTTGGTCTGCAACTTGTTCGAGACGACGATTTTTTCAGGGAATGGCAAGAGGATTTGCCAGAAATTACGGACTTTCAAACACGACAGCTAGATCAGATTAAAGCGGGCTATTTCAATTTGCTAGAACATCCGCCGCTGCTGGAAAAAACCATCAGTTTGTCGATCGTCTCTCC
>JAUBOH010000870.1:0-1053 GCA_036700145.1 Microcoleus occultus BM001215366
TGATGGATGTGATTTTTGATGGCAGTCAGGAGGTGCGAGATTCGTTAATTGGAGCGACGGTAATTGGGATTGTGGTGTTTTCGCCAATTTTTACTTTGCCCGGTGTAGAAGGTCGTATTTTTACGCCGATGGGGATTACTTATTTGGTAGTTGTTGTGATTTCTAGTCTAGAATCGCTGCTGGTTTCTCCGGCTCTTTGCGCTATCTTATTGCCTAACAAACGCATGAGTTCCCAGGAACCTTGGCTGCCGAGATTTTGCAAGCGCATCTATCATTTTTTTATAGAATTGTCAATGCGCTATTCGGCGATTATTTTAGCTTTTGCTGCTGCTAGTATGGTGGCGGCATTAATTATTTTGCCTTCCTTTGGGCGGGTGTTTTTGCCGGAGTTTCAGGAGCAAACTTTGGTGAATACTATCCTCCTTTATCCGGGAGTGTCTTTGGAAACAACAGATAGCGCGGCTTTTGCTATTGAAGATGCACTTAAGAATGATACCAGGTTTGAATATGTGCAAGTGCGATCGGGCAGAGCTCCGGGCGATGCTGATGCTGCGGGTGTCAATTTGGCTCACATCGATATTGGTTTGAGCGAAGAAGGCATGAAAAATCGGCCGAAAACTTTGGAATCATTGCGGCAGGAATTTGGTAAATTGCCGGGAGTTGCACCAAATATCGGCGGTTTTATTTCTCACCGGATGGATGAGGTTTTATCGGGAGTCAGAAGTCAGATTGCTGTCAAAATATTTGGCCCGGATTTGAATCAGCTTCGCACTATCGGTGCCAAAGTTGAAGCGCAAATGAAAACAGTTCCAGGAATTGTCGATCTGCAACTCGAACCGCAAGTGCCGGTGCAGCAAATCCAAATTAAATTTAACCGCCAAGCTGCGGGTAGATACGGTTTAAAAATCGGAGAACTTTCGGAAATAATTGAGACTGCTTTAAACGGCAAAGTTGTTTCTCAAGTTTTGGAAGTGCAGCAAACCTTTGATTTAGTTGTGTGGTTGCAGCCTGAAGCCCGAAATAACTTAGAAACTATTCAGAATTTGTTGGTTG
>JAUBOH010000871.1:0-1045 GCA_036700145.1 Microcoleus occultus BM001215366
CAGATGATGCGATCGAATTGAGTTTGAATTTGGGGGATGAGGTTACGGGCGATCGCGCTTTTGCCGGTGCCTGTCATGCCTGTGATGGTGAGGAGGCGGCAGTTTTGGTGTGCGATCGCATTTTCCAGGGCGGTGAGGGGTGAGTTGGGGTAGTGGTAGAAGGTTTTGATCTCCGGTGCATCTCTTAAATCGAGTCGCGGTTTCTGTTGGGTGTTGTCTTCAGTTGAGGTTTGTGTTGGGGGTGAGTTTTGTGGAGATTTTGGAGGGTGTGGCGTTTCTGTGCAGAAGTTGATGTTACCCTGTTCTAAAAAATTATAATTGAGGAAATTAGAATTGTGAGAAACTTGATACCTCTCCATTGTGGAGCGCAAATTTGATTTCATTACATCTTCATCTAATATTTCTGAAAGAGTTTGCCATAACTTTGAGGCAATATTTCTGACATGGCGTTCAGTACAATGGACTTCTTTAGAAATTTCGGAATATCTTTTACCTTGCCACGTTCCCCGTACTACTGCCTGTTGCAGATCGTCCAATCGTTTGCCCGTCTTAGCGAACACCAAGCCATCGGCCAACTTTAAGAGTTCTTGAACATCCATTTATTGGGTAAATGTAGGAGGTTTTATCTATTGTATCAGACTTTTTCTGACGTTTTACGGCTAAAAAGGGCAAAAAATGACTTTTAACGGCTAGCTAATTTTACTAACTCCTGGCAAATTGTGACATTCTCCTACTTTCCAATACATAAAAATTAAATTAAAATTTAATCACGGGCTTTAAAACAATCTTAGGCAACCTAAAAGATTTTAACAATGTAAATCTGACGGGCGCAACTATGCCAGATAGCACCGTCTATCCCTAACGGTTAAAAAAGTTGCTTAAAATGTGGCTACCTTCGCTACTCCAGCGGTTAAAGAAGTTGGTCGCAATGTTGCTGCATCGGCGAGCAATATTTAGGGGCTTTGAGACTCGTGAAATGTTCGTAAAAATTTTGTAATTTACAATAGGATAAAAAATCATGTCTAGTGCATTATCCCTACCTCAA
>JAUBOH010000872.1:0-1040 GCA_036700145.1 Microcoleus occultus BM001215366
TTGGAAAATCATCCAGAGATAGTTTATATCGACGGGGCGCTAGCAAATTTGCGATCGCAGCAAAATTCGTAAAAACCCAATTAATTGCGGTGCTATCTTGAGGGCGATCGTTATTCTCCAAATAACGATCGCTTCCCAATTTGGTGCGATACAGTATAACTATCATGCAACGAAAGGTCGAATACGATGATGCAAATCACCCTCAGCCAAACCCAAACCGAAGTTCTCGAAACCCTCGTCAAACAAGGACAATACCCCTCTTTAGAAGAAGCTCTCAACATCGCCTTGCTGTTACTGATTGATGATGCTGCATTGCCTGATTCCGATCGTAGCCCAAAATACTTTGTCTGGGCCCAAGAGACGCGCCGAAAAATTGACATCGCACGGGAACAAGCACAACGTGGCGAAGTGTTAGAAGCAGACGCGGTGCTAGCTCAACTGAGAACTAAAGTGCAAACTGCCAAAGAATCAGCAGTATGAAACCTTTGGTTATTACGATTGATGCCAGTCGAGATTTATCAGAAATTTCCGATTATTTTTTAGCACAAAGCATAGATGCAGGCGATCGCTTTGTGGAAGGATTTGGCAAAAAATGTCAGCATCTCGCTGAGTTTCCTTATCTCGGCTAGATGCTGATTTGGCTCCGGGGTTGCGAGGGATACCGTTGATGGAATACATCATTTTTTACCAAATTGTTGGAGAAAGTATTGAAATTTTGCTCCTTAATTAGTGGTTATCGTAATTTGCAGACTGTGTTCGCGGAAAACTGATGCAGAGGCGTACCGATCGCCCTTTCCCAAAACCTGTTTTAATCAAAGAGCGATGGGGATAAGTTTTGGGTTGTAAGGTAGGTGGAAGTTGGAGTCATTTTAATAAAGGCACGATCGCCCTTGCACCAAGAGGGCGGGCACAGGGGCACCGCCCCTACATTCGGGGGGGACAAGATATTTATTGAAATTATAGGTGAAGGGCGATAACTTTTGCTACTAAGGTGCGATCGCCTTAAGAAGCCGGAAATCTCAACAACCGACCCCAAAAAA
>JAUBOH010000873.1:0-1037 GCA_036700145.1 Microcoleus occultus BM001215366
AAGAATTGGTGGCGTCGGCGATCGCGGGTGTGATTCAAATAGCTCGATCGCGATCCCAGTCTTTGGATGAATTAAAGGCTGAGGTGCTCGCCGACGATAACCTGCTCGATTTGGCTCAAAGGCGCTGGCTGAGTGAGATTGTGGCTGAAGCTTGGGAAAATTGGCCTTAAATTCACCTATTGTTGATAAGTTTTATGAAATTGGCTTCCTGTTTCACAGGTTAGCTGCATCGATCAAATATTTTAAAATGCCAATAATTTTACTGATATTATCAATAAAATAATCATTTAAATCAACTTCCATAATTTGATTGCTAAGTCGTAAAAATTTCCAGTTTGTCCCGGTTGTGACCACCCCATATATTGCGGAAATATTATTGTTTCTTCTTTCATTAAAAATTTGAGCGGCAATCATTTCTGCCATACATTGTGGCAATCCAGCTTGGATATTATCATTTTTAGCTTCTACTAAAGTAATAACCGGAGCTTTAATTAACAGTTGTTCGGGAGAACGACTAATCAGAAAGTCACAAAAACCAGTCAATCCTTTTTCTAAATCTACATTAAACTCTTTTCCTGAAAAAAAGCTAATTTGGTACTGAAACTGCTTTCTAAGTTCTACTAAAATAGGTGTAACAATTAATTCGGAGCGAGCTTTTTCGGTATTAATTGCTAAAGCTAAAGAAATGTTTTCTTGAAGAGTTTGACTGAGCAGAGCGCTATATTCTGATTCGGGTAAATTGGCAAAAATACCAACTTTGTCGGCAATGGTTATGCCAAAGTTAGTTTCAATCATTTCTAGATTTGTGAATTGACTGTATGACATTTTTTTAAAAGTAGTTAGCTGCAACTGCGACTATTTCCAAATATTATTGTTATTTTAGCAGTTAACAGGACTTACACACACAAAAAAAACAGTCAACAGTCAACCCTTCGACTCCGCTCTTTCTCGGCGCAGTTAACTAACTAACTAGCGCAATTCGACTTCTCGCTTGAGTTCTACTAAAACCCGATCGCCCCGCGTCAATCGGTACTCAG
>JAUBOH010000874.1:0-1030 GCA_036700145.1 Microcoleus occultus BM001215366
TTCCTTCGATAAATAAATCGTATCCGTCGCCGCAGCAAAAGCCCCATTCGCCCCATCAATCTCAGCAGACGAGACCACCTTCACCGGCGGGATATCGCTAAAATCTCCCTGAAACCATGCTTCTGCTAAAGCTTTCGCACCCGCAGCGTCCCAGTTTTCCCCAAAAGCCACATTCAGCTTAGCCGCGAAATCTCGATCGGCCGCAAACTTACTCAAATCCCCATAAACCTCCGACATCGCCTGACCTGTTAGCAAATCGACAGAGCTATCCGGTAAACTGCTGTTGGAGTCGGTTGTCAGCGCGCTAGCCATCAGACTCGGCGAAGCGTCAGGCAAAATTATATTGTCATAGGCTTCAGGCGTTAAAGTTGGGATATTAACTTCCTGACCGACACCCCCCGTTAGGACGCGGTTAGCATCTAGCTGCGGGATAATAGCCTTAGTTGGTTCTAGGCTGGCATTCCAAGGAGCGATCGCACTTTCGTTATTAAATTCAGGCGTGAAAAAATTAGACACGTTATTACCCATTTCCCCGTGTTGATTCGGGACAAGTACATAGACTTGCCGCGCGTTTGCTTAGACTAAATAAACAAATTGTTCTAAAAGCCGATCGGCCGTAGGCGTAAGCCGGGGCGTAGCGATCGCCCTAATGCACCCGCAAGCCCCGATGAACCGCAACAGTAGCGGTACTTAATCAAGCTCTATTTATCTATCGGGTTCAGTCCGCAAGTTTTATGCAAAATACTGTGTTTTTGTTACAAAACTTTACTATCTGCCGTCAGCGTTGGCAGATAGTAGCTTTGAGGTGAGTTGCAGCGATCGCGCCCATTGTTGAATCTGAGTATTCCTACTCGGCGTCACACCGCATCAACAAACTCAACTCAAGCTAATATCTGTAACATTAAACTGTGTAAATTTAAATGTCAACTAACAAACGCTAGCAGTTTTGGTTGTGCTGTCGTTAGTCACATCTCAACACACCCGACAATGGCATCAAAAGAAGACTTATTTGCCGAAGCCGCCAAACACT
>JAUBOH010000875.1:0-1029 GCA_036700145.1 Microcoleus occultus BM001215366
ATTGTTGAGTTCGGGATGCTACAGCCTCGATCGCCCCTCTCTCCCATTCTGCGTCAAGTGCGATCGCCCAAAACACCACCAAAACCAACTACTTGCTCAATACCGCAGCATCCGTACTGCTAGCCAAAGCCGGACGAATAAACTCCTCCTTCTCGAACAGCGTGATGTAACCTTTATCTACAGCTAGCTGCATCACTTCCTGAAGAAAACCTCTCAGCGCATTTAATACGTGAGTGCGATCGAACTCAAAATGCTTTTCCCAGCATGAAGTCCCAAACTTGATCCAAGTGCAGTTAATCTTATTGTCGATCGGTAGCAACATAATAGTAAACCAACTCTCACCAAAGTCTATTTCTATTTTTTGACCTTGCGATAGCTTCGCAATTTCCTTGGGAAAGTAATTGTCAATCATCATACAAATATCTGGATCTAAAAATACCTCTTTTTGAGCATCACCTATTTCTATGAAAACTTTATGGTTGTATTCAAAACAGAAACATCGCCATCCCATTTCAAAATGAGAAAGCTCTCCTAATGGATCTTCTGGAGGATCTGCCCAGTCTTCTAAGAAACGTTCTGCTAGTTGAAAATTAAACTTTTGACTGCTATTCATACCTGCTCATTTTATTGAATTATGACAAAAAATCAAACAAGTGGTAAGTTGGGTTGGGTTTCGTTACCTCAACCCAACCTACTAATACCAAATCTGGATTAACTTTTCCCTCAAACTCTTAGTCCGCGTAGGCGGACTTTGTGTGACAAGAAGCGGTTTCAACCGCCGATTCATCTATAAACCCGGATTTGGTATAATTAGGATTACGGTGTCGGATTCGGATACTTAGCGTGCACCGCATTGATTTCCGAAACAATCTCCCGATCCAATTCCACCTCCAAACTACTGATATTTTCCTCCAACTGTTCGAGGCTTGTTGCACCGATAATTGTACTCGTGACAAACCAGCGCGATCGCACATACGCCAAAGCCATCTGCGCCGGACTTATCCCATGTTTTCCCGCAATCTCAACATA
>JAUBOH010000876.1:0-1025 GCA_036700145.1 Microcoleus occultus BM001215366
TGCCAAGGATACCCAAATTACCATAGCCTCCGAAATGCCCGCCGCTACCCAATTCGCAATCTGCCGCAACAGCGTTGTTTTTCCCGCCCCCGGTTCCCCAATAATTCCTAACCGCTTCCCATCACTTTTTGGGCTACTTCCTTGTCGCAGCACTTGCTCAAGAAACTGGCTGTGTTCAAATGTCTGGGTAACTTCTTTTTCTCGATACAAATCAGAACCTTCCTCAGCCCCAACATTCTCGCGTTGCTGAGTCACTTTGTGCCGTTCCACCAATCCCAGCGGCACATAAATATCATCAATTTGATGGTTGCCAAAAGTTAGGCGATCGCTACTAAGCCGCTGCTGTTCTTTCTCCTCTAAAATCTGCTGGCAAATATCCTGCCAATCAATCGGCACGTAAGCAATGCGACTTTTTTCAACTATTTCCTCCAGCCAATCATACATCTCTTGGGTTCTGCTATCGATCCGCGTTAAACTCTGCCCCGTAAAAATCTGAAAAACCTTGTCATTTTCCTTGATTTCCTGAGCAAAGTATGCAGATACTAAGGCAAATAATTCTTGCTCTAACTTTGTCTTGTAGGGTGCGACATCGCAATTTTCTAAGGCGACTTCCAGCAGTTTTTGCTTGAGTTTTTCAACCTGATTCTGCTTTAACTCATCTGGGGAAGTCAGCAGCAATTCTATCTCATCTAATCCTGCAATGGGAATCCCAGACGGGACTGTTTCTTTATAGACTTGTTCTAATTCTAATTTGAGCTTTTCCAGCTTTCGTTTCAACCAATCAAAATCCCTGCGCCTGTCTTGCAGCGAATAGGCAAAACTGTCTCGGTTAGCCGCATTTTTCGGATCGATTTCCTGTTTGCATTCTGAGGCGATTTGTTGCTGAGCTTTCAGGAAAGATGTTTTCAGCGCTTTTTCTAAATCGTGATTGACAATTTTTCCGTTTCGTGATAGCTTTTTTATCCCGGTTAAACAAGCATGATTCAGTGCATCGTTGACTTGAGTGCCCAGAATGCCTTGCCAAG
>JAUBOH010000877.1:0-1022 GCA_036700145.1 Microcoleus occultus BM001215366
GTTTCTAGGTAATTAAATGAAATCCCCTGCCTTCTGGCGGGGGATTTTTTGGTATATGTTAGTTAATGTAAAGGAGAGGAGCAAGTTTGCATGGCTAAGTTGCCAGATGAAACTATTACAAGTGCATTGAATTTACAACGGAGGCTTTTGGAAGGAATTGATGCAGCCAAAGCAGCAGAATCTGCGATTTTTGAACAATCTGGCGAGACAGATGCAACAGCTACAGTTTTAGACCAACTTCAAAATTCTGCTGAACGGCTAAGAGAGCCTTACTCTCGTCTATACACTCTGTTACTGCGGATTGCTGAGGCTCAGCCCGCCTCCTCTGCTATGCTAGATTTACTGTATCGGAGCATTGAGCAAGGACAAGCTGCGCTTGATGCGTCGTCAGCAAGTGTTCAAGAAGCTAAAAGGGATTGGAACATATTATGAACGAGCAAAAACAAATTCCCGATCCAGAGAAAGTTAAGCAAACTGTTGCGATGCTTCGAGACAGCAATCGAATGCTGGAAGCTTGGACTCAAACACTAGATGAACTAATTGCGATGGTTGAAGCTGATATTCGCAACAGTCCGATTAATGTTTATCGGCGGGAGAATGCGAAGCGGTTGGCTGAGTCTGTCAAGCAGGAATAAAAGTGCGATCGAACCCAAAAACCGTGATTCCAAAGCTGTTTGCGGTAATTTATACCAGATAAAAATTAAATGGCGCTCGCGGTACAATGTGAAGTCAATCAATCAGCAGATGCTGACTTATTTAAGAGATATTAAGAGATATACCGTAAGATGATTTGATGGTAAAGTTATCAAGTTATGTGGAGAGCGATCGCTCTCCACCATCGCACGCCCGCCAGAGATGAAGTTTAGTTTGGCTTAGATATCGGCTTCCGGCTTCTTAACCCTATGTATCCGTAAATGACATAGTGCTGACGATTCAATTTACCACCACAATTGGAGATTTTGCAATTAAACTCAGTAAATCTTTGGCAACGTTGTTGACATTAATTTGCATCACAGTCATAG
>JAUBOH010000878.1:0-1019 GCA_036700145.1 Microcoleus occultus BM001215366
GGGTTGAAACCCCTGCCTCAAAGCTCAAGTCCACAGCGAGGAGGACTAATGAGTTAAACAGATATCGCCCTAACTAAGCAAACCGGCGTCGCAGCAGCGGTTGAATGCTCAGCAGCGCTACGAGATCGAAGGCTAGCAATACTAACAATGCTCCTCCAAAGGTGACTGTACCCCAAGGAGCTTGCATGACGACACTGGCTAGCGACCAATCGCTGTGGAGGTACAAATAGCGGATGGGTTCGATCGCATAACTCAGAGGATTGAGAGTCACCACAACTTGCAACCACTCTGGCATAAACGACAGCGGCGCGAGGGCTGTGCTGGCAAATAACAGCGGCAAGTTAGTAACAAAAATTACCGCAATCAATTCTACGTGACCGGGAAGGGCGAAGGCTAAACCGAGACTGAGGCCGGTGACTCCCAAAACTAGCAGCAGGACTATGAGGACGATCGCCCCGAGTCCGGCAATGCCGGGGAATCCCGCGCCCAAGAACGCGCCTGCTGTAACGATTGTGCCGGTTTGGATAAAGCTGAGGGTGACGATAAAAATCGCGGAAGCTAGGACGATCGAGAATCTGGAAGCCAGCGGCGCGACTAACAGGCGGTTGAGAAATCCGAACTCGCGATCGAACATGATCGGCAAACCGGCATTCAGCGCCCCGGCAAAGGCAGTAAAAACGATTACACCTGCGCCGAGAAATTGTCCGTAATTCTGGCTTTCGCCGAACAAGCCTGCGGGAGCATTTTCAAACAGAGCTCCGAACAAAACCAACCACATCAGCGGCTGAATAATTCCTGCAACTAGCGTCGAGGGGCGGCGCTGCAATTGAATAAACAGGCGTTTGGTTAAGGCGAGTGTTTCTTGGATGAAGTCGCCCAGCAGGGAACTCGAAGTGTCAGCGGATGGCGTGGCGAGTGGCCGCTGCTGGTTGAGGTTGGGGGATGTAACAATACCGCTCATAATTGCTTGTTGATTAAATCTCACTATCTTTAGGGTAGCAAGTCTGGAGGGATTGGTG
>JAUBOH010000879.1:0-1018 GCA_036700145.1 Microcoleus occultus BM001215366
TATATTCTTCAGTCCTCTTTGAGAGGACTTGCGCTCTCTCGACAGGGAATTAATTAAGAGTCGGACTGTGGAATGACTCTTTGTTCGCGATCGCGCTTAAATCTCAAAACTGATGGCAGTGAACCATCTACTCTACATATTCACATACTTTGCACTTTCCCGCAATCTATTTTGCACCTCATACCTCATCAACTCTGTGGGTAGAACGGATGATTTTTATATCTGGGCCACTTAAGATTTAACTAACGAATGAATCTAAATATCTGAGGTTTTAAATTATGTTAGACATCAACACAAATCTTAACGATAGCCTTTATTTCACTCAACAGCCAAACCCGATCGCCCGATCGGCATTCCCGACTAACAGCGACTTGCTCAACGGAGCGATACTCGATCCATTGAATATTTCTAGTTACAGTCCTGAATCTAGCTTGACTAATCCCACAGCATCCAGCTTCGACCAACAGACACAGATCGCAGATTTTATTGTAGCTGGTGCGGGCGAGGGCCTCAGTTTCTCTGCGGGCGATCGAGTTACTGGCGATATCGCCGATTCTCAACCCAAAGCACAGTCACTATCGGCGAGTGTAAACGCAGATCCGCTAACAGGAACCATATCTGCTTCTCAGTTGAATTTCGCCGATCCAGGTAACTCTCTTTCGGCAGCTCGTAATGTTGTTGGTGTTCAGAACGGTAGCATCAGCTTAACTGATTTTGTCGGCACAGGCGATACCAGCGATTTCTATCGATTCGATATCAACACTAAGAGCAGTTTTAACCTGCGTCTAGACGGTTTGAGAGCAGATGCTGACGTTTACCTAATTCGTGATAGAAACCGCAATGGTGTTTTTGATGATGATGAAATTATTGGCTACTCTCTTGAGGGTGGCACTGTACCCGATGTGATTAATGTACCCAATCTGCTTCCTGGGACATACTATGTCCAAGTCTATAGCTTCTCAGACAACTCTACCAATTACAACCTGAATCTTTCTGCAACATCTGTTCCTGTAACGCC
>JAUBOH010000880.1:0-1017 GCA_036700145.1 Microcoleus occultus BM001215366
ACGACCATGAAGAAGTCGTGTACTGTATGTCTGGAACTATGAAAGGCACAATTGGGGATCTAGAAGTAGAACTCCAAGCTGGGGACACCATGATTGTGCCACCTCACGTCTATCACAATCTAGTTAATCACAGCGATACGGAACTAGAAGTTATCTGCGCGATGCCTGCTGGTACTAAGAATTGGGACGATAAAAAGCAAGAAATGACTCCTCCTCCCTGGACTGTTTAAGAATTCGCGAGTAATTTTTTTCTCTTTCACATTAGGCAAAAACCTGCTTTTTCAGTCCCGGACGCAGACACTTTATTTGTAGGTGTGCACCGCGCACATTACGCCACAAATAGTGTAAACAAGGCTCCATTGCCTAAGTCCTATTTTTGCTCAAAATCTGAATCTAATTAGGAATAGTATGACTTCAAACCCTGTTTTTTACGAGCAACTAACCCCCGATAATGCCGCGATGCTGCTGATCGATCATCAAGTCGGCACGATGTCTTTGGGCATTACCGATATCGATCCAGTCAATCTCAAGAACAATACGCTTTACCTCGCTGAAGTCGCTAAATTGTTCAATCTGCCGACGCTTTTAACCACAAGCAATCCGAATGGGCCAAACGGGCCGCTATTTGCTGAGTTAGTTCAGAGTTTGCCGAAGGTTCCGATTATCGATCGCGTCATCATCAACGCTTGGAACGATCCTAATTTTGTCAAAGCTGTGGAACAAATGAATCGTCCCAAACTAATTATGGCGGGTGTCACAACCGATGTTTGCTTGGCATTTCCGGCAATTTCCGCCGTGGGTGCAGGCTATGACGTTTATGCTGTCATCGATGCTTCTGGTACTTGGAACATGACGACACAACAAGCAGCCATTGCTCGAATGACTCAGGCGGGAGTCAAATGCGTAAATACGATCGCCGTTGCTGCTGAATTGCAAAGAGACTGGACTCTGCCAACTGCACCGGGTATGGGCGATATCTTTGCCCGCAGATTGCCCCACTTTGGTTACATTTTGACT
>JAUBOH010000881.1:0-1014 GCA_036700145.1 Microcoleus occultus BM001215366
GCGGTTTGGTAATCTTTTTGTCTCGAATCCGAATTTCGCCGATCGGCGCTGGAGATAGCCCGGAAACCATCCTCAAAATAGATGTTTTACCGCAGCCGCTCGGCCCCACAAATGACACAAATTCCCCCTGGGCGATCGACAGTGAAATCTCGTCAATAATTCGCCTGGGTTGGCCGTCAACTTCATATTGCAAACCCACCCGATCGAATTCCAAAAGAGTCGGTTCTTGGGTGGCGATCGCATTTGTTAGAATTTTAGGCTGTACCACAGTTAGTCTACCTCCTTTCTTTAGCAGAACCTCAGCCGTATCCTGTATACCCAAAGGTTTTACAAATTTATCTATCTATTTATTCTTGATAATTTGGAATCTTGCTGTATCCGAAACTACAAAGTTTTGCACGATCGAGCCAGCAAAGAAGCGCAACATCAGTGAAGCCAATAATATCGACTTGTCTATTTGATTGTAGTTTGACAAAAAACTAAAAAATGTATTTCTGTATACAGTCACGCAAGTAATTTAAGAATACCGTATACAAGAAACCTAAGCGCTGCTTAAATTTGATGCGAAATCCGCAGAGATGCGCGATCGCATTTGGTGAGCTCGATCGGTTTTTGCTTTGGTTTGTTGTCCACATAGCAAGCTTTTCTCCATGAAAAATACGTGGTTAGTACGATCGCTATCCTTAGTGCTGATTGCAGCGCCAGTCATCCTCAGTAGCTGCCAATCTCAGTCGCCGAATGCCGTAACCACCCCTGCATCCGGGGGAGCAACTGCAACAACAGCCGCTGACACGGCACAGAAACGCACCATCAAAGTCAATCCATCTTGGCTGCTGCAAGGCGACAACGCACCCCTAACAATCGCCATTGACAAAGGCTATTTTCCAGCCGAAGGATTGGATGTCAAAATCGAGCGGGGCTACGGTTCCTCTGATACAATTACCAAAGTTGCAGCAGGCCAATTCGAGATCGGATTTGGCGATATTTACTCGATGATGGAGTTCAACGCCAAGA
>JAUBOH010000882.1:0-1014 GCA_036700145.1 Microcoleus occultus BM001215366
AGGTACGCAACTTTGTAGAATTCTACATGAAGAAAGCTCCGACCTTAGTTAGTTCTGTGGGTTATATTCCTTTACCCAAAGAAGGCTATCAACTAATTTATCAGCACTTTTACAATGGCAAGGTAGGGACTGTTTTTGGTGGTAAAGCTCAGCTTGACTCGACAATTGGGGAGTTATTGAGACAGCAGGCAACTTTTTAGGTATCATTGGGAACCTTCTGCATTGGAACTATAATTCAAACACAAAGCTAAAGTTATCGATAGACTCAATGTTCAAGTCAGTTTATAAGACAGCGAGCAACTTGTTCTCACCGGAGTGCAGGAGAGAAGCAATCGCAGAATTTTTGGGTACATTTATTCTGGTTTTTGCAGGCACGGGCGCCGTGATGGTCAACAAAATTAGCCAGGGTGCCATCACTCATTTAGGCATTAGTTTTGTCTTTGGAGCCGTTGTCGCCGCGATGATTTATGCTACGGGTCATATTAGCAGCGCTCACCTGAATCCGGCTGTCACATTAGCTTTTTGGGCTAGCGGTTTTTTTCCAAGAGAACGTGTTTTACCTTACGTTTTAGCGCAATGTTTAGGGGCAATTGCAGCTTCTAAACTGCTGCTAATTACTTTAGGAGAAGTAGCAAATTTCGGTGCAACTGTTCCTCTCAACGGTAACTGGTTACAGTCTCTAATTTTAGAAACAGTATTGACTTTTATCTTAATGTTTGTTATCTTAGGTTCGGGACTTGACAGACGCGCTCCCATCGGCTTTGCGGGGATAGCAATTGGCTTAACTGTAGGACTGGAAGCCGCATTTATGGGGCCAATTACTGGGGCAAGTATGAATCCAGCGCGCTCTCTCGGCCCGGCTTTAATTGGCGGCATTTGGGAACACCACTGGGTTTACTGGGTGGCTCCGATTTGGGGAGCACAATTAGCAGTAGCAGTTTATCGGGAACTGTCGAACGGATTTCGGGATTTTAATTGAAAGTATCATGACAAGTTGGACGCACAAACCGAGAA
>JAUBOH010000883.1:0-1013 GCA_036700145.1 Microcoleus occultus BM001215366
TATCAATTTTGACGAATTGATAGGTTTTGAGTCAGAACTTAACAGAAGTTATTAAAAATAGAAGCAATACATCAGTCTTATGTAAAGTTTCGCGTATATTGCCAGATCAGTCAAGTGATGCACGATCGGTGAATATTTGCAACGGCTATTGGAGAGCGATCGCCTGGGTGGGAGCAAAAATACTCACTGTTTGTCAATATTGTCAAGGAATTTTATATTTTACAGGCGACAAGATGGTCTTGAGAGGAGTTAGATATCTGGTTAAAATGATGAGCATATCTAAACAATTATTAGCAGAGGCGCGATCGCTATGACCGTTGCATCCCAAAAAATGAGCCTTGAAGAGTATCTAAACTTTGATGATGGTACAGATACTCAGTACGAACTGGAAAATGGAGAACTGATTGTTATGCCCCCAGAAAGCGATCTGAATCGCCGAATTGGCTCATTCCTATTGAATCTATTTTTTCAACTCGGTATTCCACCTTATCGATTGACAATGAAGACTGAAATTGTTGTCCTTGGTGCGCGGGCAACTACTCGTATACCAGATGTGATGGTGCTATCAGAGGAATTGGCTGCGGCTTTGGAGGGAAGTAGCCGATCGACTATTATGAGTGATATGCCGCCGCCATTGCTGGTAGTAGAAGTGGTGAGTCCTCATCAAGAAAATCGAGATTATCGCTACAAACGTTCTGAGTATGCGGCGCGAGGGATTGCGGAGTATTGGATTGTTGACCCGATGCAGCAGCGGGTGACGGTGTTGGAGTGGGTTGAGGGTTTGTATGAAGAGGTTGTGTATACGGGCGAAAGTGCGATCGTATCTCCGGTCTTGGGCCTGTTGGAACTAACTGCTGAACGGCTATTGCAAGGACGTTAAAGGCTTCCATAAGCTTATCAATTCATTGACAAGGACGAGCAATTCAGATACAGACTCATGAATTTCTGGAGTCTGAAATCCAGGAATGACTAATGGGTGTCAGAAACCGGGTTTTTTCCGAAATACTTCGTTG
>JAUBOH010000884.1:0-1011 GCA_036700145.1 Microcoleus occultus BM001215366
CTTGGGGAGGGGATGCGGATGCGTCTGCTGGGAGGAATCCCGGTGCTGTTTTTGCTCAATACGATACAGCAGCGGGTACGGTGATATCTCGCTACGATGTAGTTCAACCTGGGCCGAAAGGTTTTGGGCGGGTTGAGTATACTATTGAAGCGGAAAATCAGCCTCGGCGGGTGATTTTGGTGACGGTGAGGTTTTAGGGAACTAGGTAATATTAATTCTCGCGTTTGTTATCGGGTCCGACGGGGGTTTAAACCCCCGTCTCATAGCGAAAGTCCTTTGAAAAGGACTGAAATGCCGATCGATCGTCATTCGGATCTTCGGTAGGGACACAGCACTGCTGTGTCCTCTTTCTGTATTTATTTCGATTGTTTCCCTACGGCGGATACGGACACGGCATTGCCGTATCCCTACAAATATTCTGTGCAATTAATCGGATTTGATATTAGTCCTCTTTAGAGGACTTCAGCTTTGAGGCAGGGGTTTAAACCCCTGCCGGACTGTCGGACTATTGCGAAGGCCTGACTGTCGAAATATTCCTAATTTTGGAGTACCGGAATATTGCGATCGGTGTACAATATCAAATCAATTTTACCTTTGCAGTTGACCAATCAAATCTAATGCTTTTTGAGCATCTGCATTCATTCCTTGGGCCCTAAATAAACGAGCCGCTTGCTGCAAATCTGCGATCGCCCCTTGTCTGTCTCCCATTCTCACCAAGGTAATTCCTCGGTTAGCAAAAGCCTTTGCATAACTGGGATTGAGTTGAATTGCTTGAGTGTAATCAGCTAAGGCAGAGCGATCGTTCCCAATCCGAAACAGCGCCAATCCTCTGTTAAAATAAGTGTTAGCGCGACCGGGATTAATTTGCAGCGCTTGATTGAAATCGTCGATCGCCCCTTTTTGATCGCCCAAGTCTGAAAGCGCCAATCCCCGGTTGTTGTAAGCCGCTGCAAAGTTTCGATCCAAGCGGATGACTTGAGTATAATCGGCGATCGCCCCCGGTTTATCTCC
>JAUBOH010000885.1:0-1011 GCA_036700145.1 Microcoleus occultus BM001215366
CGAGTGGGTGGGAGTACACGCTGACATTACCCCAGCCCGGCGCGCCGAAGCAGAAATGCAGCAGCAAAAAGAATTTCTGAGCAGCATTTACGACAGTGTGGACTACAGCATTTTCGTACTAGATGTCGGCGCAGATGGACAATTTCGCTACAGCGGCTGGAATCGAGCAGCAGAGTTACTCAGCGGTGTCAGCAGCGAGTTGGGGTGTGGCAAAACTCCCGAAGAGATTTTGTCAGAGTCTACAGTCGCATTTTTTCTGCCTAAATTAAGAGAATGTCTGCTAAAAAATACCTCAATTTCCTACGAACAAGCTGTTATTTTTGGCACTACAGAAGTGTGGTCTATCACAACTCTGACTCCGCTGCGAGACGAATTTGGTAAAATTTGTCGCATTGTTGGTAGTGCTGTCGAGATTACCGATCGCAAAAAAGCCGAAGAAGCTCTAGCAGAACAGTTTCAACTTTCTGTATTCACAGCAGATGTCGGAATTGCTTTGACTCAAAATCACACTTTGCCTGCAACTTTACAAAACTGCACCAATGCAATTGTGCGCCATTTGGATGCTGCGTTTGCTCGGATTTGGACGCTGAATGAAGAGGGAAATGTATTGGAGTTGCAAGCAAGCGCGGGGATGTATACTCACATTGACGGCACTCACAGTCGCGTTGTTGTCGGCGAGTTTAAGATTGGTTTAATAGCTAAAGATCGACAACCCCACTTGACTAATGATGTTCTAGAAGATGCCCGTATCAGCGATCGAGAATGGGCGGCGCGAGAAGGAATGGTAGCTTTTGCGGGATATCCGCTAATTGTGGACGATCAGTTGGTGGGAGTAATCGCGATGTTTGCTCGCCACGAGTTGAAGGAATCAACGCTGATTGCTTTGGCTTCAGTTGCGGATGCGATCGCCCTGGGAATTAAGCGCAAACAAACAGAAGAAGCCCTCGCCCGACAGCAGCAAACTTTGAGGGGAATTATTGACAATGCTCCGATCTGGGTGTGGATGGCAAA
>JAUBOH010000886.1:0-1010 GCA_036700145.1 Microcoleus occultus BM001215366
CATAAGTAGTCACATCTTCAATACAAGTAATAAGTAAGGTGGTCGCCAGCCACCACTCAATTGCTGACGATTCCGAAGGTGGGTCGGATTCTCTGACTCAAATAACTGGCAGTTTAATCGGATTTAATTGTTCTTTTTTAGCACGATTTGGCGGTGGTTGGATAGTTAAAGTCTGAGCCCGAATAGTTAAAGTTACCCGTCGAGATTGCCGAGTGGGATTGCGTTTCAATTCCACAGTCATTGTGACTTGTGGCTTCCTCGATTCCATCTCTTCTTTAAGATTGTTCGATGAAGACTCTAAATATCTGTTTTGAGTGGCTCGAATCTCAAAATCTGCTCCTTGACGGTTCGCACAAGCAAACAAGTCATAAAAGTCAGCTGAGCGAGCGGCAATTGTGATTAGTTTTTGTGAAGTCGGGATGATAGATCGGGTGTTTCTTAAAGCATCCAGCCATCTTTGACTTTGTTTTTGTTCAGTTGATTTTTGAGAAGGTTGAGGAGCTTTACTATCAAGATTTTGGCGCTCTAGCCCACGCATATTGGTCGATAATTCCTCATGGTAGCCCCTGTGTTGTTGCTGCGAAAGTTGAATGTAGTTTCAATCCACGAGCATATTTATTATCTAGATGTCTGACTGCTTTAACTGCTTTATGATTGGTATAATTTAATTCGGTTGTCTCCTGTATTGCCAAGATAATTTGATGATTAGGGATTCTTGAAAGTGTCGCATCTACGTGTCAAGAGTCTAAGCTGAGCTGGTTTGATCTATGGTGAATAAGAGAAATCGTCAGTAGCCTTAGTTTCTGCCCGTGTACCGCTAGCTTGAGGTAGACTGGATGTTGGCCAAGCGCTCAAGTTAGAAACAATTTTCATGAATCTATTTGTTGTTCAAGCGTCTGGTAATTGAGTTTTTTCTAATTCTTGCTTTACCCATTGATCGAGCGTTTTAATTTGATTCCAGGGCGATCGCCCGAGCGTTCTACAGCACAGATGTTAATTTTTGTCAACTT
>JAUBOH010000887.1:0-1006 GCA_036700145.1 Microcoleus occultus BM001215366
TGGAGGAACATCTCTTGATACTAGCCAATCAGCAAAGTCAATAGCAGCCTTAGCTGGTCCATTCAAATTTCCTAATTTAATAGCATCATTATCACCATATTTAAAACTATAAGTTTCGATTCCAACAATTAGTGCATAAGTTTCATTGGGAGGAATATTACGATCGGTTTCCATATTGTGTTCTATATTTTTTCCGTTCGGAAATACTTAACAGGATTTCGTGACCAGAAACTATTTCAAGTCACGATGTAACTAAACGCTCACTAACTTACCAGTTTTTTGATTTTAACAATTCAAAAATCACATTCCATGTTTCTTCAGTTTGCCAATAAGCACCATGAGACTCTGGAAAAGGCTGCTTATTATCGATATGTTTATCTGTTATTTTACCAGGAAATAATTCTTCTCCAATATAACTAAGGATATCCCGTCGATCGTAAAGATTCAACCATTCAGGAAAGTATTCTGGTAGAGGCTCTTGATAAGATAAACTTTGTAAGGCATCAATTTCGTATAGAAATGGAGCTTGAGAACCAACTGTAATCAATAATTCAACCTGCGGTAGTTTTCGTTCAATTAGCATATCTACACAAGCAATACCTCCTAAGCTATGAGCTAAAATAATAACAGGTGGCTTATATGAATCGATTTGCTTGCGGATAAAATCACGAATTTTTTGTCCCTTAGCTTGGTAATATAAAATGTCTCCACTAAAAGGATATACTTTATTAGTCAACGCTCCTCGCTCTTGCTGTAATTTCTTATTACCCCATTTTTTAAAACTTTGGAACAAAAGATTTTTCCCGAAATCAGAAATAGCTCCTTGTTCTTGTTCGTTTTGAGTTAATACACTAATAATTGTATCTACAATTTCGTCTCGCCACGATGCATGATATCGAACAGGAGTAAAAACATCTGATTTTTCGCAGAAAATAAAAGCTGAAGCTACTATTGCTCTGGCAATGGCTGCATAATATTCTTGGAAAGAACCTGATAGTTTGTCTAT
>JAUBOH010000888.1:0-1004 GCA_036700145.1 Microcoleus occultus BM001215366
AGAATTGAGGGCGATCGCAAGAATAGACAAATTTTTCCACAAGATTAGAAAAGACCTGCACGGAGAAAGGCTTTTATAGTTGGCACATCAGCTTTCTAGAGCTAATTGAAAAGCTGCACTCCATCCAATTCTTTGGAGAACACGATTATGGCTACTGCAATCCTCCATCCAACCGTTACAAAGCTCTATTCCAGTCGCATCGATATACCCACCGAAAATCGCACCCAAATCATTGCCCTGCTCAATTTATCTCTGGCGCTGACTCTCGACCTCAAAACTCAGGTGAAGCAGGCACATTGGAACGTCAAAGGTATGAACTTTTACCAATTGCACCAACTGTTTGACCAGATTGCGACTCAGCTAGATGAGTATGTTGACACGATCGCCGAACGAGTCACAACCCTCGGCGGCACGGCAATGGGAACTGTTCGCACCGCCGCCAAAATCTCTACTCTTCCCGAATATCCCTTCGAGATTGTCAACGGCAAAGATCATGTAATTGCGATCGCCGATCGCCTTGCTCCCTACGCAAAAATCGTTCGGGAAATGATCGACCAAACCAGCGACCTCGAAGATGCCGATACCGCCGATCTTTTCACAGAAATCTCTCGCGCGGCGGACAAATATTTGTGGTTCCTAGAAGCGCATTTGCAGGGAAATTAGAGATTGGAATGCGATCGTCTATCGTGCCGCGAGCAGTTTCCCGATTTCAAAATTACTATCCTCTAGAAGGGAACATCTCACGACACAATCCCTAAGTCTATTACTTGTTTTTTTCACATTTTGCAAAAGGAGATATCTATGACAATCGTTCGCGGTAACAATGCTGAGAAATTTGAAGTGCCTGGAGTCGTCGTCAAAAAAATGGCGGCACCCAGTACAGGCGCTAACGAAATTCTGATGTTTCACGCTGAACTAAAACCGGGCGCACTGAATCCGACTCATGTTCACGACCATGAAGAAGTCGTGTACTGTATGTCTGGAACTATGAAAGGCACAATTGG
>JAUBOH010000889.1:0-1001 GCA_036700145.1 Microcoleus occultus BM001215366
GTTGTGTAGGGTAGTTTCCTCTTTTCCCTCTAACTTCTACTCCATCAATTACGGCAAGTGGCGAGTTCTAATTCAGCCTCCAACATTTGTCCGGCTAATTCAGCTTTTTTAATGTGTTGCCATTCTCATTCACTTGGGTTCATTTCCGAACAATATTTTGGTAAGAAAAAGATATATAAACCCTGACTTTCCCACTTTGACCATAACTTTTTAACAAGAGTGACATCGGTGTATTAGACCGTTATCTTGTACGATGATTCTAATCCGTTTCATTGGGGCCGCTTCTGACGCTTCTTTCTCCATCATCTGAATATAAGCTTTTCGTTCGACACCTCCAATGACCAAACCATAGACCAAGCTACTTAGAGGTTCAAAAAGCCCGATAATACTTAATCTACGACCTCGATTTTTAGTCTGTTGGATTCGTTTTTGTTCAGCTTTTTTGTAATAGGTATAACTAGGTTTACTCCACGCACAAAATCCTGATTCATCTAGATACTTTAAGTCTATTTCTCCCGCCGCCGCTGCTAATTCCAGCAGTTCTAGGTCTGATTGCTTGATTTCTCGTTGTTTGGGGTCTTGTTTTCCTTTATGACTTGGACTAGCTCTTTTCCAAATGCTCCCCTTTTTTTTAGTACCCGTCTTAATCTGTCGGGACGCGAGTTTAATTGAGCGCTCTTTTTCTAATTGCTCAGCTCATTGAAAACTGTTATTATATGTACGTGGTTCTTTTTTAAGGCATTCTGACAAAAACTCTAGCTCCTCTTCTTTCCGCGCTTGCTTTCCCCCTCGACCTGGTTTTTCCACGCTTGCTTTCCATACCAAACTTTTTCCATTTGTGTAAAACTACTCTCACCGTTTGTGAAGCCCAGCTTTCTTTGAGCAGCTATTTTCTCAACATACCAGCCATGTGCATTTAATCTGATTACTTCTGCTCGAGCTTTGACTTTTTGTGGTATTTTCGCCCTGTCTCAAATTTAATAGGGTTTTGTCTTGCTTTT